>JABDQW010000251.1 GCA_013042055.1 Gammaproteobacteria bacterium | reverse complement strand
GCGCGATGTCGAGTCGGCCAGCATGACGACGTCGTAGCCCTGGTCGCGGAAATACTCCGCCATGGTCATACCGACGTAGATCGATGCCTCACGTGCCACCACCGGCATGTTCGAGGTATTGGCGACGAGCAGGGTGCGCTCCATCATGCCGCGTCCGGTATTCGGATCCTCGAGTTGCGGGAAGCTCTCCAGCACGTCGACGAGTTCGTTGCCGCGTTCGCCGCAGCCCACGTAGATCACGATATCCGCGTTCGACCAGCGCGCAACCTGTTGCTGCACCATGGTCTTGCCGGCACCGAAAGGTCCCGGCACGGCACCCTTGCCACCCTTGAGCAACGGGAAGAAGGTGTCGAGGATGCGCTGCCCGGTGATCAACGGCTCCACACCGTGATCCCGCCTGCTATACGGACGCGGGATGCGCACCGGCCAACGGTGATACAGGTTGAGCTTGTGAACCTGGTCATTTTCGTCGCGTATCTGCGCAATGGTATCCTCTAGCGTGTATTCGCCGGCGTGGGCAAGATCGATCAGCTCACCTTGCACGTTGGGCGGCACCAAGATGCGGTGCTCGATCGTCTCGGTTTCTTGCACAGTGCCGAGGAGTTCCCCCGCAGCGAGGGTGTCACCCGGTTCATGACCATCGCAGGGCAAGAAGGTCCACTGCCGCTTGCGGTCGAGGGAATCGATGGCCAGGCCGCGCGGAATATTATCGCCGGCAACGCGAGCGATTTCGGTCAACGGCCGTTGCACGCCGTCGAAGATGCCTTGCAGCAGACCGGGACCGAGTTCAACCGTTAGCGGGCGACCCAGACCATGAACTGCCTCACCCGGACGCAGCCCTTCGGTCGACTCGTACGCCTGAACAATCGCGATATCGCCTTCGAGGGCGATGATTTCGCCGACGATGTCGAGACTGCCGATGCGGACCTGTTCACCAATTCGTGCGCCTGCCATGTTGATGCGAAGGATGGGGCCATTGATTTCGATAATACGGCCAACACGGGCTTCACTCATTGTGGACCTCCACTACGCGCGCTGGCGCTGATATCGGCAGGGAACAACTCGTGCAGTATCACGCGCTGAATATCAGCTGCGAAGCGCGACAGCCGACCTTCGAAGCGGTTGTCGACCTGCGCGCGGTTGTCTGCGGTACGCACCTTGATGCCCCCCATACCACGGATCGGTTCACCGGCGAGCGAGATCGCGCGCTGCGGGGCCGCTTCGGCGACCAGATCAGGCCATTCATCGGACAGCCAGATCAAATCCTCCGCGTTGACCTCAGCAACCAGATCGCCGTCCGGCAACACAGCGGCGGCATCGCGCACCATCTTTATTAGCCAGGCCCGGTAGGCCTTGCGTTCGTCACAGAAGGTGTTCATGTGTTCGGTCAGGCGAGCCTGCACGGTTTGTACCAACTCCCAGCGCAGTTGGTCGAGACGGCTTTGCATTTTGAGTTCGCCAGCCTGGGTCACGCGGTGAAAGTGCCGTTCCGCCTCGTCCTTGATGGCCATGAGCTCGCGTTCCTCGGCCATTTGTAAGTGTTCGGCGGCATCGCGCAGGATGACATCACGCTGACGTTCGGCCTTGTCATTGATTTCTTGCGCGAGCTCTTCGGCACGTTTCATGATCGCGCCTTCCAGTGCTTGCAGTTGGGTTTGTTCAGGTTGTGTCATGCCGTGTCTCCGTCCATGCCCAACAGTTGTTGGATCCGATCATCGACCGAGCTATGCATCTCATCCGGCCGATTCAACGGCGGCACCTGGGTCAGTAGAATGCGGCCGCCTTCGCTGCGAACCCTTTCCAGACGTTGACTATCCGACTCGGCGAGATCCTGGTCGATCACAACCAGGGCCGGCGTGCGCGAGGCACGCAATTCATCCAGTAATCGATCCAGTTGCGCGGCATCAGCACCCGGATAGACCTCGAAGCCAGCGAGACGGAAACCGGTCGCCAATGGGGCTGCGCCCAAAAAAATCTGGCGTGTTGGTGTGGGTTCCATGCTTATCAGACCCGGTTCAACAGCAGGATCGAGATCACCAGACCGTAGATGGCCAGACCCTCTGCGAGGCCGAGGTAGACCAGGGTGCGGCCAAACATTTCGGGTTTCTCGGAAACGGCCGCGAGCGAAGCAGCGCCGATCGGTCCCACCGCAATACCGGCACCGATCGTGCTCAATGCGGTCGGCAGTCCAATGCCGATGAACGCCAGCCCCATACCCGTGCTGATCTCGGCTAGCCCACCTGCGGCACCTTCGGCGGCGGCCAGGGCATCGTTGACGCCGAGGAAGGCCGCTACCGCCTGCGCGCCGAAAAACACAGCGAGGTTGGTGACAACAGTAGGCCTGAACATGCGTCGGGCGCGCTCCGGTTGCAGCGGCCTGTAATGCAGATAGATACCGGTCGCGATCATGCCCAGCAGTGCGAGGGTGAGTAGTGCGATGATGGTCGTCATGGTTGCTCCTGATCAGTTAATTGTTGAGTTTTGCGAGCGGCCGACGCGTAAAGGCCGGAACGGTGTTCCATCACCGTAAAAATAACGCGAGAAACCTTCGTAGTACTCGAGACGCAGCGTCTGTATCGCGACGATCAGGCCTTCGAGTACAATGATGAAGATGTTGCCGATCACCAGCGTGATCCAATATCCAATTGTGCCCATCGTGTTAGCCAGCGTGAACACCGCAAGCGCCAAAGCGACATGGTTCAAACTGAACGCCGCCACGCGCAGGAAGGACAGCGAGCTGGAAATGTAGCCGTTGACAATCTCGAAGGTTTCGATAACCGTGGTAAAGACGCGCTCGCCATAGGGCATATCAGAGGACAGCCACTGATAACTGATCAATAGTATCAGCGTGATCACAATCATTACCGTGGCGACCAGCGGAAAGCCGCCACCCTGCACCAGGTTGACCAGACCGCCGAGTAAGGCCATATAGAAGATCAGCGAGAACAGTCCGCCAGCAGCGAACAGCGCACCGGCCAGATCGCCGGAAAACAGGCGGTTGGTGATCGCAAGGCCGGAGCCAACGGTCAGAAACGTAACGCCCCAGCCGAGGGCGACGGTCAGCATGTAGATCGGGTCAGACATGGGGGCAAGCCATAACGGTTCAATCCAGTGCTCGTATCCGAAGATACTGCCGTAGAGCCAGCCAAACAGCATCGACGACGCGCCGGCGAGGACGAACAGGTAAGTAAACGACCTGATTTTACGACGCAGCACCAGCCCGGTCAGCACGATGATCGCACCGTGGCCGATGTCGCCGAACATCATCCCGAACATTCCGACGAACGTGACCGCGAACAGAATCGTCGGGTCGAACTCGCCAAAGCGCGGCACACCGTACTGTTCGACCAATTTAGAGAACGGTTTCAATAGACCACGCTCGCGAACCGGAACCGGCACCAGGTGGCGCTCATCGCTGCGCGGCTCGCGCGACTCCAGTACGAACGGCAGTCTCAGGCTCTTTTGGAGTTTCGCCTCCACTTCGCCGAGGCGGCTGGCCGGTACCCAACCCTGCAGCACCGCGAGTACACCACGGCTACGCGCGGCGCCACGGACATTGGAGTAAGGCTCAGCGGCTTCGAGCAGCTGACGGGCCCGCAGTAGTTGGCGGTAATTGCTGCTGCGCCAGTTGGTCATCATGCCGTGCAACTCACTCGATCGTTGTTCGAGTATCTGCCGTCGCCTCGCCAGCTCATCACGCACCCGGTCCGGATGCTGATCGAAGCTCGCCGGGATATTGACCGGTTTGAAAGCAGCGGCTTGCAGCACGCTGTCGAGAATGGCAGCGTCTTCACGCCGACCGGCGATCAAAATACGCCGGGTATCGCCATCGCCCGCGACATTCAATATCAGGTGGTTGGACAAAGCCAGTACCTCGCGCAAGCGCGGTATGTTCTCGACCGGTACCGAGCCGATGCGCATATCCAGGTGTTCGTGTTCGCCCTGTAACCAGCTGAGATTGACATCCAGATCGGCGAATTCCTCCAGCGATTTTTTCAACTGGTCGAGCTCACGAAAATCTTCATCGATGCGGTGCAGTTCCTCATCACAGGGCACACACTGTTTCCACGCATTCGCCAACCATTGATCGATTTCGATCAGCTGCTCGGTTTGCAAAACCAACACCGGCGTTTCGGTATCTTGCGGCGGCAGTTCGCCGATCAGAGTGACCAGACGATCGAGATGGCCCCAGGCGCGGCGGATGCGGCTGCGAAAATCTTCGCCCGGAATTTCCGGCAGTTCCGTCTCGAGCAGGGGGCGTTGATCCGGCGCAAAAGCCTCGAGCTCAGCCATCACCAGGCTCGCGCGCGGTAAATCGTCGCGCATCAGCTTTATCGTGATGTGGCGCATGTCCTGGCCGGCGAGGATCATGCGGCGATATCCTCAAGAGGATTCAAAGCCTCTTCGAGTATACTGTCGCTCAATCCGTTGACCCGTGCGTGCACGATAGCGTAGACCTTTTTTATTTCACCGCGGCGCAGCAGCAAATACGCCAGCACGCTGGTCAGAATCGACGGACTGCGACGCATCGCGCCTTCGGCATATTCGAACAGATCGTTGCGCATCGCGTACTCTATATTAGTAATCTCACGCGGCATCTCCCCCGAACGGAGAATATTCGATGGCAGCTTTCCGAGGGCCTCTTCCAGCGTATCCATCTGCAGGATTTGCTGCAACTTGGCCCGGTTCAGCACACGTCCGCCATCGATAGCGAGATACAGAACTTCACTGGTTTGCAGGCGGTAGTTGTAGCGATAGCGCAGACTCCAGACAAGGTTGTGCCGGTCGACGAAGCGACCGATCATGTTCAGCGTCTCGGTGCGATCGTGTCCTTCCAGTCGCTGCGCCCAGTTGATCAGGTTGCTGTAGAACTGCTGGTCGAGCGTCGCATCGAGCAGAAACGGATCGGGATTTTCCTCGTAGCGTCGCAACGCCTGGACGGCCAGACTCCGGTAGCGCGTTTTCAGTAAATGGCGCAGCAATTCGGGGACCGTATCGGTATTGAGAAGCTCATCGAGATTGAGGCTGAGAAAACCCGGCAGTTTGAACAGACTGCGTTCGATTTCCTCATTCGGCAATTGGCCAATCTTGCCACGCACCAGCGCTTTGATGTCGAGCAACTCGTAACGACTGGCCCATTGGGTCAACAAACGCCGGGCCGGTCCTTCGAGCGGCCGCAACAGCGCACTGAGCTCGTCCAGCCAGATCTGCATCTGAGCGCGTTCAAATGCCGCCAGACGGGCGGTAGGATCTGGGCCCTGATATTTATCAAAACCAGTGTGTTTGGCGAGTTCCTCGAGAGAAAGCGTCGAGAGCTTGTGGAGTTTTTCCCGCCCCAGCAGGTTCTCGCTCATAATCGCAAGGCGGGTACGCAGGTAAGCCTGATGAGCCAGCCCGCTCACTTCTTGCCGGCACCGAGCAACTCGTGAAAAGCTGCTTCTAATGCAGACTCTTCGTGTGTGTCAGCATCTTTCCTAAGCTGATCGAAACGTTCATGGAAGCGACGCTCCATTTCTGCAACTGTCTGCGCGGCACGTTGATCCGATTTTTCAATGTAAGAGGCACGCATTTCTGGCACGCGGGCCTGGAAACGTTCTTCCTGCAAGTGTGCCTCGTGCAAGGCGGTTTGCACCATGTGATCGCTGTCTTTCTGCGCATTCTCGACGAGTTCGCGAGCCGCATTTTCGGTCGCTAAAAGCTGTTGTAGTGTGTCATCCAAGGTGAGCGATTCCTTTATTTAATTGATTACCATTCAGCCGAATGGTGGTAAGTAAAACATCCTTTCTAGTCTTTCACAATACCCTTACCATTTATATGACTTACTTGGAATATAGCGATATTATTTTATTATTAAAGTGTTAATAGAATCTGGCCTGCTAAGATCTGCGCCTGCTACCCTATGCATGCTCGGAGCGTATAATGACCTTCTAATGATCAAGCATCCGACCAGTCAACAATTCGATGTACCCTTGTCGAAACCGGTATTTCGAGGACACCAGCATTTACGCATTGCTCTGGTTGGCATGCCCAACAGCGGTAAACACACCCTGTTTAACGCGGTAGCGGCGACCTCGATTCAGACCGGCGAACTGGCTGGAACGCATCAGACCTACGCCGAATGTCCGGTACAGATCGGTTTCGACGAAGCCCGGCTGATCTCATTGCCGAGTATCCAATCGCTGAAAAACATGCCCGCGGATGATCTGGTGACCTTGCATTATCTGTTATGGGGCGAACGCTCGCCGCTGGTATCAGCGCATGAGCAGAACGCACCACCGGTACCGTTTGCATCGCCCGATGTGATCATTCAGGTCATGGATGCCACCGCGTTAGAGCGTCACCTCGAACTCACGATCGAGTTGAGTCAACTGGGCAAGCCCATGGTACTGGCGTTGAACATGATGGATGAGGCACGACAAAAGGGCGTGCACATCAATAGCCAGGCGTTGAGCCGGCAACTCGGCATCACCATGATTCCGACCGTTGCACTGATGGGCCACGGCATATCGGAGTTGTTCACCGCGGCCGCCAACGCCGTGCGCAAAGGCGAAATACCGCACCCGCAACCACCAAGCGATTATCTTGTCGAAGCGCTGCAACCGCTCAACGCGGCGCTGCACGATCCCGAACTGCAAAGAGCCTTCCGGGTACCCTACTCTTTCTTGTTGACGCAGGTGGCGGCGAATGACCGCTACTTTATCGACGAGCTAGAGCAGCATTTCCCCGAACGCCTGCCGCGACTGCTGCAATTGCGCACCGACGCCGAGCGATCACTACCGCGACCGCTGGAAGAAGAACTGCACGCCGACCGGCATCACCGCGCCGCCACCTTGTTCGAAACCGTCAGCCGGTTGGGCCCGCCAGTCGAAGGGCGGGCGTGGCGATACTGGTTGGATGAGTTGTTTCTGCACCCACGCTGGGGCCTGCTGGGCAGTCTGGCTGTGTTTGCACTGGTGTTGTTTGTCGTGTTCGAGGTCAGCGTTTATATCGACAGCATCACAGCCGCGCGCCTGATCGACGCGGTAGCCGAATGGCAGCCGACAGGCGTAATCGGCGTCGTCGCCCGCGCTGTGGTTGATGGGCTGATTGGCCTGGTCGGCATCGTCGTACCGTACATGATCCCGTTGGTATTGCTGCTGGTCTGGCTGGAAGAGGCAGGCATCATGCAACGCATCGCCTTTGTGGTGGACCGAGGCTTCCATAGAATCGGTTTACACGGTGGCGTTGCACTGCCCTTTTTACTCGGCCTGGGCTGTAACGTACCCGCCATCGCCGGTGCAGCGGCCGTGGCCAGCGGGCGTGATCGTATCGTTGCATCGTTACTGATCACCTTTGTCCCGTGTTCGGCGCGCTCCGCCATCATTCTCGCCATCGGCGGGAAATACCTCGGTGGTCTCGGCGTGTTCGGCTTGTTCTTGTTGACGATGCTGGTCATCGCTCTACTCGGGCGCCTGCTTACCTGGCGTTATCCTGAGACGGGTCCCGGCCAGGTGATTGACATCCCTCACTACGAGATGCCTGCACTGTCGGCACTGATTAGCACGACGTGGATGCGCACCCGTGACATCTTGACGATTGTGACGCCACTACTGGTCGGTGGCAGTATCGTACTCGCGTTGTTACGACACATTGGTGCCGACGATGTGATCAATATGGTGTTTACACCCATTACCAGTTGGTGGCTGGGACTGCCGATAGTGCTCGGTGTGCCGATACTGTTTGGCGTCCTGCGCAAAGAACTCTCACTGTTGATGATTTACCAGGCTCTCGGCAGTTTTGACATCGGACTCTATCTCGACTGGGTACAAATCGTGACCCTCCTGATTTTTCTGACGTTCTACATCCCTTGTGTCTCCACATTCGCGGTGATGCTCAGAACCATCGGGCGCAGGGAGGCCTTTTTCTCGATCGCCTTGTCTATCGCAGTAGCGCTTCTGGTCAGCGGCGTGATTCGTGTCGGCCTGGAAGGCGTGAACTGGCTATTAATTTGACTCGGGTTGGCTAAAGTATCCCTACTGCAAAAGCGCCACAGCGGTCCATTTTTCTGGTCTTATTGTTCGTCAACGACACTGGATTCCGACCAAAAGCATGCCGGAATGACGGTATTTGATTAGCCCGGATATTAATCTGGTTCGGGAATGAACATAATCGGACGAGGACATTGGCTCAGCAAACCCTCTTCGGTATTATCCATCAACGCACCATAGAGCCGACCGTGTTTATGACATCCCAGAGTAATCAGGTCGACATCCAGTCGCTCGGACTCCTTCAATATCGAGTTGATAATTGATCCCTGTACCAATAACGCGGTGACATCGATATCTCGCTCCTGAATACACTTCGCGAGCTGTTGCAGAAACTCATGCTCATTGCGAAACTCCGCGGCGAGCTCTCGACGTGCGGTCTTGCTGTCGATATTAAACGGTGGTTGACGAGAATGCGGCAGCACGTGGACTAGCCAAACCTTGCTAGAAAAAGCATTGGCCAGCTCCAACGTTTTCTCAATCATCGGTGATGCGATAGTTGTGGACTCACAACTTTCAACTGCGACGAGTATATTCTTCACTGCTTGATATTCCTACATATACAATCGTGCGACTTGTGCGTATGTCTGGCAGTATATCACTCATTCACCTGGTTGACAGAACTCGACTTATGGGTGACCCTGTTAAGCCGCTTTTAGTGGTGCGCTGAACTGGCATCGTGAATCACGATCTACAATGACGCATTACAGCTAAATCGCTGTTCGAGATAGACGTTTTCTTACGATTCAGGAAATCACTTCGCAGCATCTGCTGTGGACATGGTTGCCTCTCGGCAAAAAAAACAACAGGAGCGATTAAGGAGTCAACATGAAAAGAAATAGAATAGCCATATTCATACTTTGCCTGGCTGTTGTGTCGATCGCAACACAGTCCGTGGCCCGAGGGGGCTGGCAGCAACCAACCCGAATTTCTCAGTATATTATCGAAGGCTCTGCTGCAGGTGAGCGGGTGTACGTTAAATTCGAAACTGACTTCAATCCTGATGACTGTAGCGGCAAAGACGCGCAATGGAAAAGGGTCTTTGGTGATACGGAAAAAGGCAAATACTTGTTAACCGCGATAATGAGCGCGAAAGCAACCGGGCAGACAGTGGTCCCGTTAATGTATGGCTGTGATGACTGGGGCCGGCCGGTGTTGGCTGGACTGCGAGTTGAATGAATCTGAGCGAGCATATGATCCGTGCATATTCCTAGATTCCGCAGTTGAACATTGCGTCGATGATCCAATGCGCCATGCCACCTTGAAACAGATATTTGTCGGTTGCAATTACCACTATGGATAAAACCAAAATCAGCGTTCGTTGCCAACATGGAAATGAACAAAGCCAGGATAAGAACATTCCCCTAAGCTGCTGAATTCTATGTTTGCCATACGAACCGAACGCACGGGTTATACTTTATTGATCCTGAGCGCCGTACTTGCAGCTGGCGTCATCATTGATCAAGGCCCGATTTCACAAGACGTCAGTTACCACCTCTTTGTCGATACGCGAGAGATCTGGGCCATCCCGAATTTTTGGAACGTTGTCACCAATGTCCCATTTGCGCTTGTCGGTTTGCTCGGAATCAACCAACTCAGAAAACCGTCAAAACCCGGATTTCTGGATAACACCGGTATGGCATACAACCTGCTGTTTTTCGGCACCTTCCTGGTCGCTTTTGGCTCGAGCTATTACCACCTGGAACCGAACAATCAGACCCTGGTCTGGGACCGTCTGCCGATGACGATCGCGTTCATGGCATTGTTCTCGATCATCGTCAGCGAGTTCATCACGATTCGTTCCGGCAAGGCACTGCTGCTGCCGTTGATACTGGCGGGTATGCTGTCGGTCATTTACTGGCATGTCAGCGAAATCCACGGCAATGGTGATCTGAGGTTTTACGCGATAGTGCAGTTCTATCCGATGTTGGCCATACCGATCATACTGGTCTGTTTTCGCTCAAAATGCACCCATGTACAAGCGTACTGGTGGTTGCTGGTGTTGTACATCACCGCGAAGATATTTGAACATTTCGATGGCGAGGTCTACGAAAAGCTGGGTTTCATCAGTGGCCACTCTTTGAAACACCTTTTCGCAGCGCTGGGAATTTACGTGCTACTGCTGTTCTACCAGAGGCGTGAGTGCCGCACATTAGACAGTATCTGATAGCATGACGCGCTCGCAATTCGATTGTCTTAAGTTTGCGTAACTTCATTCTGCTCATCTTGGACTTGCTCGGCGACATCAAGTGCTATCTGAAATTTCGGGTATACTACGGCAGGTCAGTCAGCCTAAGGTGCTTGTACCGCTGTTATTATTGACCTATGTCGTTACACTGTCTGTGGTACCACTTGTGTTTCCGTTCAACCCTTCGTGATGAACAATCGATCATGTCCACACCCAACCACCAAACTGACACGAAGCTGCTCGACAGAAGGCAGCTGTTGAAACTGGCTGCCGCATCGGTGTTGCTGCTTAGCGCGTGTACAGAGGTCAAAGACGAGCCGGCTAGCGATAGAGCCATAAGCGAATTGAGAAGCCTGCTCGACGAAATGACCAGCAACGATCAACAGCAAACGCTGATCGGCATCGCCGAGCGCATCGAGGCTCAGGCGCGTGACATTATCGCTGAACATCAGGCTTTCGTCGATGATTTCAACCAAATGCTGAACGATCGCTATGTGACCGAAACCCAGTTGGGCCAGCTGATCAATGCATACGCCAAACAACGCGTGTCCTTGCGCAACAATCTGTTGCTGCTGCAGGACGAGCTGCACACTTCCCTGTCACCCGAACAATGGGCTGAAGTCGTACAGGTACTCAACCAGACCGGCAAGGCGGTTACCGGTTACACACTATAAGAGGATTGAGCTTTGCCCGTACTCGTCACCCTTGCCGCCATTAACGCCCTGTCCCGCCCTGGCTCTGAGGCCGTCAGTATGCTTAACCCGGGGATATTGCAGGCGCGTTGCATGGAGGCAATCGAGGACACTGAAATCCGCGAGCAGGCCGTGATGCTGACCGCAGAGTTGCATCAACTAACGCAACGCTATCAAAAAGCGGTCGCCGAAAGCCTCGACGCATACCTGACAAAATCAGCCCAGTGGGATTCATCGGCTGACGATCTTATTGAAATACTGGAACCGCTGGATATTCTACGAATACAGACCCTGCAGGATATCGTCTATGTGCGACGTTTGATGCGCGAGATACTCACGGCTGAGCAATGGAACCAGGTGTTTGGCTGAGCTATTGACAAGGTCCAACCATACGTAGTAAATCCATTGCGCCTGTATTCACCGCGGCACGAAGGGTATGTTGTTACCGGACATGTATTGAGCGACTTTAGTCGCGAATTTCGGCTGAATTCGCGACTAAAGTCCCTCCTACGCGTGCAACCTCGTTTGCTTGAAAAACAGGGCCCGCGTTGTGCGGGCTCTGTCGGTACTGGCCATCGTCAACAGGTGGCAATACCCGTATCTGATGCTTAGGAGGGAATTACGCAGTGGCCAGTTTCACTGCGACGAACCGGTTTTGGCCACGATACTCGACCCGCAGCAACACTGCCGACTTTTTCTTTTCGGCCGCATCGCGAACGTGTTCGATCACCTCAGCGGGCGTTTCCACCGGCTGCTGGCCGACCATGTTAATCACCGAGCCTGGACGTATACCCGCCTTGGATGCCGGGCTGCCACGTTCGACCCCGGCGACCAGGACACCGCTGCTGTTCTTTGCAACATTGAAACGTTCGCGCATTTCCGCCGTCAATGCAGTGAGTTGCAGACCCAGCTTGACAGTGTCGGCCTTGCTATCGGTATCGACCTTGGCGACTTGCTTATCCTCACCCGGCATACTACCGATCACGACACTGAGCTGCTGCTTGCGGCCATCCCGATAAATATCGAATGCCGACCGGCTGCCAACACCGGTTGCAGCCACCCGCTTCGGCAGCTCCTTGAAATCATCCAGCGGTGCGCCATCCATATTCAAGATAACATCGCCGACCTTAAAGCCTGCCTGACTCGCAGGGCTGTCGTTGACGACATTAGCGACCAACACGCCTTGTGCCTTCTGCAAGCCCAGGCTTTCGGCGATCTCCTTTGTGACGGGCTGGATTACTACCCCCAGCCAGCCGCGGGTTACTGCACCATTGTTTTTGAGTTCAGCAACGATGTCTTTCGCCATGTTCGCTGGAATCGCGAAACCAATTCCGACGTTGCCGCCACTTGGTGAGTAGATGGCCGTGTTGATACCGATAACATTCCCCCGGGTATCAAACAACGGGCCGCCGGAGTTGCCGCGGTTGATCGGCGCATCGATCTGCAGGAAATCGTCGAACGGGCCGGACTGTATATCGCGTCCGCGTGCCGAGATGATGCCCGCGGTGGCAGAGCCACCGAGTCCGAACTGATTGCCAACAGCAACGACCCAGTCGCCGACATCAGCCGTATCGGAATCACCGAAGGCGACGAACGGCAGCGCTTTGTCCGTTTCGATCTTCAGTAAGGCCAGATCGGTTTTTGAATCGATGCCCTTGACCTTAGCTTCGAAACGGCTGCTGTCGTCCATGACGACTTCGATCTTTCTGGCATCATCGATCACGTGATGGTTGGTTACGATATAGCCATCCGCACTGATGATGAAGCCAGAACCGGCGCCCGTGACCTCGGGATGCTGGCCACCTCCCGGCGCCTCAGGCATGTTGTCGAAGAAGTGCTCGAAGAATTTGCCGAATGGCGAACCCTCCGGCAGGTCCGGCATGCTGAACTCGAATTGCTGCATACCATTTGGCATCGAACTGCCGCCGGTGGTGGCGATGTTGACCACGGCTGGTTTGACCTGTTTGATCAGTTCAGCAAAACTGCCTGGCTGCTGTTGCCATGATGCCGTGTGGGTGCGCGCAGGCAGCGTTGACGTCGATGCAACCGATAAAGCCGGAAGCTGTCCGCCAATCAGCGCGACGGTCAACGCCGCTGCGATCGCCGTCCTGCGCAATCGTTTAGTCTGTATCGTCTTCATAGTGTCACTCCCGTTACGTGTATCATGCGCGGGAATCGATACCCGCATCAAAACCTTGTTTACCTGGGCAACATAATAAGGACACACGGCTTACCGCATGCTTGCCACAAGATTACATTTTTGTAATGTTGCGGGGTGAAGCAGTCTGCATGGCCTATAGTACACTTGCTATTGCGACGAGCAATGAGGAATCCCATTTAGATGCGCTTACTGCTGATCGAAGACGACCTCGAGGTCGCGGCTTATCTCGAAAAAGGTCTGAACGAATCCGGGCACACCGTTGATGCGGCTCATGACGGTAAAAATGGTCTGGCGCTAGCCACTACCGAAGACTACGATGCGATGATCATCGATCGTATGCTGCCTGGCATAGATGGTCTCAAAATCGTCAAAAGTATCCGAGCCGCCGGTATCGACACCCCTATCCTGATACTCAGTGCGCTCGGCGAAGTGGATGATCGGGTTGTCGGACTGAAAGCTGGAGCCGACGATTACCTGATAAAGCCGTTTGCGTTCAGTGAACTCGATGCCCGCCTCGAAGCACTACAACGCCGTATCACAACCAGTGTCAACGTGGAGACACTTCTCACGGTGGGCGATCTTGAACTCGATCAGCTGTCGCGTACAGTCATCCGGGCCGGTCGGGCGATCGAGTTACAGCCGCGTGAATACCGTCTGCTCGAGTATCTGATGCGCCACGCAGGGCAGGTGGTGACGCGGACCATGCTGCTGGAGCACGTTTGGGATTATCATTTCGATCCCCAAACCAATGTCATCGATGTGCATATCAGCCGTCTGCGCAGCAAGATCGACAAGGGTTTTAAAACGCCCTTGTTGCACACCGTGCGTGGTGCGGGGTATATGATCAATGAAAGCGGTTGAACTGATCAGAAGCTCAGCGTTTCGGCTATCGCTGGTGTACATGATGTTGTTCGCCGGCTCGGTACTGCTGCTGCTCGGATTTCTGTATTGGGCAACGGTCGGTTATATGGCACGGCAAACCGATGCTACCATCGAAGCCGAAATAACCGGTCTCGCCGAACAGTACCGCGAAGGCGGCCTGAGCAATCTGGTGGCCATTCTCCAGGACAGAATCGAACGCGACCCCGACAGCTCGTCTGTTTACTTACTCGCGTCGCGAACCCTTTCACCACTGGCCGGCAATATCGATGCCTGGCCGGACGTCGAAACCGGCAGCGACGGCTGGCTCACGTTTGCATTCAGGGATACGCGTGCCGGTGGCCGCGTCTTTCAAGCCCGAGCACAGCCCTTTCTGCTGCAGGGCGGTCTGCATCTGCTGGTTGGTCGTGACACGCGCGAGCTCAAGGCGACGCAGCGATTGATCATCAGAGCGCTGGTCTGGGGGACGGTGCTGACACTGGCCCTGGCGATGATCGGCAGCATCATCATGAGCCGCAGCATGCTCAAGCGCATCGAACGCATCAACCAGGCCAGCCGCGAAATCATGGCCGGCGATTTGCAACGGCGCATCGAAACCACGGGTTCGAACGACGAGTTCGATCAGCTGGCGATCAGCCTGAATGCGATGCTCGATGAGATCGAACAACTGATGTCCGGCATCCGCCATGTCACGGATAACGTGGCCCATGACTTGCGCACGCCCCTGACTCGGCTGCGCAACCGACTGGAACAACTGCATACGACACTCGATACTAACAGCAAGAATGCGGTCTATGTCGAGCAAAGTATCGCTGACGCCGACCAGCTTCTGGCCACGTTCGGGGCTTTGTTGCGCATTGCCCGCATCGAAGCAGGTGGCGTAAAAACAACCATTGAGACCGTTGATCTGGCACAGCTGCTTCAGGATGCCGCCGAGTTGTATGATGCAGTGGCCGAAGAAAAGCAGATCGTGATCGATATTACGCTGGATGCTAAACCACAGGTACAGGGTGATCGCGATCTGCTGTTTCAAGCGATCATCAACCTGCTGGATAACGCAATAAAGTATTCCCCTGCTGGCGGCCGAATTCAAATGCGTCTCGTTGAGCGTGACAACCATCCGCTAATGTCGATCGCGGACAACGGTCCGGGCATCCCCGTCGCCGAACGAGAGAACGTATTGCAGCGTTTCTACCGTATGGACCAGAGCCGGTCACAGCACGGCAGCGGCCTCGGTCTGAGTCTGGTCGCGGCGGTTGCACGGATGCACAATGCCACGATCGAATTCGGTGACAACCATCCGGGCCTGATTGCTGAATTGCATTTCAGAAGCCCGGGTTGAGAATGCAGCCTGACTCGGTGCGTTTGCACAACGAATCGGTCCAGGCTAAAAACGCTGTGTATTACCACAGAGACGCGGAGACACAGAAAACGCTTTATGTTTTGGTAGGGTGGAACAAAACCGCGTCATCGCAAGCGCGCGGCGATCTTTTGCACCATTGCCCTCCGTCTATTTTTGATGCATCTGTGGGCGATCGTCCAATCTGCTTATCGACTGCCCCTAAAATCCAAACCTTCATGCAACATCTGACTAATCACTCCGAACTCTACTATCACTCACGAATGTCGAATTATTGGCTATACTCGAAATATTTATAATTCGATGGAGAGCATTGATGATCGTGAGCAATATGGAAATCATCCCGGGCAAACATATAAAAGAACATCTGGGATTAGTACAGGGCAGTACCGTTCGGACCAAGCACGTTGGACGCGACATTCTTGCCAGCTTTAAAAACCTGTTCGGTGGTGAGCTGCGCGGCTACACCGAGTTGTTGCACGAATCCAGAGAAGAAGCCGTCAACCGGATGAAGCGACAGGCGCAAGCTATCGGGGCGAATGCCGTGCTGAATGTGCGCTTCTCGACGTCCTCGGTCACTCACGGTGCCGCTGAACTATTCGCCTATGGCACCGCCGTCAAGATAGAGTGATGTCATGGTCGATTTAATCGTTCTAGCGATCTTGCTGGCCCTGGGTTATGGCTTTGGTCGCCATTTCGAAAAACAGCACTACAAATCTATTATCAGGCGCGAGGCCGAATTACGCCACATCACCGCGATAGCCAGCCGTATACCCCCGGCGCCTCAGTTGGCTGACGATCCGATACTGGTCACCGGCAGTGTTGTTATATCTGTCGATTATTTCAAGCGCTTTCTGGCTGCCTTGCGCTCCCTGGTCGGCGGCAAGGTCGTGTCTTATGAAAGCCTGCTGGACCGTGCACGGCGCGAAGCTATTTTGCGCATGAAAGAAAAGGCGCGTCGCTTGGGTGCAAATCAAATATTCAATATCAAACTGGAAACGGCCTCAATCTCAAAAAACGCTCGGGGCAATATCGGTTCAGTCGAAGTGCTGGCCTACGGCACCGCACTCAAACCATTGCAGCAACAGGAGCGATAAACCTGCAATACCGCAATCCTGAAATCCCCGAAGGCATCAACACAACCGAGACGCACCCGCTCAAAGAACTGATATTTCTGCTGGCAGTCGTCACCGCAAGTGCGATTACAATCACAGCCACGCTGTCGATGATGATCGACTGGACCGCCGACACGATTCCGTTCGAATTTGAAACAGCGCTTTCACAACCTTTGGAAGCACAGTTGAAAAGCGAACCCAATGAAGTCGGTCGATACCTTCAGCAGCTCGCATACCGCATAAGCCCGTATATGGATCTGCCCGGCGACGTAAAAATTCATGTCCACTACGTGAACAAAGACACCGTCAACGCGATGGCAACACTCGGCGGTCACGTGATCATATATCGTGGAATGCTGGAACGCTTACCTGACGAGAATACCTTGGTCATGTTGTTGGGGCACGAGATAGCTCATATCAAATTGCGACACCCCATCAAGGCGCTAGGCAAAGGTATTATCATCAGCCTGGCCCTGAGTGCGATCATGGGTCAATCATCCGATAGCGTTGTCAACGTGATTACGGATACGAGCATGTTAACCCTGTTAAGTTTCAGTCGGGACCAGGAACAGGCTGCGGACGAAGAAGGCATCAAAGCCTTGAACGCATTTTACGGCCATATTCATGGCGCGACGGAATTGTTTGAGATCCTGCAACAGGCGCAACAACAAAACGCTATCGATGTTCCGCAGTTGTTGAGCTCACACCCGGATACGGAAAGCCGCATAGAACGTTTGAATGAAATAGCAGACACACAGCGCTGGACCCGACATGGAGCAACCAAAGCTATACCGGATAAAATACTCACGATCATCGCTGGTGATAAACAGCGAATGAGTCGAGAAGTCAATCTGAGCACACCTTAGCCCGCATTTCTCACCAGGCGGCGTAGGATACTGATAAGACATTGGTCCCTTAGAGAATTTCCCGGTGATCAAGAATACAGGGTGTTTTTCCAGCATGCCTATCACGGTTCAGGCTAGTCTTCGTGTTCGTAAGCTTGCTCTTCACTCAAACCGTAGCTATTGCTACGCTTATCGCTCCAGAGCTGCGGCTACGAACACGAATCCTTCGCCTGCTCCCGCGATCCTGGCGAGAAATGCGGGCTAAGCCTGCTAAAATGCTATGCTTAGATAATTAATTTCAGCGGTACAAAGATGACTTTCAAATCCTTCAAAGCAATTGCGTCAATCTTCCTTGCACTGGCAATGACGGCATCGCTGCCTGCCCATGCCGTGCCCGAACAGGCACTTGTACCAGGCGGTATTGCAATTTTAGCTCTGAATAGTTACAAGCCCAACACCAGTGTCACCTTCGATGACAGGAAAACGACCATCTTTAAACATGATAACGCATGGTATGCATTGGCAGGCATTCCGCTAAAAGCAAAACCAGGCAGATACCAGTTCAAGATAATACAACCGGACGGTTCAACCCTGGCCACAAAAGTTGATGTGAAACAAAAAAAATACGAGGAACAGCATCTGACCATCAAGAACAGACGCAAGGTTAATCCGAACGAGGAAGATATGAAGCGTATCTCCAGCGAACGTGAGCGTAAACGTGCAGCAAAAAACCACTGGACAGAGGACTACCCTGATATCGATTTTATCTGGCCCGTTACAGGTCCGATCAGCAGCATATACGGGCTGCGAAGATTTTTTAATGAGCAGGAACGCAATCCGCACAACGGCCTCGATATTGCAGCGCCTGAAGGGACCGATATCAGGGCCCCCGCTGATGGTACCGTGATTGAAGCGGGCGACTTCTTTTTCAGTGGCAACATGGTCTATGTCGATCATGGCCAGGGCTTAATCAGCCTCTACGCGCATATGAGCCGAATCGACGTCAAACCGGGTGATGTACTACGCCGCGGTGATATCCTTGGCGCTGTCGGTCAAACGGGCCGTGTCACGGGCGCACATCTGCACTTCGCGGTGATGACGAACGGGATATTGTTTGATCCGCTGTATTTGTTACCCGGGCAGCAGCCTACCGCGCAATTACAGTAATTTCGATGTAAAAGACTTGCGATTACAGCAAAATTAACGATAATGAGCGCCCAATGTTTTAAACGAGTTGATTGAATGGCAAAAGAAGAAGCAATACAGATGGAAGGCACGGTCATCGAAACCCTGCCGAATACCATGTTTCGTGTTGAACTCGAAAACGGCCACGTAGTGACTGCCCATATCTCCGGAAAAATGCGCAAACACTATATCCGTATCATGACTGGAGATGCGGTCACCGTCGAGCTAACCCCTTACGACCTCGAAAAAGGGCGCATCGTCTACCGCGCTAAATAAGCCTTCGCCGATTGTTAAGCCATACCCTGTCCCCGCCTCTTCCCGATTTGACATAAACCTGTAATCGTCCGAACAGAGTCTGACGGCCCATACTGTTGATACCGCGTGACTGATGCCACTCAGTCCTTCGCCTTTCATGCGTTTTTGAATGGAAAGCTAAGCCACAGAGGGCACAGAGTTCACAGAGGTTTAATACATCCACAGATTAACGCGGATATACACAAATATTTTCATTGTGCGCTAAAGCCGCAGCTGTACACTGTATGGCCGCGCTATAAAGGAAAATCTGTGTTTATCTGCGTTCATCTGTGGACTGATATGCTTAAAAGCAGGCCCGCAAAAGCATAGCGCAACCGGCAATAAATACTCAATACACCCTCTGTGAACTCTGTGGCCTCTGTGGCAAAAAGGCCTTACACGATGTGGCAAGATCTTATGCAAAGTATCTATCAGTAAAAAGGGCCTGGCTGAATTAAGCGGCAGGACTTCAC
>JABDQW010000243.1 GCA_013042055.1 Gammaproteobacteria bacterium | reverse complement strand
GAGACGACCGAACTTGCACTGCGGCTGCAATCTGAAGCCGTACTCGGTGAATACGTGCGTCGCCTGGCAGACATCTTCAGACAGTTGACCCATTCCAGCCAGTTGTGCACGCCCAGTAAAGCGTTTATGGACAGTCTCAACCAGGATGAAAACATCCGCTTCGAGGTGTTCAAGACAAAACCAACGATTTATAGCCAAGCGCCCTACCGGCGCAAGATCGCCTTCATGCGTTATCGCTTGCAGCAGAATCTCGACAGAACCCGTGCGCGTATATACCAGAAGACCTTCGATGATTCTGCCTGGCCGCACGCCTACCGCGATGAGAATGCGTTCATCGAAGACCTCTATGTTATTCGTGACTCTTTGTACAGCCATGGCGACCGAAAAATAGCCGATCTCGTTCTCAAAGATTTTATCCGCCTGGTCGAATCTTTCGGCTTTTTTCTGCTGCACCTGGATGTCAGGCAAGAATCCGTCCGTCACACAGAAGCGGTCATCGAAATTCTGCGTCAGATGGATCCCAATCTCGACTACATCAGCCTGAACGAGCAGCAACGCATCACGCTGCTATCGGAGAAAATCGAACAGCCAAACACCCGCTTCGAACTGGATCGCAGCCAGCTCAGTGAAAACAATCTCGAAACCATCACTGTGTTCGAGACCATGGAACGTATGTACGACGAAATCAGTGAACATGCGTTTGGCAACTACGTCATCTCAATGACGCACGAAGCCTCACACATTATGGAAGTCATGTGGCTGGGCTCACTGGTGGGCCTCGCGGGTCACAAAGCGGGTGATTGGTTTTGTAAACTCAGAATCTCTCCGCTGTTCGAAACCATCGACGACCTGCAGCGTATCGAGACCGTGCTCAGTAATCTGTTAGATGACCCCGTCTACAAGCAACTGCTGCATGCTTCGGGTAATCAACAGGAAGTCATGCTCGGTTACTCCGACTCTTGTAAAGACGGCGGCATAATCGCTTCATCATGGCAGCTGTTCGAAGCCCAACGCAAGGTCATCGCACTGGCTGACAAAAACAACGTCGAATGCCGCTTGTTCCACGGACGCGGCGGCACCATAGGACGCGGCGGTGGCCCCACCCACGAATCGATCCTGGCGCAACCGGAAGGAACCGTCCATGGAGAGATCAAGTTCACCGAACAAGGCGAAGTGCTATCGAACAAGTACAGCAACGCCGAAACCGCCGTTTACGAATTGACGATGGGTATTTCCGGCTTGATGCTGGCAACACGATTCAGCGTTATCGATGAGCCCGGTACCTCGACTCCGGAACGCATGGCGATTATGCGCGAGCTGGTGAAAACGGGAGAGAAAGCGTACCGGCAGCTGACAGATGAGACGGAGGGTTTTCTCGATTATTTCTACGAGGCAACACCGGTCAAGGAAATCGCGCAGATGAATATCGGTTCGCGCCCATCTCATCGCAAAAAAGGCGACCGCTCGAAATCATCGGTTCGCGCCATTGGCTGGGTGTTTGGTTGGGCTCAGGCCAGGCACACCCTACCCGCGTGGTATGGTATCGGTTCCGCCTTGGAGCAATATATCGATGGCGATGACACTCGCCTGGCGAAGTTGCAGGAGCTTCATCTGGAATGGCCTTACTTCCGAGCACTGTTAAGCAACACCGAGATGGCCTTGTACAAGGCCGATATCATTACCGCCGAAGAATACTCGGAATTGTGTTTATCCGAAGACACCCGTAAACGGGTATTCGGCATGGTTCGCGATGAGTATAAACGCACTCTCGAGCTAACGCTGAAGGTCGCCCAAATGAATACCCTGCTGGATGACAACCCGGCACTGTCGGTATCGCTGATGCGTCGTGATCCTTACCTCGACCCGCTCAATCATATCCAGATCAAACTGCTCAAGCGTTACCGCGACGAATCACTGAGTGAGCAAGAGCGGGAAATCTGGCTCGATCCGCTGCTACGCAGCATAAATGCAATAGCCGCGGGTATGCGTAATACCGGTTAGTGGTGTAGAAGCGGCTTCAGCCGCGACTACATTAGCAGGTCGCGAGCAATTCGCGGCTGAAGCTGCTCCTACAGTTGGTTCACCATTCACATAGCAAAACGAATGAATACAAGCTGCGCGTTTTGCTACGCGACCTGGACAGGAATCTGATCAGAGGTTCGCTTAACGCGGTTGTCGGCATCGAGATAGATCAGCTTCGGTTTGAATTTGACAAGCTCCTGCTGCGCTAGTACCGCATAGGCACAGATGATGACACGGTCACCGGGTGCCGCCTTGTGTGCGGCCGCTCCGTTGATGGAGATGATTCGGCTACCGGCTTGAGCCCGTATCGCATAGGTTACGAAGCGTTCACCATTGTTCAAATTATAGATGTGTATCTGCTCATACTCGTGTATCCCTGCCTGGGTGAGCAGATCAGCATCAATCGCACAGGATCCTTCGTATTCCAACTCAGAATGCGTGACTCGCGCCTGGTGCAATTTTGCTTTGAGTAGAGTGAGCTGCATTTAACTTTCTCGACGTACGCCTTAACTAGTTGATGGTTCTGGTAAATATGGAGAAATATTATCGTTTATTAGTGGTCTTACATCAACTCGAAAGCGAGATTATCAATCAGACGGGTATCACCCAAGTGCGCCGCCGCCAATACAATCAATGACTTATCATGCTCGCTTGGCACCTCGAGATCCTCTCGCCGGCGTACCACGACATAATCTGTCATAAATCCGGCCTCATCCAATTCCTGGCAGGCATGCACCACGGCATAATGGTATGCCATACCCTGCTGCGACGAATCAACCACATGGCGCAGGCAACGATACAACTTCACTGCCAGCCGTCGCTGTTTCTCATCAAGATAGTTATTACGCGAACTCATCGCCAGACCGTCGACTTCCCGGACTGTCGGTAGCGCATGGATCTCGATCGGCAGCGCAAGATCACGCACCATTTGTCGAATCACCAGCAGTTGCTGATAGTCCTTCTCACCAAACCAGGCAATGTCCGGTTGAACGATATTGAACAGTTTATTGACCACTGTTGCTACACCGGTAAAAAAGCCCGGGCGGTGTTCGCCTTCGAGAATGTCCGATAATCCTTGCACGATGACCTGGGTCGTGGTCTCGGTACCCTGTGGATAGATTTCAGCGATCGTGGGGGCAAAAACCAAATCGACGGGATAATGCGACAGCTTTTGAATATCGTCCCTTAGCGTACGCGGATAGGTATCGAAATCCTCGTTTTTGCCGAATTGCATCGGATTCACAAAAATACTGACGACGGTGCGCCGGCACGATTCCGCTGCCGCCTTCACCAACGCCAAATGACCATCGTGCAAGTTGCCCATGGTCGGCACCAGAGCGATGGACTCGCCCATCGACTTCCAGTGTTGAATCCTTGCGCGTAATTGGACGATTGTCTCAACCGTCTCGAGCGATATGCCGCTATCGTCAACTAAAGACATGTTGTGTGCCTGGAAATGTGCCATTTTTCACCGCCTCGACGTATGCCTTCACGGCCGCCTCGACACTCCCAGTCTCAGCTAAAAAATCCTGGCTGAATTTCGGAATCCGCCCCATACTGATACCCAGGATATCGTACAACACCAGAATCTGGCCATCACAGCCAGCACCAGCCCCGATTCCAATCACCGGAATGTACAATGCGCGCGTTATTGCCTCCGCCAATGAGGCTGGCACACACTCGAGTAAGATCAGATCAGCACCCGCCTGCTCGAGTTGTTGTGCTTCTCGCAGCATCGCCTCAGCGGCTGCCTGCTCGCGCCCCTGCACGTAATAACCACCGAGCTTGTGCACACGCTGTGGTTGCAAACCAAGATGCGCACAGACTGGTATACCGTTGCGTGCCAGACTGGCGACAATCTCGGCCTGTTCGGCACCACCTTCGAGTTTCACCATCTGTGCATTTGCCTGCTTCATGAAATGGCCGGCATGCTGCAGTGCTTGTTGCGGCGAGGTGTAACTCAGGAAGGGCATATCGGCCATCAACATCGATCGGCTCAATCCACGAGAGACCGCTTTGCAGTGATACAACATATCAGCGACAGAGACGGACAGTGTGGTTTGCTGTCCCTGTACGACCATGCCCAGCGAATCCCCGACCAGCACCAGATCGACCCCCGCTCGATCCAGCACATGGGCAAAACTGGCGTCATAGGCGGTCAGGCAAGCGATTTTGTCGCCGGCCTGTTTACTGGCCTGCAGACTACGCACCGTGATTTTCGCGGGTTGTTGCGCGTGCACGCTCATCCGCAGTCCATGTCCTGGATAGCAACCGGATTGAAATAATGCCTGCCACTGCGCGTATCCAGTATCTGCTCGAGCAGTAACGCATAGTCATCGTCGTTATGGGCAAAGTCGATGCCTGCCGCATTCACGATCAGTAACGGTGCATCTTTGTACTGGTAAAAAAATTGAATATAGGCATCGCTCAAACGTTCCAGGTAGGCCGCTTCGATCCATTTTTCGTGTTTAATCCCCCGTTTGCTGATGCGTGTCAGCAACACTTCTACCGGTGCCTGAAGATACACGACCAGGTCGGGTTTCTGTATATCCAGCGTTAGATTGGCGTAGACCTGCTCGTACAGATCCAGCTCGTCCTGGTTGAGCGTCAATTCAGCGAACAGACGATCCTTTTGAATCAGGAAGTCAGCGACGCGTACTGGATTGAACATATCTTCCTGCCTCAGCATTTTTAGCTGGCGTGTACGCTGCAGTAGAAAGTGAAGCTGGGTCGGCAACGCGGTACTGCGTGGATTTTCATAATACTTTTCCAGAAACGGATTTTCCTCAGCAGCCTCGAGCAACAAGTTACTACCGAACGAACTGGCCAGGCGTCTCGCCAGCGTCGTCTTTCCCACGCCGATAGGCCCCTCGACGACAACAAACCCAGGCAAGGGCCCTGAGTCCAGCAATTGGTCATTTGCCCAATTCATTCTTCATACCCTTCTTTCCAAGGTAGCGCAATCCATCTCGTGGACAGTTTGTTATCAGTTCCTCGAGCATACCATGCCCGGGAATGTCGAGTGTGGCAGCGACATTGTGCAACGGATAGAGTACAAACGACCGTTGCGATATACCAGGATGAGGAAGCGTCAGACGTTCATCTTTTATGTACCTATCATCGAACAGCAATATATCAAGGTCGATCGTACGCGGTCCCCAGCGCTGCTTTCGCTCTCTTCCCTGGGCCTGTTCAATCTGTTGCAAATGATCCAGTAACTCATGAGGACCGAGTTGCGTTTCTATTTTAACGACCGCATTGAGATAGTCTGCCTGTGCGATAGCACCACTGGCGGGCACCAGCGGTTTGCTCAAGTAGAGACCGGAATCTGCCACAATACGGCTTCCGGGGATGCATTCCAGAGCCTGCATCGCCATGCGTATCTGCCGGCGGGGGTCATCTAGATTACTGCCCAGACCGATAAACACTACGGAGGTCTCAGTGCGTCCCACCTTTATTCCGTCTCGGTCTGTTTCTACGTCTGCTTGTCCCGGGCTCTACGGCAGATAGTATTTTTTTCTGTTGCTCGGGATCCTTTTCCTGCAATTCGGTCCACCAGCGACAATGATCAACATCGGTTTCGCCGGCATTCGCGCGTAAACAGAGAAAGTCATAGGCCGCACGAAACTTCGGATGATGTAACAAGGAATAGGCGCGTCGGCCGGAATGATGGCGGAAGCGCGTCTGTAATGACCAGATATCACGCATCACCGTGCTGAACCGCTTGGGTATGGATACGTACCTGACCTGATGGCTTATAAGCTTGGTCGCGGCCTTTTGTAGAGCCAGCGAATAAGGCATGCCCGCTTCGACATTAACCTGCGTCTGCTTCATCACCGGTACCCATAGCAATGCCGCAAACAAAAAGGCCGGTGTCACCGGCTTGTCAACTCTGACGCGCTGGTCGGTACTGTGCATCGCGAGCGTAACAAACGCGTATGTGGTTGGATCCTCCAGTGAGGGCATAGCATCGGGAAACAGGTAACGCAACAAATTGTATTCCTGCAAGGCAATAAAGCTTTCTTCAGCGTGCCCCGAATGAAACAGTTTCAGAACCTCCTCAAACAGGCGTGACGCCGGGATGTCAGCCAGCAAAGGCCCGAGTTCAAGTATGGCCTGTCGGCAGGTATCATCGATCGAAAAATCCAATTTCGACGCGAAGCGGATCGCTCTCAACATGCGTACTGGGTCTTCGCGGTAACGAGTCTCCTGATCACCGATCAAACGCAGTCGTTTATTTGCAATATCCTCAACGCCGCCAACGTAATCAATGACGCTAAAGTCGGCGATATTGTAGTACAAGGCGTTCGCCGTGAAGTCGCGCCGCCAGACGTCATCATGTATTTCGCCATACACGTTATCACGCAGAATTCGACCCGATTCGTCGTGGTGCTCTTCATGTGTTTCGCCATGTGGCGCCCTGAAAGTTGCCACTTCAATGATTTGCCTGCCAAATTGGATGTGTGCCAGTCGAAAACGACGGCCGATCAAACGACTGTTACGGAATAACTTATTGACCTGTTCGGGTGTGGCATCGGTGGCAACATCGAAGTCCTTTGGGTGCCGTCCCAGAAGCAAATCTCGTACAGCGCCACCCACCAGGCAGGCTTGGTAACCTGCCTTATGCAAACGATACAGGACCTTGAGCGCCGGTTCATCAATATTGCTGCGTGAGATGCCATGTTCGGCGCGGCGGATAATGACGGGGTCATTCGATACACCATCACAATCTTGATGGTGTTTTGTTAGTTTTGACTTGATCCAGCTAATCATCGATTCTAGTCCGCATTTCTCACCAGGATCTCGGGAGCAGGCGCAGGAAGCGCGGCTCTGGAGCGAATAGCGCAGCCAGAGCTACGGTTTGAGTGACGAGCAAGCTTACGGACACGAAGACCAGCCTGAACGGTAATAGGCCTGTTTGAATAACAAACTGAATTTTTGAATATCTGGATTTTCTTCAATGGATTAATGCCTTATCAATAGCCAACGCCGCCTGGTGAGAAATGCCGGCTAGGTGGTTGACTTACGTGCCAGTGTCAAACCATCACCGATCGGCACGAGGCTGATTTCGACCCGCTCATCCTGCCGGATCATCTCGTTAAAATAGCGGATTGCACGGGTAGCCGGCTCCATATTGGCGGGGTCTGCGACGTCGCCCGACCACAAGGTGTTATCAACGGCAATCAGGCCACCATCGCGTAGCAGCTGCAACGACAATTCGTAGTAGCGCACGTAGTTCTGCTTGTCGGCGTCGATGAAAATAAAATCAAAAGCACCCGCCTCGCCGGCATCGATCAGATCTTGTAATGTCCTGCTGGCATCACCCAATTTCAGTTGAATGCGGTCTTCCAAACCAGACAGCCGCCAGTACTTTTTCGCCATAGCGGTCCATTCTTCCGAGTCATCGCAGCAAATCAACTCGCCATCTTCGGGCAACGCACTGGCGATGCTGATTGAACTGTAGCCGGTAAACGTGCCAATTTCGAGCACGCGCCTGGCACCGATTAACTTCGCCAGCAGCGCCATGAACTGGCCCTGCTCCGGCGCGATCTGCATCTCCGAAAACTCGATACCTGCTGTCTCATCGCGCAGCTGCGCCAACACGTCTGACTCTTTCACTGAAACAGCGAGGAGATAGTCATAGACGCGATCACTGAGCGAAAGTGTACGATTACTCAAACGACAAAATCCCACATCGCGCCAGCCTCGAGTGTAAGCTTACGTCTTATAACCCGGTTAGCGCGACGCCTAATTACGGCAAATTACAAAATTATACCAATAAACAGAATGTTAGGCACTCATCTCGTGATTGGGGGAACGCTACCCGTACGCCTGTAGCGGACGTAATCCTGAAGTATCTTGGCGTGATCGAATGCCAGGGGCACGTTCACGGCTCCCGGATCGAAGATGCCAACATTGACCGCATCATCGGCGGCCACCGGTTCACCATGCGCTTGGGCAATATAAATCATGCTGACGGTATGCCCACGCGGATCTCTGCTTGGATCTGAATAGCAGCCAAGCAAGCATTGCAGGCTTACTTCCATGCTCGTCTCCTCCCTCGCCTCGCGCACGGCTGCATCCGGTACCGATTCACCGATATCGACGAATCCGCCCGGTATCGCCCAGCCGTGTGGTGGGTTTTTACGTTCGATCAGTACGATGGGCCGGTCTGGATGATCGATCAGCTCGATAATCGCATCGGCCGCCAGTTTGGGTGTTTTTGGCATGTCGGACTCACTGCTCGCGTTTAAATCGGACAATATGCTTGCGTTGGTGTTTGTTTGGCCGTCTGGCGGGTGCGCTGCGTACTCCAGCAGCCATTTTTCGTAGTTCCATCAATTGTTGCCTGTTGTCGATGCTTTCCTGGGTTTCTTCGTAGAGTTGATCCATTTCGCTAGCCGGCCGTCGCTGCTTATTGATGCCTTTGACGACAATTTCGTAGGTCATCGCTCCGCGTTGAATGCGCAAGCTATCGCCTATATGAACCGCACGACCCGGTTTCACTCGATGACCATTGAGGTGCACCCTGCCGCCGTTGACCGCCTCAGTCGCCAGCGGCCGCGTCTTGAAAAAACGCGCTGCCCATAACCATTTATCAAGTCTGATCGAATCCATCACTTAGGGTAAAAAAACGGTTAAGCGCAGAATAAATGATTTAACGCAGCAGCGCAAAGGCGCAGAGAAAACAGAGACTAATTTAGATATGTGCAAATGCGGCTTTTGCCAAAAGGCACTTACTTGGCCAACCAAAAGAGCAAATCCGCGTCATCACGAACGTCAGCGCGGTGTACCCTACATTACTATCAGGCCATGTTGAAAGTGTCCGCAAATAACGCAAAGCACGCTAAAAAGATACAAAAATCAAAGGCTCACTTGCGTTATTGGCGTTATTTGCGGATTCATAATCTTTGCCAGAAATCAGGCAGAGATAGGTAGAAGCTTGCGCTTTCTTTCCAGAAGATTTTTTAGCCAATCTGCCCCAGATATCCAAATACTTCATGCCACATCCGGGCTGGAAGTCAGACACAACCCTCCCTTTCCCTCAATTTCTTTGTTGATTATTGCTAAATTTTGGGATATTGTTCCCAAAAGTACGAAATGATCCCAAATTCACGCTAACAACTGTTAACCCAATGGGAGATTGATCATGAAAAATGTATTTATCGGCGCGACTTTTCTAATGATGGCGAATAGTTCTGCACTCGCCTACGAATTAATCGATTTAGGCGCAAGCGTAGAGCCTAAAGCAATAAACAATGCGGGTGTTGTCGTTGGATCCAAACATAGCGATCAGTCTCCCGCTACGGCTTTTCGCTGGTCTTCTGCAAACGGATTCGAGACCATTGACGGCACCAGTGCCAATGCAGTGAACGACAGTGGTCAAGTCGCTGGCAGTACAATCACCGGAGCGTTTATTCTGGAGGGAAGTAATTACCTCGAGTGGAGCAACTACGACGCGTTTGGCATGAACCAATCAGGCGCGGTGGCTGGATTTCAAGTGGGTAGCAACCCTTTTCGATCACGGGCCCTGCCATACAATCCAGCTATTTTTAATGGCAGTCAATGGGATGTATCTGAAATTGCAGATGTTCACTCGCGGGGAAAAAGAGAGGGTGTCTACGCAGACAGATTCATTCTAAATAGCATTAATGACAGCGGTTATTCGGTTGGCTATAAATACAAATACGGATTGGGTGGTTCACAACCAATTCTGACTGACTCTAATGCAATCATCAATGATAACGTAACGTATCTACCGATTCCTGCTGGTGGAAAAGCCGCCGACATCAACAATACTAATATGATCGTAGGCACCACGGGTAGCAATCCACGGACGACGCCGGTCACTTACACACAGGCTTACTTGCTGGATTACAATTCGAACGATCTGACCATTCTACCGCTTCTGGAGGGTGGTTTACGCAGCCGTGCTCATGATGTCAATGAGTTCAACCAGGTAGTCGGCACCTCGGAAACCATGGTGGGTACGACCATGGCAAACCATGCCTTTCTATGGCAGCAAACAGACGGTACAACGATCGATTTGAATCAGTGGGCGACTGAGGGATGGGCGCT
>JABDQW010000242.1 GCA_013042055.1 Gammaproteobacteria bacterium | reverse complement strand
CCACGTATGGCGTGCAATTTCCGATGTTCGCTAAAACACGCGTGTCTGAACGCCGCGCGGATCCGTTGTACCAGCAGTTAGCCGACGCGGCAGGAACTTATCCTAAATGGAATTTTCATAAATACCTAATCGATCGCAGCGGGACGTTAGTCGCCAGTTATAGAAGCAGCATCGATCCGTTAGATGAACGGGTTGTCAGCGAAATCAAGAAACAGATACGCAAATTCTAAACCGCATGTATCACTGCAAAGGCGCAAAGTGCGCAAAGTCAAGCACTATTAACCGCAGAGACGCGGAGGCGCAGAGAAAACCAATTATTGGAGGTGGCTGTGGGTCAAACCCACACCAGAGTTCATGAACATCTCATAATCTACACCGAGAATAAAACGGTAATTTTCTCCGCGTCTCTGCGCCTTTGCGGTGACAAATGTCTGTATCGCCGCTGATCAAACGGCTAACAACTCGAGATGATCCGGATTGATGCAGAGTCGTTGGCCGCAACGCTGTCTTACCAGATGACCATCCGGTACCGCGCCGACGAAAGCGTGGTAGCTGGCGGTTTGAGCGCTGACCATTTTTGTGCTGCGATCGGGCTGCGTTTCCATTACGCGCCCGTAGCCGCTGTTCGAAACCTGCCCTTGCCAGATCCAGCAATTGCTGTCGTGCGTCTGTTGCGTCATCGCGTGTAGTCTTTGCTGTCGTGGTGTCATCATGATTTCTCCGGCGTGTGTTTATGTCTAGCCCGCATTTCTTAGCATGAGTTCTTCCGGATATGGCGACATATAATATTGACTGCTGATGTACTCGTCCGGATAACGCCGCAAATGATGCCTCATCAGCGTGATCGGTACGATCAAAGGCACTCTGCCATTGCGGTAGTTGTCTAACATCTCGATTAATTCCTGCTTGTCGTTGCTGTTGATTTTGTTTTTTAGAAATCCCATGACCTGCATCAACACGTTCGAGTGTCTTTTTCTGGAAGCGCGAGCCTTTAGGCAGGTCATCATGCGCAACAGATACGCATCGGCGACCTGCTGCAGATTCTCTTTTGTCACACCGGCTATCATCGGCCCAAGCTGGCGGTATTCTTCTTCATCGTGCGTGAGCAAAATGAACTTGTGTCTTTGATGGAACTCCATCAGCGCCGAGATCGAGAAAGGTTTCTGCGTCATCTGTTGCCAGCGGTAGTAGCTAAACACTCGCTGGACGAAATTTTCGCGGAGCATGGCATCATTTAACCGGCCTTCTTCCTCAACGGGTAGCCACGGCATGGCTTGCATCAAGGCATCGGCAAACAGTCCGATTCCGTCGCGTGATGGCGCGCCATTGGCGTCGTAAAGGCGTACCCGCTCCATACCGCACGATGGCGAATTGTTCTTCAGAATGAAACCGGATAAGTCACGCATACCCACGAGAGCGCCCGTTGACCATGAATTCATATCATCTGTGAGATCCAGTCCGGTGTTGTCTGAACCGGTGAGGCGAATGCCGCCATCCGATCGGGTCAAGCGGATCGTTGGGCGGGGAACGCCCAGTCCGATCGCCACTTCCGGGCAGTAGGGCCTGAAGTTGAAGTATTCGGATAGTGTCGAGGTGACATAAACATTGCGGTTATGGCCGCCATCATGGCGAACTTCGTTGCCAAGCAGGCAGCTGCTGATTCCCAGCGTGATTTTGGTCATTCTCCGGCCTCGCTCGATTGCTCTGTCTGTGATGGCCTTTTCACAACATTTTCACACGAAATTGATCATGCCTTCACGCGCGCGCGGCTAGCATTACAGTATCACTATCGCCCATGAATTAAATGAAGTCATTTTATTGTACAGATATGATTATAAATTGTACAAATAATTGTACTTCCAAATGACGCACGTGTTATAAATCATATAGATAGGATAAACGAAGCAAATAACTTGTACAACAAACGATAAGTTGTATAATTATTGTACAGTAATTTTTACAGATATCTAACGACCATGAATGACACCGCTAGCGAAAATTTTCCGATACGTACCGTTTCCGAAATCACCGGCGTCAATGCGGTGACTCTGCGCGCATGGGAACGTCGCTACGGCTTGATCAAACCATCACGAACGCCAAAAGGACATCGTTTGTACAGCCGGCATGACATCCAGTTGATTCAGGAAATTTTGCAGCGACTGGCGCAGGGCATGTCAATTAGTCAGATCACGCGTGCGCTACTTGAGCAAAGCACGACGGCGCAAATCGAGACGGCAACATCATGGGATCAGTATGTTCGCCGTATGATCAACGCGATTGATGCGTTTGACGAAGCCGCACTCGATGCCGCATACAATGATGCTATGTCACTCTATCCAGTCGACATAGTCACGGCGCGACTGATTACGCCTTTGTTAAACGAGTTGGGAATACGTTGGCAAAGCCACACAGGCGCCATTGCTGAAGAACATTTCTTCAGTGTTTATTTGCGCAACAAACTCGGTGCACGTTTTCATCATCAGAATCTGAGGAATTTCGGACCCAAGCTGATCGTGGCTTGCCTTCCAGGTGAACACCATGAATTCGGAATTTTACTGTTTGCACTAACAGCGAACAACAGGGGCTTTCAGGTCATACTCCTGGGCGCTGATCTGCCGGTCGATGAGCTTAACCCTGTTGTAGCAAAAACCGGATCCCATGCCATAGTGCTTGCTGGCTCGGCGTCCATGGATTGTGAAATGCTTTACCAGGACATCAAGCGCCTGACCCGTCAGATTTCAATTCCTGTTTACGTTGGCGGCGACGTGGCAATTAGCTGCCGACGACAGATCGCGCGTGCTAGCGCCGTTCCGCTGGCAGACGATCTTGCGGCGAGTATAGACATTATTAACACCACGCTTAGGCGGTCAAGCTGATAGAGGCAGTCATCTACCATGAAGCAAAATATAGCACTCGAACTGACAGAATCCGGCTACGTTCCCGACAGCCTTGTCAGGCACGGTATACGTAAATTGTTGAGACAACGCCTGGATGAAATTGATGCCGATGATATAGTTCAGATGGCTGAAACACAGAGCACGTTCATTGAACACATGGATGGAGCGAATGTTGCGTTAGTGCCCGAGTTGGCGAACGAGCAGCACTATGAAGTACCGCAGGCGTTTTATCATCATGTGCTCGGACCGCACGCAAAGTACAGTTGTTGCTACTGGCCAGAAAACGTCAGCGACCTGGCACAAGCCGAGCAGGCTGGCCTCGAACTGACCTGCGAGCACGCACAAATCGGCAATGGAATGAAGATACTCGAACTGGGTTGTGGGTGGGGTTCGCTAACATTGTGGATCGCCAACCACTACCCAAATTGCACGATCACTGCGGTATCGAACTCGCAATCACAAGGTGCGTACATTCGCGCTAAAGCCAGGGAAATGGAGCTTGAAAATGTCGAGGTCATCACTGCAGATATGAATCATTTCGATACGGATGAAAAATACGATCGGGTTGTGTCTGTGGAGATGTTCGAACATATGCGCAACTACCGTGAAATGTTCAAGCGTATCAACGGCTGGCTGCGGCCCGGTGGCAAATTCTTCATGCATATCTTCGTACACAGGACTGTTCCCTATCTGTTCGAGGACAGGGACGCATCCGATTGGATGAGCCGTTATTTCTTCTCCGGCGGCATGATGCCGAGCGACGACCTGCCGCTGTTTTTTCAGGACCAATTGAAGATCGAAAAACGCTGGCGCTGGAACGGCGCACACTACCAGAAGACGTCGGAGGCCTGGCTGCAGAATCTTGACAACCGGCGCGAGCAGGTCTGGCCTGTTTTGGAACAAACTTACGGCCGAGATTTCGCCAAAATGTGGTTGGTACGCTGGCGTATGTTCTTTCTCGCAGTGGCCGAACTGTTCGCTTACAACGATGGCAACGAATGGTTTGTCAGTCATTACTTACTCAATCGACAGGACTAGCCTGCAGGTGAAATGAAATGCCTTTAACGCTACAAAACTTCATACTTTTTCAGGCTGGCTGGTTTGCCTGCGTGTTAGGAGGTGCGAGCCTTGACTATTATGTCTGGGCAGGAACGCTAATCGCGCTGGTCATAGTGGCTGTGCACTTGATACGTGCAAACAACATACGCAATGAAGCGATACTAATCAGTCTGACCGTCATCGTTGGCACCGCCTGGGATAGCAGCTTGATGAATGCCGGCTTGTTCACATTTTTCAACGGCGCTGTGGTTTCAGGTCTGATACCCGTCTGGATGATCTTGATGTGGGCGCTGTTCGCCACCACCCTTAATGTGTCGATGAAATGGATGAAGGGTCGCTACCTGCTTGCGGCAATGTTTGGCGGCATCGGTGGGCCCATCGCCTACTACGCCGGGCATCGACTCGGCGCCGTCGAATTCGACAGCATCCTGAATTCAATGACCGCTGTCGCCTTAGGCTGGTCGGTCATCATGCCGATCTTGATGATGCTGTCAACACGCTACAACGGGTATCAAGACACTCGTCCAGCTCGTTACCAGGTGAAGCCGACATGAACGAAATATGGCAAACCGGTCTGTGTGTGATATTGCTAATGGGCTTGGTCACGCGGTCCTACAGCCTGTGTCGACGCAATGTCAATATTGTTGACAGTCTGTGGTCTTTATTAATTCGACCGATGCATATTCTCCCAATAAACCGCGTCGCAGCGACGCTATCAGCGAAAGAGGTCAGTGATGATTAAATTCTGGTTTTCCAAATTTTTTTTCGTTGTTGCCGCCGCTCTGACGTTGAGCGAAGTCAGCTTGGCAAACACAGTTACCAGTGCAGAGGAGGCGCGATCCTGGCGATTCACCGTCTGGTTGGATGAAACACCGATCGGCTATCACCAGGTTAGCATCGAAAAAGAAAACGATAAGAAAACGGTGCACACGCAAGCAGACTTTGACGTTCGGCTCCTGTTCATACCTGTGTATTCCTATGAACATGAAACACGTGAACGCTGGGAAAATAACTGTCTTGTCGATATAGCATCGACCACAAATGACAACGGTGATGAATATTTCATTGACAGCACGCAACATCAAAATCAGCTCGCGATACAAACGAAGAATGGAAGGACCGCGCTCCAGGGTTGTGTTCGCAGCTTTGCATATTGGGATATCGAGCTATTGAACAGCGAACGCCTGTTGAATACGCAAACGGGTGAGTACCAACCCGTTTCGGTGACGGATATGGGTACCGGCCTGCTCCCTGTTGAGGAAGACCGGATCGAGGCACGGCATTTCAGGCTCGTTGTCGAAGGCATGACTATCGATTTATGGTACACCGATGAGATGCGCTGGCTGGCACTGCAAAGTGTTACCGAGTCAGGTGCAGTATTACGTTACTTGCCGGAAAACTTCTCAAATATCGCTGAGGAAACATGATCATGAGAAAACCGATAACACTGATGGCTGTTGTGTTGCCGTTGTATGGATGCAGTAATCATGCACCGATGGCGACAGTCGACTATGTCGATATCGATCGATTCATGGGTGACTGGTACGTCGTGGCAAATATTCCGACGTTCCTCGAGAAAGGGGCACACAATGCAATCGAAACCTACGAAAAGAGCGAAGATGGCACCATCGCAACCACGTTTACTTTTCGCGACGGTGGTTTTGACGGCGAACAAAAGGCCTATCATCCACGAGGATTCATTAAAGACGCGAACACGAATGCGCTCTGGGGCATGCAATTTGTCTGGCCGATCAAGGCCGATTACCGAATTGTCTATCTGGATAATGACTATTCAATAACGGTAATCGGGCGTGAAGCGCGCGATTATGTATGGGTGATGGCACGCAAGCCAGAACTATCGGATGAGGAATATCAAGAGATTGTACAGTATGTTGGCAGTATCGGTTATGACGTCAGCAAATTGAATCGAGTGCCACAGCGCTGGCCAGAACAGCCTGCGAACGAGTCGGACGTGAAGGAGTCATCATGAAAATAGCGGTTGTAGGAACTGGCATCGCCGGCAATGTAGCGGCGTTCAAACTGAGTAAGGATCATGACGTCATCGTGTACGAGGCCAACGACTATATTGGCGGTCATACCCATACGCACGATGTGGTTTTAAAGGACAGGCACTATGCAATCGACACCGGGTTTATCGTCTACAACTACCGCACCTATCCCGAGTTCACACGACTGCTCGACGAGATGGGTGTCGATGTGCAGGCCACCAACATGAGTTTCAGCGTCAAGCACGAGCTTACTGGGCTGGAGTATAACGGCAATACCATCAACAGCCTGTTCGCCCAGAGACGCAATCTGTTCAGGCCGTCGTTTCTGCGAATGGTCAAAGATATTCTGCGGTTTAACCGCGAGGCCGTTCGGTCACTCGAAAACGAGGATGCGGAGTTGCCGCTGGGTGAATACCTGAATAAGCACCGCTACGGCGACGAATTCAAGTATCACTACATCATCCCGATGGGAGCCGCCATCTGGTCAACCGATGCAACATTGATGCAGTCGTTTCCGGCCCGCTTCTTCATTCGTTTTTTTCACAACCACGGCTTGTTATCCGTCAACGATCGTCCTGTCTGGCACGTTATCAAGGGCGGCTCTCGCAACTATTTGGCTCCGCTGATCGAGTCGTTTAGGGACAATATCCGGCTGAATACACCGGTGCAGCGTATCCGCAGGTTTCCTGATCGTGTTGACATCGAGACAGCCAGCCATGGCGTAGAAACCTATGACGCAGTCTTCATCGCCACCCATACCAATGAAGCGCTGCGCATGCTGGATCATGCGACTGTTGCTGAGACCGAGGTCTTGACAGCGATTCCCTATAAGAAAAATGAAGCAGTTTTGCACACCGATGCGACCTTGCTGCCGAATAAGCGCCTGGCATGGGCGGCGTGGAATTATCATATACTGAAACAGCAACGTGACAGGGTCGCGCTTACATATAATATGAATATTCTGCAGGGCATCGAAGCGCCTGTGACTTTCAATGTAACGTTGAATAATACCGATGCGATAGCTGCTGACAAAATATTGAAACGGGTTGAATACGAGCATCCGATGTTCACACCTGAGTCGGTAGCAGCGCAGGCGAGGCACGCTGAAATCAATGGCAGCCATCGTACCTGGTATTGTGGGGCCTACTGGCGAAACGGTTTTCACGAAGATGGGGTTGTCAGTGCGCTCAACGCTGTCGATCACTTTAACGAGACGATGTATGAAGAGCTGCATTTACGAAGGGCAAGTTAGACACCGGCGCTTTACTCCGCGGCGGCATGAGTTCAACTACAGGTTGTATATGATGTACCTCGACCTCGACGAGTTGCCCGCCTTGTTTGATCCGTTCTGGCTTTGGTCTGCACGGCGTTTCAATCTGGCATGGTTCAAGCGATCGGATCATATGGGTGAGAAATCAAGACCTTTGAAAGACGTTGTCAGCGAAATGCTATGCGAGCATACCGGTTACAAGCCAAAAGGACCCATACGCCTGTTGACACACTGTCGTTATTTCGGTTTTGGCTTCAACCCGGTGAGTTTTTACTACTGCTACGACAATACAGACACGCGTATCGAAGCCATTATCGCTGAGGTCAATAATACACCCTGGGGCGAACAGTACTGTTATGTGCTGAGCGACGCTGAGAATGTTGCTAACAGCGGGCCCAACGACCTTCACAAGCAATACAAACCGGTCAAAGACTTCCATGTTTCACCCTTCATGCCGATGAATATCAACTACGACTGGCGTTTCAATCAGCCGGGTCAGCGTCTGGCTGTGCATATGCAAAACTTTATCGATGCAGATAAGCTATTCGATGCAACGCTGGATCTGAAATGCCGGCCGATTAACTCGGCAAACATGGCGCGCGTGCTTGCGCAGTATCCCATTGTAACCTTAAAGGTCGTTGTCAGTATTTACTACCAGGCATTGAGACTTCTGCTCAAGCGCGTACCTTTCTATGACCATCCAGTAAGCTCCGAAGATCCGCTTCCACGAGGTAAATCATGACCAGATCAATCGTACCGTTACCTTCCAATCTTATCGCCGAGCAAAACACTGGGCTGCTGACCCGCTTTGCACGCAAACTGGTGCACAATCAGCTGAGAAAGATCACCAAAGGTGAAATCGTTGTGCGTGACAACCATAGCGAGTACTATTTCGGTAAAGTCAGTGAAGACTTTCCTGTGCGTGTTTATATCGATGTCATGCATCCGAGTATATATCTGGATGTTGCTTTCGGCGGTAGTCCCGGCTCAGGTGAGGCGTACATGAAAGGGAGCTGGCAATGCTCGGATTTGTTGGGACTGGTTCGAATATTCTTACGCAATCGCGACGTGCTCGATACCATGGACTACGGTCTGACCCGTCTGAAAGCACCGATACATAAAATGCTCCACGTTTTCAGCCGCAATACCCGTTCCGGCAGTAAGAAGAATATCAGTGCGCACTACGATATCGGTAATGATTTATTCAAGCTCTTTCTCGATGACACCATGATGTACTCGAGTGCGTACTATAAGAGTCAGGATATGACACTGGCGCAGGCGGCCGTGGCCAAGCTCGATCTTGTCTGTCAAAAACTCGATCTCAAACCAAATGATCATCTATTGGAAATTGGCACCGGATGGGGCGGTCTGGCGCTGCATGCGGCACAGCGCTATGGTTGCACAGTAACGACGACGACGATTTCAGAAGAACAATACCAAATGGCGTCGGAAAAAATCAGAACGCATGGATTGCAAGATAAGATCAATGTGATCAAGCAGGACTACCGAGACCTAACAGGAAATTATGACAAGCTGGTATCGATTGAAATGATCGAAGCGATCGGTCATCAGTACATGAAAACGTATTTTCAGAAATGCTGCAGCTTGCTCAAGCCGGATGGCGTCATGCTTATTCAGGCCATCACGATCAAGGACCAGTTGTATAAAACGGCGCTCAAAGACGTCGATTTCATCAAAAAATACATATTTCCGGGCGGCTTCCTACCATCCATTGCCGCGATGTCTGAGTCTATCAGTAGATACACCGACATGAAACTGTACCATTTGCAGGACATTGGTCCGCATTATGCGCGTACGCTGAAAGACTGGCGGGTGCGTTTTTTTGCCAGGCTGGATGATATCCGCAAATTGGGTTATCCCGATGAATTCATTCGCCTGTGGGAGTATTACTTCTGCTACTGCGAGGGTGGCTTCATGGAGCGTGACATCGGCACCGTACAAATGGTGTTGACGAAACCGCAGAACCGTCTGGAGCCGGTGATTCTGTGAAGTGCACTCAAGATTTTTTGATGGTTTGATAGCGCTCGAGGGCACGCTCGCGCGTTGCCTTCAGATCAACTATCGGTGCCGGATAATCGTTGCCAAGCTTGATATTATGATCGTCGAGTAGCGCTGCTGGCGCAGCCCAGGGTTGAGAAAGATATTTATCCGGTAATGCCGCTATTTCTGGAATCCATTGGCGAATATAGGCACCGCAGGGATCGAATTTCTGCGCCTGTGTGACCGGATTGAAAATGCGGAAATAGGGGGCTGCATCCGCGCCACAGCCGGCAGTCCACTGCCAGCCCAAAGTATTGCTCGCCAGGTCCGCATCGACCAGGGTGTCCCAAAACCAGCGCGTGCCTTGTTGCCAGGGTATCAGCAGGTTTTTGGTCAGTAATGAGGCCACGATCATGCGCACGCGGTTATGCATCCAACCTGTGTGCCAGAGCTGGCGCATGCCGGCATCCACCAGAGGTATACCTGTTTGGCCCTGTTGCCAGGCACGCAAGTTGGCCGAATAATTTTTTTTCCAGGGAAAGTCCTCAAAATGTTCGTATAAGGGCCTGTCCACAGTATGCGGGAAATGATAGAGCAGGTGATAGGCAAATTCACGCCAGCCTATCTCGCGGACGAAGGATTCTGCGTTGGCAACAATACCCTGCTGCTTGTTGATGTCGATAGCCTGGTTGGTTTTTTCGATGATCTGCTGCGGACTGATTTCACCGAAATGCAGATGCGCAGACATCATGGATGTACCATCGATGTCTGGACGGTTACGGTCGTCCTGGTAGCGCGCCACCGCATGATCGAGAAAGGTGTCAAGTCGTTGATGGGCGCCGGTTTCGCCTGGCTGCCATTGGTCGGAGAAGTTCAAATCCCAACGAATTTTAGGCAGCAGTCCGAGGGATTCCAGCCGTGCTGATTTTACTCTGCTGCTGACAGCGGGCATGTTCTCGGGCGCATCATCAGGGTGACCCGGCAAACCCGACTTGACGCAGGCTTTCCAGAAGGGGGTAAACACCCGAAACGGGCCACCGTCATTCTTGCTGATTTGCCAGGGTTCAAACAGCAAGTTGCCATTGAAGCTGCAGACTTCCAGGCCCCGGTCACGCAACGCCTGCTTGATACTTTTGTCACGCTCGATATGTCGAGGTTCATACAGGCGATTCCAGTAGACATGCGTGGCTTTCGTTTGTGCGATGAGCTCGTCAAGAAGGCTTTGACTGTCACTGCCGCTTCGAATGATCAGTTGTGAGCCGAGTTTACGCAAGCTGCTGGAGAGTGCCTTCAGGCTGTGGTGCAACCACCAGCATGAAGCAGCCCCATGCTGCCATGCGGCCGTATCGGCCTGTTCATGAACAAAAACCGGAATCACCCGCTCGTGTTTGTCCAGCGCAGCTGCCAGTGCAGGATTATTGCTAAGGCGCAGGTCCTGACGAAACCAGACGATTGCCGGATTACTCATTCATTCACCGTATACGTGTCCTGATCAATAAGCATTTCTACTATCGCTTATATTGCTGCAAGTTAACAGGCCTTGATCGTAAAAAAAGTGGCGAAATATAACACACTGAAAAGGTACCGGCTGCAACAAAAATGTAATAAATTGTTAACAAATCCGTAAAAGATATGACGGTACACTTTCCCCAGATACACACCAGGTGTCTCACACCTTTACCTTTCCTGTTGTGGGAAGAGTAAATGTTGACTCGATTAAACCATCCAGGCCAGCTGCCCCCGCTGAGTACAACGGCGGGAGTCTTGGTAGCCATACTGGAGACTAACAGCGTTGCCTTTTTAATTACTGAGGGCACGAAGGGGTAGTAATGATGGATACCACGGGAACACTTGCCGAAAGTCGAGAAGGAAATTTGCCAGCCAAGTTGTTGACTTGGCTGACAATAATTTTCCTTGTATATGCGATCCTGCTCGCGGTGGGTATGATTGGCGCCGGTTTCAAATGGGCCGCCGGCGGTAAGGAGGGGGCTGAGCAACTGTTCGCCTTCGCCACCAATCCTTTTATGGGCCTGATCATGGGGACCATGGCCACCGCCTTAGTCCAGTCTTCGAGTACGGTGACTTCGGTTATCGTCGGTCTGGTCGCCGGCGGATTACCGGTACACACCGCCATTCCTATGGTCATGGGCGCCAACATCGGTACCACGATTACCAATACGCTGGTAAGCCTCGGCCATATTCGCTCTAAAGAGGAATTTCGCCGAGCCTTTGCAGCCGCTACTGTACATGATTTTTTTAATCTGCTCGCCGTGGTGATTTTTTTACCGCTAGAGATGGCCTTTGGCCTGCTGGAGAAGATGTCGCTATCATTGTCCTATCTCATTCTTGGTGGCGAGTCCTTGAGCATGAGCGGATTGAACTTCATCAAACCTATAACTAAACCTGTTATCGGAATTTTTCAGGACATGTTCGTAAACTTACCGGAACCGTTCGGAGGCGTCGTCCTGGTGGTGTTCGGCATCATCGTGATCTTTGCCGCTATTACCTTTCTCGGTAAGCTTCTGCGCCAAGTCATGGTGGGACAAGCGAAGAAGGTTTTGCACAGCGCGATTGGTCGCGGTCCGCTGACAGGAATTGCCTCAGGGACGACCGTTACGGTGTTGGTTCAATCATCATCCACAACGACCAGCCTGGTCGTGCCTTTGGCTGGTACCGGCATCTTCGGCATACGGGATATCTATCCCTTCACGCTGGGCGCCAATATCGGCACTTGCATCACCTCCCTATTGGCGGCGACTGCCATCTCCGGCCCCACCGCGGTTTTCGCCTTACAGATCGCCCTGGTGCATTTGATGTATAACGTGCTCGGCGTTGTCGTGATCTACAGCATAAAATTTCTTAGAGAATTACCCATTAAAGCGGCAGAAACCCTTGCGCTGGTCGCCACGGAACGAAAATCGATTGCGGCAGGCTATGTACTGGGCGTTTTCTTCGTCATACCCGGCATATTGATGGGTCTTACCTCCATCTCGGTATCGTGATGGGCGCGAGATGCCGTTGGCGTGAGTTACGCTAAAAGCACGACGAGGTAGTGAGAAACGATGCGCATGAAGGTTCCATGGATTTACCTCTGTTTATCATTGTTCCCTTTACTCGCCTATGGTGGGCAGGAAGAAGCGGTTCCGTTGCACGCGATTCCGCAGGAAATCATCAATATTGCGAATCAGGTTCAACCTGAGGCCGTATTCGATCGCGCTCAGATAGAAACCGAAGAAGATGGAATTGAGGTATATGAAATTCTAGGCAAGCTACCGGATGGTATGCGTGTAGAAGTCGACATTCTGAAGAATGGCGACATTCAGGAATACGAGTTGGAGTTCAGCGAAACCCATGTTCCTGGTGCGGTGCTCAAGGCGATTCAGAAAAAACTACCGGGCTTTCAGCCAAGCTATATCGAAGCCAGCTATTCAGCCAGTGGCAAAGTCACGCGCTACGAGTTCGAGGGCACGCTCGGTGACCAGAGCATTGACATCGAGGTATCTGCTTCAGGACGGAAAATCGAGGTGGCTGACAACTAGCCCGCATTTCTCACCAGGCGGCGTAGTATTCCGTTAAGGCCTTGGCCCTTTGGAGAAAATTTCAAATGATTATAAATACACCGCGTTATTCGAGCATGCCTATCACGGTTCAGGCTGGTTCCGTCCTGCGCCTGCTCCCGTGATCCTGGTGAGAAATGCGGGCTAGCCCAGATGACCGTTTACCAACGGATGACACCCTGGTGTTACCACTGAGCACCAGCTGCCGATGTGGCACCGAGCACCCGAGGGTGATGTCTTTGCGTGAGAAGCGTAAACTTGGTCTAATATGGATTGAATACTACTATTAAGTGAGCGAGCCGTGGCAGATTTCAAACGTATTCTTCTTGCCGTCGATTTTTCCAAGGACAGTGAATTCCTGATTAAGCGCGCCATGGAACTGGCCAATAAACACGACGCGAGACTTTTTCTCATCCACGTGGTGGTCGATCTGCGGGGCCATCTATTGGAACGCATTTTCATGTCCTCATTATCCGACGACGTGGAAGAGCAGATGATCGATAGTGCAAAGAAGCAGTTACGGGAACTGGCGGAACGAATGGGCGTAGCGCAAACGGACTGTATAATCGAAGTGGGTTCTCCAAAAGCGGGCATTCTGAAAACCGTCAGGGAACACGATATCGATCTGATCGTAGTGGGTAATCACGGAGTGGGAGGAACCGACATACTGCTGGGTTCTACTGCATATACGATACTCCACAAGTCGCCCGTCGATGTATTTGTAATCAGACTCCCGAAAAACTCCATCTCGGTAGAAATATAGCTTTAATGGGGTCGAAGCTTTAATGAGAGCTTTAATGGGGTCAGAGCCCTTTAAAGAGGCGAAACTTAGCTTTAATCGGGTTAAGTGCGCTTCCATCAGCAAACGCTGCGGCATAGATAATTTTCTTCTCAATTCACCATTTAGATTCCGATGCATTAATTGAGACACTTCACGAGTGGAATCGAGTTCTACGTTCCAAAGGGCAGATGATCATTGCTGCATGGGAAGGCAATGGAGCGATCGATTACGGTAAGGGTTCCGATCTCGTTGCATTGAAGTATGAAGAGGATTATTTTATAGAAGTAATTGAAAAATCAGGATTCGATATAAACCAGTGCAAGCTTCAGTTTATTAACGAAATGGAAATGAATGCAATTTATATC
>JABDQW010000226.1 GCA_013042055.1 Gammaproteobacteria bacterium | reverse complement strand
TAAGCACAGAGTAGCGTCTGGCTTAACTCTAGCCCGCATTTCTCACCAGGCGGCGTAGGATACTAATAAACCATTGGTTTTTTTGAGAATACTCGGAAGATTGAAAATACAGTGGTTTTTCAAGCATGCCTATCACGGTGCAGGCTAGTCTTCGCGCCCGTAAGCTTGCTCTTCACTCAAACCGTAGCTATTGCTACGCTTTTCGCTCCAGAGCGGCGCTTACGAACACCAGCCCGCATGTCTCATCAGGGGGCGAGATGATCACGCCGAGATTTGGATTCACAGAGCATTTTGCGAAGAAGTGGAATAACCTTGTGTATTTCCGACTGAGCAAAAGGCTTTGTGGATTCAAAGATCAAGTGAGGGCTCGTCCATCTGGTGGGATATGCGGGCTCGTCCTGCGCCTGTTCCCGTGATCCTGGTGAGAAATGCGGGCTAAATACAGATTGCTGAAAACCCGTTGTGGATTCAAAGAGCAAGTGAGGGATCGTCCATCTGGTGAGAGATGCGGGCTAGCACTACGAATTAGACAGGCGGTTGAAATTCAAACAAGCCGGTTCATGGTGTAAAGTAAATTTTACACAAGTCGAAGTAATTTACATATATTTCAGGGGCGAAACAAACTAACTCGTTGATAGATAACGTTATATAACAATGGCGCATATATTGCATACGTAAAGGTGTGTAAATGCTGTTTGTTCTTCTAAGGAGAGATAAAATGGGAAAAAAAAGACAATTACTGCTGATTTTGCTGTTGTCAGGGCTTTATTCCTCTGCCCAAGCAACATCAATTTTGCCAAGCCCGAATGAACCAAATCTTATGGGCAGCGGCGGCATACTCGATTCTCACTTTGGCTTAGGTAACCTGCAACATATCGATGATGATCAGATGTGGGTGGGCCTGGCCAATGTCAAAGTAGCCGTTGTTGCACATCATTCGGCCTACACGCATAGCTTTGGCTATGTCGACGCCTCAGATAACTACGTCTCGTTATTGAGTAATATCAGTGGTGGATCTGGTCAGTCTGCATCGTTTAACGCAGGAAATTCAGGCGCACCGTTCCGCTTCGGTCTTGATTCTCATCATGAACCACTATTCAGTTCTGCTATGAATGGCAACCCTGACGGTGGCAAAGACCACATGGTCAGTTGGCGTATTACCGATGGTAAACATGCAGGGGATGTTATCATTGCCTGGGAAGACCTGCTTAATCTAGGCGACAGCGACTACAACGACGTGGTGCTACGTGTATCTGGCGTTAATCAATATCAACATCGACATCAACATGGTGTTAGTGCAGTACCTGTTCCTCCAGCCGTATGGTTGTTCATTTCCGGACTGGTTGGCGTTGTTGGTATAGCGCGCCGTAATCGTAGACGTACGTAAAGGCATCAAAAGCGATAGCGATAACCGGCTGACAGCGTCGTTTGCATGCTTGTGCTGTCAGGTTCCGTGATGACTATACTGGTACTGCCATCGGACACGGTTTTGCTGTTGCTTCTGCCGAATTCCCAACGTCTGAACTGCAAACCGAATTGAAAACTGCTGTTGCTTGAGTGGAGAACTTCATATTTCAGTTTGCCTGAGAAGCCATAATCGTCGCCGAGGTCGAGGGTAGGACTGCCAAATCCGAGGTCGGCAAGATCGATCATAATCGTGCCATTGGTCGTGGCCAGTGCACCAAATTCAAACAGCAGATTACGGCGTTTGTCTTTGATGAACGGTACCTGCACGCCGGCCTCGAGCGTCCACCAGCGGTAGCGTTCGAACAGGCCGAGGACACTGTTGGCGGGCTGTATGTCCCGGTCCCACTGCTGCCAGTAGATCTTGCCGTAGAGGGCACCCTTGGTGCCCTGTGGTGACCAGCTCAGGCGGTACAGCAGGCGCAGGATGCTCTGTTCGGTCGTCGTTTGATGCGGCTGGCCCGACTGGGTGCGGCCATCATAATCAACCTGGCCGTCATAAATACTGAATTCCAGCGTATTGAAGGTGCTTCGATAAGGATGAGAGGCTGCAAGGCTTAGGCCAGGTAGGTACCCAGTTTCCTGGTTGAGGGTGTTGCCGAGCGTATCGGTTTCCTCGTAATCGAAGTGCATTATCTCGGCAGCGACGCGCATATCCACCGCGTTGCCACTTGTGGGCAGCGCCATGATGAAAGCCGTCAGCGTGCGGACGGGAAAGAGTGGAGCCAATGCTCCACTCTTTCTGCCGTAATCGAGTGAACGTTTAAATAAAGAAATCAGCACAAGGGTAGGGACTACCTGGCGCTGGTGTCGTTATTGCGGTGAAGCTACCGCTGCCATCGTTAACTTCGATTGCCACGGTAGAGTCCAAATTAATTGTGGCCTTGGCCTGGGTATTATCAGCTCCTGTGACCAGCATTGCACCGCTGCTTGGGCAGGTAGCTGATTCGTTACCGGCAATCGGTGCCTGCAACTGCACCAGGAAGCCACCATTGGGGATCTCGGCGGTGTAGGTATAGGTATTGATCGAGTAGGCTCCGCTCTGATCATTACCCGTCTCGTTGTAAGACAGGCCATTTAGGCTCACGGTTTTGTCGCTGTCCGATGCAGTCAGGTTGCCGTTGAGCGTTAGACTCCAGTTGCTCGCTGCATCGATGCTGGCACTGAAACTGACTGTACCATTGATGGTAACGCCTAATTCTATGCAATCGGTGAATGTAAAAGTACCGCTGGCGCTTGTTTCGGTTTCATTGATATTCCCGGTAACTGTGCCGCCGTCGGTGCATACCTCATCGACAACGATGCCAAAAGGTCTGGCGACTACGCTGTCGCCGTCTCTTTTCTTCGCCTTCTCTACCACCAGCTCGATTATGTCCCCGGCCGCCAGCGTCTGCTCAATTTGTGCGACAGCTCCAAACGGTAGTTCACCCAGTGCGTTGCCGCCAAGGATGGCATCCATGACTGTTTGTTTTGCATTCGATTCTGAGACCGTGATCGCATTAGCGGGCACGGCAGGGGCCGATGCGCTGTCGTCACTGCTGCAACCGACGGTGGCCAGTGATGACGTTAAGAGAGTTGTTATTATCAAGCGTGATGAAAATCTCGCCATTGTTGTTTCTCCTCGTATGGAATGTATAGAAGTTGAGAGTTAAAAAGCGCTGCATGGTTTATGTTATTTTTTTACGCGGCTTATTTTTCTAAATATAGTTGATCGATGATCGTTATTCGCAAAGTTTTGTAATAACCAACACACCTGCTCGACCCGATGGCCGCTAGCTAGCCCGCATTTCTCACCAGGCGGCGTGCTCAGGAATACTCATCAACCTGGAAACACGAGAATAATTGCATTAAATACGAAAACCTATGCGTTCTAGTGACTAAATAACTGAAATGATAAAGAATTTTAGACTTGAAGGCATAAGTAAATGCTAATAGACTAGGGCGTGTTTTTACCTGATCGAATTATCGATATGACAACCTCAGTAGCAAATAGTATCCAAGGGACACGAATCGCCAAAATCATCGGTGTGGTGATTTTTATCTTGGCGTCCATCAACGGTATCTTTACCTTTTCCGGTGCGCATTTATTTATCGATGAGATGATTTTTGCGGCACTATTTGCCGTCGCAGTCCAGTTCTCCATCGCAGTCAGCCTGTTCGCCTTACCCTATGTGCGTGGTTTAGGGAAGCTGGTTCTGATCCTGGTCTATGTAGCGGCGCTGACTTTGTCGACCTTGTCCGCGTATACCTACATCTATAATGCCGGTTTGCCCGGGTCCCTTGAAGATACGCGTTCGGTGACTACTCAATTGAAGGCGCGTGTGGCCGACCAGCTCAGCGAAGTTATCCAGTCTGAACAGAATTTTATCGATGCGCAAACCGAGCGTCTGGCTTTCCTCAATCGTCAGGCTGAAGAGGAAGCTCTCCGGGGTTATCGATCGGGTCTCGGCGCAGGTAAGGGACCTGAATATTACAATAAAATGGAAATGCTTCAGGCTGACGAAGTTCGCTTCGAAGCACAAAAACGCAAGTTCGAGGAAGCCAAGCAAATTTATGCAGAAATGGATGCGGAGTTGGTCAACAAAAGTGACGATCAGCGCGACAAATTGATCCTGTTACTGTCCCAGCTGAAAGCCGTAGTGATTACCGAAGAAGCCAAGACACGCCTGACGGATATCTCCCAGGGTGAGCTTGCAGTCATTCTGAGCCCGGTAGAAACTGCGATGAATACCATTCTTGATCGTGATGCCTACTCTATACAGCTTGCGGTAAGTATCGTCTGGGCAGCGGTGTTCGATCTGTTGGCGCTTTTCCTCGGGATCATCCGTTACTATATCCTGCGACCGAACTATTCGATTCTGTCGGGTGTTTACGATATGATCGCCTCCTTTGTAACCTTCATCATACGTTTGGGTAATGTGCGTAAAGACGCGCGCATGCGCTACCATCAGGAGCAGCAGAGTCAAAGTCATGTAACTCCCCTCAATTCGCCGGAGATGCAGTCGTTCGCCACCTATGTCATGGCGGGAAGCTTATTCTCCGCGGCGGATGACGAGGATGCGGTGGCGCCATTACAAAATTTGATCAGCCACATCGAGCCGCTCAAACTGGAAAATGATCCCCGTGGTGTGGGTATCCCGTTTGAAGTTGTGGATGGAAAGAAAGAAATGAAGACGCTGATGGCTATGTTGATCCAGAATGAAGTGTTCCTGTCTGACGTCAAGAACATGGCTTATGTTCTTAACCCTGGTAGTGAGATGGCGCAAAAGATACTGATCTTCATCAAGATGGGCCTCACGGATCCGAGCAAACAGAAAGACATCGCCCGTTTCATGGTTCCTGCGGAAGCCACCGGCTAGCCCTGCCTGTTCCCGGGATCCTGGTGAGAAATGCGGGTTAGGGCTGATTTGCCCGTGGAAAACCGCCCGGAATGGGCGCGCAGATGTTGATTTTAAAAGTATAGGTCATTGTTTATGGCTGACGATGCACATTGATCTGACCTGACGAACCGGGCATCAGCGGCAGCTTACCGCTTGGATGGCTGGCTGGAATTCACCGGGAAAAGATACATCCAGAGACCCACGAGCGCGTGATTGTCTGAGTTTAGGCTGGATTCAGAGGGGATTTGTACTTGGAGTTGGGTGAGTTGTGATCGCTAGCAGGGTAATAACTGTTGATTTTTGGATAACAGGTCGTTTATGGTTCCCATACCCAGACTCGCGATAATACGCGCCGATTAACTAGATGAAGTACGAGTGTTGCTATGGCAGTGGAAGATGAACGGAGATTCGGAGAGGATACCGGGATTCCCTGGGGTGCCAAGGCACTCATAGTTCTGGTTGCTGTCGTCACGCTACTTGCCGTATGGTTGGTACCGAGCGAAAAGGAAGAGCAGCCGCCCGCTTTGCCGGAAATGGCGGCTCCGCCACAGACGGACCAGGCTATTCCCTTACCGCCGGACGAAGCCGAGGGCAAAGAGATTCTCCGTGCGGGTGATAGGGCCAGGGCGGTTATCGCGGGATTGCGTGCTGACAACGCAAATGCCAATCCCAATCCAGAAAAAGTTTTCGGCCACGCAGAGCAGTTGCAAAGCGAGAATCACCTCGATGATGCCTACCTGCTCTACCGATTTGCGGCGCGCCAAGGTCACGCGCAGGCCGCTCTGTTTCTGGGGTCCCAGGCCGATCCGGCCTTCTACACATCCGAGATCAGCATCTTGCCGATGCCGGATCTCGGGCAGGCCTACAAGTGGTATCGCGTGGCGGCCGATGCCGGCAACGAGGAGGCTGTGACGCGTCTACAAAGCCTGCGTGAACAAGTTGAGCAGTCCGCCGCCGAAGGTGATGAGTCGGCCAGGCGGTTAATGCTCCAATGGCGGTAGTTGAATCAGCCGCAGCCCAGCACGGGCAACACTTTCCTTAGGTGAATATATATGATGCACAAAGTTCTTGCGGTCTTAATCGCTATGACACTGCCATTCAGTTTGGCTGCGGCAGCGGTGGATGGCGGTGACCGGCCACTGTTGATGGAGGGCAAACGCAGTCTCTACCAGCGCGTGCTGGCGACCCCCGATGCGCGACTTGCCGCCGAGCCAGGTGGTCGAGGGAACGCCGCGGTAGTGCCGTTCACATCGTTTTACGTCTATGCACGACGTGAGCATGGCGGAACGCAATGGATTGAGGTTGGCGTGGACCGCCACGGCACCCGCGCCGGTTGGTTGCCCGCTACCAGCACTCTCGAGTGGAATCACGGACTGACCGCAGTATTTCGCAACCCGACGGGGCATGATCGGGTACTTCTTTTCAAGGACCGCGATTCGCTGCGCGAGTTGGTTCGGGAACGTGACCTGACAGTATACGAAGGCCTCTATGAAGAGGCGCAGCAGGAAGTGCTATCCCCGAACTCACCGGTAGTCGCCATCCAACCGTCCGGTTTTATCGACATTCAGGACGATTTTTACCTCGTCCCGATCCGACAACACGAAGATATCTATCTGGAAAGCGAACAGGCTCGTCTGCTGCAGGTTTCCAGCGTTCCCCTGGTCAGCAAGCCGGCGGTCACAACTCGGACCTACAGCGCGGGTCTGGCGTTCGTTATCGACTCCACGCTTTCGATGGACCCCTATATCCAGCGCACCCGCGAAGCGGTGAAGAAGATCTATGACACCCTGGGCGAGGCGGACCTACTCGGCGACGTAAGTTTTGGCCTGGTGGCGTTTCGGGACAACCTGTCCACGGCCCCGGGGCTGCGCTACCTCGTGCGCACCTTCGTCGACCTGGAACAGGGCCGCGATGCGGCAAGCTTTTTATCCCGGGTGAACTCACTGCAGGCATCCGATATCTCGAGCCAGGATTTTGTCGAAGACGCTTACGCCGGTGTTAAGGAGGCGATCGAGGCCGTGGACTGGTCAGAATACGAGGCGCGTTATATCGTGCTGATAACGGATGCCGGTGCACGCGGTGCCGATGATCCGCTGTCTGGCACCGGAATGAGTCCCGAAGGTCTGCGCAAACTGGCCCAACAGAAGGGGATCGCTATCTTCGTGCTGCATCTGCTGACACCGGCTACCATGGCGAACCATGAAACGGCTGCCGAGCAATATCGAGCGCTCGCCGACTTTCCCGGTATTGGCAGCCTCTACTATGGCGTACCCACCGGCGATGTCGAGAAATTTGGCGTGGCGTTGGATACGCTGGCAGGCCAAATCACCGAGCAGGTCCGCCTCGCTGCTACGGACCAGCGACCTGTGGCGCCTGTGCCGACCAGCACTGATACGCAATTGGCCGAACTACAGGCAAAGGTGGCTAAACTTGGTTATGCCCTGCGCATGAAATACTTGCAGAAGTCCGAGGGAGGTCAGGTCCCAACGGTGTTCGACGCCTGGCTGCTCGATCGCGACTTTCGGGACCCTCAGCGTGCGGCCGTGGATGTGAGGGTGCTGCTCACTCGGGACCAGCTCTCGGACCTGCACGACGTCCTTTCAGCAGTGCTCGAGCGGGCCGAGGAGGGAATGCTGTCGCCACAGACTTTTCTCGAAGAACTGCAAAGTCTTGCTGCGACGATGGCGAGGGATCCAACCCAGTTAGGCGGCACAACAGCAACCACCGCTGGGGAAGGCAACAGTCTGGCGCAACTTGGTTTTATGCGGGAGTACATCGAAGACCTTCCTTACGCCGCAGAGGTCATGGGCTTATCGTTGGATGACTGGCAGAGTTGGTCGACGAAACAACAAGTTGCTTTTGTCACCCGCCTGGAAGACAAGATCGACTATTACCGTGCGCTGCATGACCACACCGATCTCTGGGTGAGCCTGGATGATGGACCGGTGGATGGTGATTCTGTGTTCCCGGTGCCGTTGGAAGTGCTGCCTTAGCCCGCATTTTACACCAGATGGACGAGCCCTCAGTTGATCTCTGAATCCACAAAGCATTTTACTCAGTTGGAAATACACGCGGTTGTCCCACTCCTTCGCAGACTCCTGGGGACTGTTGGTTTTCGGGACATGGCACCACAACATGAACACCAGTGATTCTTCGCCGTCACAATCACGTGGCGCCCTTGTGTACTACGTGCGCGACGTGGTCAAGACGCGTGAGGCCGAGGGCGTGGCCTTCCGCCTCAAGGTGCCCAGTCTGCAGATCGCGATGGGCGAGAAAATAGCCCTGGTTGGGGAATCGGGTTGTGGCAAGTCAACGCTGTTGGACATCCTCGCGTTTATCCTGAAGCCGTCTTCCGTCGGTGCTTTCCGCTTTCGCCCTGAACGCGACGGGGAGCCGCTGGATATGGATGCCTACTGGAGGTCGGGCAAGCTCAACCAGCTCGGCGATCTACGGAAGCGATACCTGGGCTACGTGATGCAGACCGGTGGTCTGTTACCCTACCTGACGGTACGCGAAAACATGGATCTTTGTCGCAGTGTACTTGGTCTTAAACATGACGGGACAATCGAACACCTGGCCGAGCAACTCGGTATTGTGAAGCACCTCAACAAGCTGCCTGATGCCCTGTCCACCGGGGAACGCCAGCGGGTAGCCATCGGCCGTGCGCTCGCCCATCGGCCTTCCATTGTCATTGCCGACGAGCCCACGGCGTCGCTCGATCCATATGCGGCGCAGAAGATCATGTCCCACTTCATGGATCTGGTGGAAGAGCTCAACATCACGGTGATTCTGGCCAGCCACGCCTGGCGTCATATCAAGGAACTCGGGCTGCGGCGGCTTCATCACAGAACCGTTCGTTCTACGGACACAAATCTAACCGAGACCATAGTCAGCGGCTGAATTATGCGTGTACCGCTAAGCAAGGTCTTCGTTCTCGCCAGCCGCGATTACATCCACGAATGGCAGATGTCATTTTGTTTCGTGCTCGCGTTAGCGGCCGTGCTGGGTCCGATGATGGTGCTGTTCGGGCTCAAGTTCGGCATCGTGGGCGCTATGGTCGATCAGTTGATCGAGGACCCCGGTAACCGCGAGATACGTCCTGTCAGCAGCGGACGTTTCGACCGTACCTGGTTGGAGAGTGTTCGCAAACGATCGGATGTGGCCTTCCTGGTGCCGCGTACCCGCAGTATAGCTGCGACCATTGAGCTCGGCAGTGAGGGCTCATCACGTCATGTGCGTGCTGAGCTGATTCCTTCAGACGAGGGTGACCCCATGCTCTCGCCACAAGGCGAGCGGCCCGAAGGCGTTACCCGGATCGTACTGTCGCGCTCTGCAGCGGAAAAACTCCAGGTTGAGGTCGGAGACACACTAGATGGCAGTCTCGCCCGCCAATACCGCGGCCACAAGGAGCGGGTCCACTTGCCCTTGACCGTGGCGGCAGTCGCGCCGGCACGGGCATTTTCGCGCGACGGTGCATTCGTCTCGGTAAGCTTGCTCGAAGCCCTGGAGGATTTCCGCGATGGTCGTGCCGTACCTCGGATGGGCTGGGACGGTGATGGCGAAAAAAACGCCCGGACCTACCCGAGTTTTCGACTCTACGCGCGCTCCATCTATGATGTGGCGGGACTGCGTGACGCGTTTGCCAAACTCGGTGTTGACGTCAAGACCCATGCCGCCGACATCGAGCTCGTACAACGCATGAACCGGAATCTGACCGCGATCTACTGGGTAATTGCGGTAATCGGGTTGTTCGGTTTTTCGCTTTCGCTCGGAGCCAGTCTATGGGCCAATGTGGATCGCAAGCGCAAAGAACTGTCAGTATTGCGCCTGGTAGGATTTCGCACAATGGATATTGCCTGGTTTCCGATGGTACAGGCACTGTACACCGCTATCTTCGGCTGGGCGCTGGCGGTGGGGCTCTACCAGGCGGTTGCCAGCGTCATCAATGAAATGATGGCATCACAACTGATCGAGGGACAGCAGGTCTGCCGCCTGCTGTTGCATCACTACGGCATCGCTCTGGGTCTGACTTGCGCGTCCGCCGTGATCGCGGCGGGACTGGCAGGACTGCGCTCGGCACATATCGAGCCTTCCGCAAGCTTGCGCGACCTGTGACCGCCTGGTGAGAAATGCGAGTTAGTGGCGATCGGTCTGAATTCGTAAGAATTAAAAAACCCCTACGCCGCTGAAACGGAACAGGGGTTTTTTATGTACTCTCTGCTGGGTTGTTCCTTAACCAGACCTTAGAGCAATTTCCGGTTAATCCGCAATCCTCAGGCCGTTTTACGCTTTCTGGCGAAACCGACCAGCATGCCGAGACCACCGAACATCAGCCAGGCCGCTGCTGGTAACGGGACCGCTTGGACTACGCCGATTTCGGTAATTTCCGCTTGTGCCAGAGCGGCTGGGTCAAAGTACAACTCGTAAGCCACCATGTCGCCACTCAGGTGAGCGCCGTTGTAGAAACTCAGTTTATCGCCAACGATGCCGGACGAAAGAAAAGCTGGGTTAGCGTCGATATCTTCTATCTCATTCTCCCAGGCAACCAGCACATCACTCAGTTTCAGACCGCCGAGACCAGAGAACGTAAAACTGTAGCCTGACCAGTCCCCTGGTGTCGCGTTGGTGACTTTGAATTCAATCTCGAACGGATTGGCAAGGGAAGTTTCATTAGCGTAGTCTATCGTAATCAATTTGTGCACACGGGGATGCGCCGTGCTGGTCCATGTTTCTGCCACCTCTAACTCCGTCACAAACCCCTCTTC
>JABDQW010000211.1 GCA_013042055.1 Gammaproteobacteria bacterium | reverse complement strand
TCAGCGTATGGCGGAACAGATTCGCCGCGAATTGTCCGATATCGTTCGAGACGAGCTCAAAGATCCACGGATGGGATTGTGTTCATTCACGGCAGTCAAGCTTAGTCGCGATTTGAGCCATGCCCTGGTGTTTTGCTCGGTGCTGGATCAGGATCACCGTGATGAGAGTATCGAAACATTGAACCGCGCAGCTGGTTTTCTGCGCAGCCAGATTGCCTCGCGCATTCGTGCACGCACCGTTCCAGCGCTGAAGTTTATCAATGATGAGAGTGTCGAACGAGGTGAAGCCATGGAAGCGTTGATCAATAAAGCCATCGAGTTCGATGAACAGCATCACGATACCAGCGAGGATCGATCGGATGGGTAGACGCAAAAGGACGGGGCGTCCCGTTAACGGTGTGCTGTTACTCGACAAGCCCGCTGGCATTACTTCCAACAAGGCGTTGCAGCAGGTAAAAAACCTGTTTCGTGCGGCCAAGGCGGGACATACCGGAAGTCTCGATCCGCTCGCGACCGGAATGTTACCGATCTGTTTGGGAGAAGCTACGAAAATATCCGCGTTTCTGTTGGATGCCGATAAGCGCTATCGCGTCCGATGCCGCCTTGGCGTCACCACCAACACGGGTGATGCCGATGGCGATATCCTGCAGACCCGGAAATGTGCGCATGTGAGCCTGCGCGATGCTGAAAAGTTGAAACCTCGCTTCAGTGGTACGATTGCACAAATCCCGCCAATGTATTCAGCTATCAAACACCAGGGTCAGCGTTTGTATGTGCTCGCCCGGGAAGGTATTGAAGTCGAACGCAAGCCGCGCAACGTGCAAATTCACCAGCTGCTGTTTCACTCCTTGGATGACTGTATGCTCGACCTCGAAGTCGCCTGCTCGAAAGGTACATACATTCGGACGCTGGTCGAAGACATTGGTGAGGCGCTCGGTTGCGGCGCCCACGTTATTCAGTTGCGTCGCTTGAGTGTCGGCCCATTTGATGGTGGTATGGTGACCTTGGATGATCTGAAAGAGGCGGCATCTGTTGACGCCGGTGAGGGAATGGCGTCCCTTGACCGCTACCTGCTCCCAATAGACAGCGGTATCGCGCACTGGCCGGACATCCATCTCGATCCCGATACGGCCTTTTATGTGAAACAGGGTCAGCCTGTGCTGGTGCCGCATGCGCCTAGCGAGGGCTGGGTGCGTATTTATGATCGATCGCGATTCCTCGGTGTCGGTGAAATACAGGACGATGGTAAGGTTGCGCCGCGCCGGATGATACGGGCAAGTGTCTGAGAAAATGAGATGATTTACTTTTGCCACTCGGTCATTACGTGATAAAATCGCGAACCTTTTTTATTGAGTGTAAGTACAGATTTCGGAGACTCCATGTCGCTATCGACCACAGAAAAAGCTGGCGTAATTGAAAAATATCAGCGTGAACAAGGGGATACAGGTTCACCCGAGGTGCAGGTCGCACTGCTCACGGCAAGAATTACCCAGCTGACAGATCATTTTCAAACGCACAAACACGATCACCATTCACGGCGTGGCCTGTTACGTATGGTCAACCAGCGGCGTAAGTTGCTGGATTATCTCAAGGGTAAGAACCAAGATCGCTATAAAGAGCTGATATCGAGCCTTGGCTTGCGTCGGTAACTCATTCAAACAATCAGACAGAAAAAGATAGGGTATCGGGAAACAATAACGTGACTCCAACAGCAATCAAGAAAACATTTCAGTACGGTGAGCACACTGTAACCATGGAAACCGGTGAGATTGCTCGCCAAGCAAGCGGTGCAGTAATGATCAGCATTGCGGATACGGTTGTCTTTGTGACAGCGGTAGCATTGAAGGACTCGGATCCAGGCAAGGATTTCTTCCCGATGACGGTCAACTACCAAGAGCGTACCTACGCCGCCGGTAAAATTCCGGGTGGATTTTTCCGTCGCGAAGGCCGTCCAAGTGAGGCCGAAACGCTGACCTGTCGGCTGATCGATCGGCCCATCCGCCCGCTGTTTCCCAAGGGATTTACCAACGATACCCAGATTGTCGCCACGGTTGCTTCGGTCTGTGATGACATCGATCCTGAGATTCCTGCGATTATTGGTGCATCGGCGGCGTTGGCGATCTCGGGTCTGCCGTTCAATGGCCCATTGGGTGCCGCCCGCGTCGGATACAAAGATGGGGAGTACTTGCTCAACCCGTCGAAAGCCGCACGCGAGAGTTCAGAGCTCGACCTGGTCGTCGCCGGTACCGAGCATGCTGTGCTGATGGTCGAGTCAGAAGCCAATATGTTACCCGAAGACGTGATGTTGGGTGCCGTGCTGTTCGGTCATGAGCAGATGCAGGCTGTTGTCAACGCAATCAAAGAATTCGCGACCGAGGTCGGAACGCAATCGTGGGAGTGGGAAGCGCCTCAGACAAATCAAAGCCTTGCTGAGAAGTTGGCTGAGAATTACACGACCTTGTTGACAGAGGCCTACCAGATCGCCGATAAAATCGCGCGCCAGGATGCAGTCAGAGCGGCGCGTAATGCAGCGGTTGAAGCGCTGGCAGCGGGCGAAGGGGAAGAGGGCTGGAATGACATGGACGTGCTCAATGCGTTCGGCAAGCTGGAAAAGAAAATCGTCCGCGGCCGTATTATCGCCGGCGAAAAGCGTATCGACGGGCGCGGTAACAGCGATGTTCGTCAGATTACGGTTCGCACCGGTGTTCTACCAAGAACGCATGGCTCGGCTCTGTTCACACGTGGGGAGACCCAGGCGCTTGTCGTCACCACCTTGGGAACTTCACGTGATGCGCAAATAATTGATGCCCTCGGGGGTTCTTATCGCGAAGCCTTCATGCTGCATTATAATTTCCCGCCGTATTGCGTTGGTGAGACCGGCATGGTGGGTAGCCCGAAACGTCGAGAAATCGGCCATGGACGCCTGGCAAAACGCGGCGTACTCGGTGTCATGCCGACTGAGGAAGAATTCCCGTACACCATCCGTGTGGTTTCCGAAATCACTGAATCGAATGGTTCGAGTTCGATGGCCTCGGTCTGTGGCACTAGCCTTTCGTTGATGGACGCGGGTGTGCCATTGAAAGCGCCCGTTGCCGGGATTGCGATGGGCCTGATCAAGGAAGGTGATGACTTTGCGGTATTGAGCGATATTCTGGGTGATGAAGATCATCTAGGTGATATGGACTTCAAGGTCGCCGGCAGTGCCGATGGCATTTGTGCTTTGCAAATGGATATCAAAATTGACGGTATTACCCGCGAAATCATGCAGACCGCATTGGAACAAGCCAAGCAGGGTCGCTTGCATATCCTCGGAGAAATGAACAAGGTCATCTCTGAAACACGTGAAGAAATGTCACAATATGCGCCGCGTTACCTGACATTGAAGATACATCCGGACAAAATACGAGATGTAATCGGTAAGGGCGGGGCTGTGATTCGTGCGCTGACGGAAGAAACCGGTGCAATGATCGATATCGATGATGCGGGTAATGTGAAGATCGCTTCCAGTGATCTGGCCGCAGCGGAAGATGCCAAAACCCGTATCCAGCAGATCACTTCGGATGCTGAGGTTGGCGTGGTCTACGATGGTACTGTGAAGAAGATTATGGACTTTGGTGCCTTCGTAGAAATACTCCCTGGTAAGGACGGCCTGGTGCATATTTCGCAGATCTGTGAGGAGCGCGTAGAAAAAGTTACCGACAAGCTGGCTGAGGGCGATGTGGTCAAGGTCAAGGTGCTGGAAATCGATCGTCAAGGTCGTATTCGCTTGAGTATGAAAGCAGTTGAGGACGCAGCTGCCTAAACCCGCAGCCATTACATCCGCCGGCAATAAAAAAGGAGCTTTAGGCTCCTTTTTTATTGCCGCGATGGTTCGGTTTCGTGTCTTTTTAGCATTTTGCGCTACACTCATTATCAGGTTTATTCGTGGGAGAAGACAGTGAATACAACAACAAAAACACGATTTCGGGGAATCCTAATCTGCAGTTTACTATTTTTCGGGCTGACAGCATGCTCATCCGAACCCGCGCCGTGGACGCGGCCAGATGAAACGCCGTGGAGTCAAAAATCTGTGGCGGATCAGCGTCCATCTGTGGAGGCGATGATCGTGGAAGAAGAGCCCATGTTCATGGATGAGCCGGAGATGATGGGTGGACCTGAACGGTTCGCGGAACCCGTTATGATCGAAGAGCCGGTCCCTGTGGTTGCGGCAGTAGCCGTGCCCGAACCCGAACCCATACCGATGTCGCCGGAAGAGCAAATTCTGGCGATGGATTCTGGCTATGCCGTACAGATCTACGCCAGCAGCACGATGAATCGCGTCGACCAGTTCAAGCTCGACTATGGCTTGGATGAGATGTTGGCGGTAAGAACTGATCGAGACGGTTCAATCATTTACGTACTGGTCAGCCCTCATCTTGAGCGCAGCAGTGCGACGACTTTAGCTGCTGACTTGCAACAGAAGACGGGCACCAAACCCTGGGTGCGTGCAATTCAGGGCCTGCAGAAGGTGGTTGCTCAGTAACACCTGCCAGCTTATCAAGTCGACTCCTAGTCCGCATTTCTCACCAGGTGATCCTGGTGAGAAATGCGGACTAGCGCCCGCGAAGACGTGGTTTTCCGCTTTTTGTTGGTTTAATAAGTGCCACTCGGCTACAATCGGATATCCGATCCTTGTTCGTAGCCGGGCGAATCCTTTCCTATACAAAGCGTGGTATCCACCACCGATACATCACTCCGGTGAACTCAAGGTGGCATTTGCGGGCCAAAAGCCTGTATGATTTACCCAAAAGTTAGCTGATTCGACAAGACATCTGTATTGAATAATACAATTCTAAAAAACACATGCTTTCTCAAGTATCAAACCTGCTGGTTCTGACAGCTATTGCCGCTTTCATGTTTCTGTCCGGATGTGCTCAAGTGATATCCAATACAAAGAAAGAACTCGCCGAAGATTTGTCGGCGGCGATGTTGGAACAGAACGATCCAGAGACGGTTAAACAGGCCGTTCCAGCCTATTTGATTCTGGTCAGTAGTATGATCAAAGGCGATCCAGATAATATAGAGCTACTGATATCGGGCTCGCGCTTGTATGGATCCTACGCTTCGGTGTTTGTTGAAGACCGGTATAGAAAAAAACGGCTGTCAACGCTGGCGTTCGATTATGCACATCACGCGTTCTGCCTGGAAAAAACAGCCGCATGCGATATTCGTGGTCTCTCATATTATGAATTCGAGCAGGTACTCACACAGTTCAACCAGGATGAAGTCGATGTGCTGTTTGCGCTCGGTAGTGCTTGGGCAGGTTGGCTGCAAGCACACAGCGCGGATTGGAATGCCGTCGCTGAATTACCAAGAATCGAAGCGATCATTCAACGCGTGCTGGTGCTTGAGCCGACGCTTAGCAACGGCGATGCCTATGTCTACTTGGCAGTTATGCAGTCATTTCTGCCGCCAGCCATGGGTGGAAAGCCCGAGCTTGCCCGAGAGAGTTTTGAAAGGGCTATCAAAGTATCAAATGGTACGAATCTGATGGCAAAATTGTTGTACGCAGAAAAATATGCACGCTTGGTGTTCAATAAAGAGCTACACGACGAACTGCTGAAGCAGGTGATCGATACCAAGATTGAGAACGATGATTCAACACTGATCAACACAATCGCGCAGCACAGAGCTAAACAATTGTTAGAACGGTCTGATGATTATTTTTAGGAAACTCTGAATAATCAGAGGGTCCTTATCATGCACTCTGAGGAAACGAAATGAAAACGCGACGTCTGTTACTCGCTTGTCTGACAATTTTATTTTTGTCTACATCTGTGGCGAGCGCCCGGGTATTTAAAATAGCGACAGTAGCGCCAGAAGGTACCTTCTGGATGCAGGAAATGCGCGCCGCAGCAGAACAAATAGAGCAAGAGACAGCGGGCAGGGTCAAGTTCAAGTTCTACCCGGGAGGTGTCATGGGTAGCGACGAGAGCGTGCTCAGGAAAATCAGAATTGGCCAATTGCACGGAGGGGCGGTGACCGCGGCCAGCATGACCGGAATTGCTCCCGATATTGGGATCTATGAGTTGCCCTACCTATTCGACTCCTTGGAACAGGTCGACTACGTGCGTTCAAAAATGGATGCTGAACTGATCGCCGGGCTGGATAGGAAAGGCTTTGTCGGTTTCGGATTTGCGGAGGGTGGGTTTTCGTACATGATGTCTGACGAACCACTGCAATCGGTCGCAGAGGTTCGCACTAAGAAAGTATGGTTACCATCGAACCATGAAATTGGTGAGGCTGTTTTTAGCAGCGCAGATGTTGCCTCCGTGTCGCTACCGCTATCCGATGTGCTGACCGCGCTACAAACTGGCTTGATCGATACAATAATCACGTCGCCCATCGGTGCGATAGCTTTACAGTGGCACACGAAAATTGCTTATGTCGTTGAAGAACCATTGACGTATTTTGGTGCGCTGCTTGTTATCAACAAGAAAGCGTTCAACAAATTGTCGGAAGCAGACAGACAGATTGCGCGCGACATTATGGGGCAGGCATTCATTAGCATCGATAAAAAGAACAGAAAGGATAATGTCGAAGCAAAACAAGCCTTGAAGAACCAAGGCATCAAGTTTGTTTCGTTGTCTGCCGCATCAAGAAAAGAGTGGCACGAAGTCGGTGACAAGGCAATCAAAGTGCTGGAGCAACAAAATCAATACAGCGATAAAGTTTACGAAGATCTGATGCGGTACGTAGCAGAGGCGAAGTAATCCGGATTATTATTGCTGGGCCCGGCAATGTCTAGCCCGCATTTCTCACCAGGCGGCGGAAAATACTGATAAGGTATTGCTAGTTGTAGAAAAGCTCGAATGATCGAAAATACAGTATGTTATTCAAGCATGCCTATCACGGTTCAGGCTAGTCTTCGTGGCCGTATGCTTGCTCTTCACTCAAACCGTAGCTATGGCTACGCTTTTCGCTCCAGAGCGGCGCTTACGCCTGCGCCTGTGATACTGGTGAAAAATGCTGGCTAAGCGACGCATCGCACGTCTGATCAGACTGGTTAACCGAATCGAGGACTGGATTCTGATCATTATGCTTGCCGTCATGGTGCTGCTAGCGGTCGCTCAAATTGCCTATCGTAACATCGCTGGTGGTGGCGTGATCTGGATTGATCCTCTGCTGCGCACGCTGGTTCTCTGGGTCGCGCTTTCGGGTGCCGTTATCGCTTCTCGTAACGATAACCATATCCGAATCGATTTCTTCGCTAAGTACGTCTCGGGCAAGTATTACATACACATCAAACGCCTGGTCCATTTTTACTGTGTGTTGGTGTGTACGGTTATTGCCTGGTATTCTGTTGGCTTTGTTCGAATGGATTATGAATATGGTACGGAAGCCTTTGCCGGTGTTCCAGCATGGATAACAGAGCTGATCATCCCCATCGCATTCGGCCTGATGGCTGTGCGTTATTTCCTGCTGTTCTTGTCACCGCCTCGGACTCATAACAGATGATTGTTGCCATTATCTTGGCGATTCTTGTGGTGCTTGGCGTACCGCTGTTCATCATCATCGCAACCAGCGCACTGCTTGGTTTTTATAGCATTGATGTTGAGCTCTCGGTTATCGCGATTGAGATCTATCGCATTGCGGACACACCGGTATTGCTTGCGATACCTTTGTTCACCCTGGCTGGCTATGTCTTGGGCGAAAGCAAGGCATCAGAGCGGCTGGTCAGACTAACCGATGCTATGCTTGGCTGGTTTCCAGGCGGTCTCGCTGTCGTTTCCTTGTTTGCGTGCGCTTTTTTTACGGCACTTACTGGCGCCTCGGGTGCGACTATTATTGCCTTGGGTGCCATCCTTTACCCGGCGATGAAGCAGGCAGGTTATGCAGAAAAATTCAATCTCGGTTTGATTACGTCTTCCGGTAGTCTCGGTCTGTTATTTCCGCCGTCCATCGCCTTGATCCTCTACGGTGTCATCGCCCAACAAATGGATGTGGGTGAAAACGTCGCCATCGATGATCTGTTTCTTGCCGGCCTGTTGCCTGGTCTGTTCATGCTGCTTTTGCTGACGGCTTGGAGTATGTATAGAAGTACCGAAATGCACATCAAACGCTCGGAGTTTCATTGGCCGCGCTTGCTGTCAGCCTTGCGCGAGTCGATTTGGGAACTGCCGATGCCGTTCGTGCTGATCGGTGGAATCTTCTCCGGCTATTTTGCGATTTCCGAAGCCGCGGCGGTCGCCGTGTTGTACGTACTCGTTGTCGAGGTGCTTATTTTGCGCGAAGTACCGCTGCGACGCTTGCCAGAGATCATGCGTGACTCGATGGTGTTGGTCGGCGGGGTACTGATCATTCTCGCGGTCTCACTGGCGTCGACGAACTATTTGATCGATACCGAGGTACCGTTGAAGCTGTTCGAGTTTGTTAGATCCAGAATCGATAGCCAGTTGACATTTCTGATGTTACTCAACATCTTCTTATTGATGTTGGGTATGATTCTCGATGTGTTCTCTGCACTCGTGATTATGGTGCCGCTGATCTTACCGTTGGCGGTCGGTTATGGTATTCATCCGATCCACCTGGGTATTATTTTTCTGGCCAATATGCAAATTGGCTATTTCACCCCACCGGTTGGGATGAATCTTTTTATCGCCAGTTATCGATTCCATAAACCCGTGACCGAGCTCTACGCATCCACCATTCCGTTCATGTTTATACTGATGGCCGCCGTGCTGGTGATCACCTACTGGCCGGCGCTGACGATGTACCTGGTCGAGAACAAGGGTGGGTGACTGCACCGAATCAATGCTCATAGAGACGGCAAAAATCTACTGTCCCTACTGCGGCGAGAACATCGAAATCATCGTCGACGGCTCTATAGAACAGCAGAACTACACCGAAGACTGTTCGGTCTGCTGCCGGCCAATGGAATTATCGATAAGCGTCACAGGCGAAGAAATATCCATCACCGCACGGCGGGATGATGAATGAATTAAAAACTGTGATTAACCGCAGAGGCGCGGAGGATTTGTATGTGAGATTTGTACTCGCTAGTGAGCGCAGTTAAAAACATAAAAAGTGGAATTGCATAAGGCGCGCGCAGCGCGCCTCAACATGGGTCATTTCTCTGCGCCTCCGCGCCTCTGCGGTTAATCGAAATCCCTATTGTGCATAGCTGTGGCTACCAGGTCGCGTCTTCGACAATACCTTCGATGAGCTCGACGATTTCATTGATGACGGCCTCGGAGCCGGGTTTCCCACTGGGAATCCGGTAGGAAATACGCACGATCTCGGGTTCATCAGCGACCACGTACACGCTGATGATGAAAGGGCATAAGACGATGTTATCCGGGTGCTGCCTGACGAGCTTGTGAGACAGGCGGGCGCTGCAAAACTCGTAGGATTCGGCTTGCAGATAGACATTCTCGTCATACCCAAAATCGGCGCGGGTGCGGTGCAGCATTTCACTCGCCGGCACTTTATTCGAGATATTGATTCCTTTGCCGACAATAGCGGATCGAACACTTGCGGATACGTCGACAAAATCACCTTCGACTTTCACAGTGACAACCTTCTCCTCCGCTGCGAGGCTATTGGTGACCAGGCCCATGCTGAGTTGAAACGCCAGCAAGAGTAAAAACGATAACTGAATTGACTTTTTCATGTTTCATTCATTTGCTGATATTTTGAACCTGTGCCGCAGCCCGCCCGCATTCCTGGCCACAGAAAAGCCGGCAGGGCAGTGCAGCCCGGAAGTTGCACGAAGGCCGTAAATTCCAAATCCTTCACGCAATATCCGAGTTAGCTATGTCGTATCAGGCCGTTTATGCCTTACCCTGTAATTGCAGCACCACCTGCTCGTTCTCAAGCGTGGACGTATCTGACGTAATCTCTTCACCGCGTGCAATCGTGCGTAACAGGCGGCGCATGATTTTGCCTGAGCGCGTTTTCGGCAGGCCTTCGGCGAAGCGGATGTCGTCGGGTTTTGCGATGGCACCGATCTGTTCGCCCACCCAGTTGCGCAATTCCTGCACCATTGTTTCGGCATCTGCACCCACGGGACGTTCGTCCTTGCAGATCACGAAGGCAACGATCGCCTCACCTTTAACATCATGAGGCCGGCTGACAACGGCCGCCTCGACGACTTTGTCATGAGCAACCAACGAGGACTCAACCTCCATGGTGCCGAGGCGGTGACCGGAGATATTGACCACATCATCGATGCGCCCCATGATCCAGTAATAGCCATCTTCGTCTTTGCGCGCGCTATCACCACACAAATAATACTTACCGTCGAATTTTGGGAAGTAGGTATCAACATAGCGTTGATCGTCACCCCATATCGTACGTAACATCGATGGCCAGGGTTTTTTGATCACCAAGTAACCGCCCTTGTTCGCTTCTGTGATGCTTTCTCCAGCCTCGTTGACCACGTCGGCGGCGATACCTGGCAGTGCCAACGTGCAGGAACCCGGTTTGGTGCTGGTAACGCCCGGTAGCGGCGTGATCATGTTGGCGCCGGTTTCAGTCTGCCACCAGGTGTCGACAATGGGGCAGCGTTCACGTCCGATGACACGGTGGTACCACATCCAGGCTTCAGGATTGATCGGCTCACCAACCGTGCCCAGCAGGCGAATAGACGAAAGATCATAGCTGCTGGGGTAGTCGTCGCCGAACTTCATCAGCGCTCGAATCGCTGTCGGTGCGGTATAGAACACCGTCACTTTGTGATCCTGGCAAATTTTCCAGAAACGGCCGGCGTCGGGTACGACTGGCGCGCCTTCATAGATGACTGTCGTGGCACCCACGGCCAGCGGGCCATAAGCGACATAGGTGTGACCCGTGATCCAGCCGACGTCCGCAGTACACCAGAAGATATCATCGTCCTTCAGGTCAAACACCCACAGATTGGTCTGGATCGCGCTCAGCAAGTAGCCGGCTGATGAATGTTGTATACCTTTGGGTTTTCCGGTTGAGCCGGACGTGTAGAGCAGGAATAACGGATGCTCGGCTTCGACCCATTCCGGTTCACATTCGCTGGCCTGGCCCGCGACCAGGTCGTGCCACCAAACATCACGACCCGCTTGGATATTGATATCGTGTCCTGTGCGCTTCAGCACGACGACATGTTCGATGCTGTCACAGCGTTCCTCCAGTGCCTTATCGGCGGCTGATTTCAGCTCGACCACCTTTGCACCCCGGTTACCGCCATCAGCGGTGATCAGTGCAGTGGCGGAGGCATCGGCTATGCGGTCACGCAAACTCTCTGCCGAAAAACCACCGAACACGACCGAATGAATCGCGCCGATTCGGGCACAAGCCTGCATAGCGATAACCGCCTGGGCAGTCATCGGCATATAAATAATGACACGGTCTCCTTTACCAATACCCAGGCTTTTCAGCCCATTGGCAAGGCGACACACCTCATCGTGCAACTGCTGGTAACTAATATGGGTGACATCGCCCTGTTCACCTTCGAAGATGATAGCGGTCTTATCGGCCTTCTCGGCCAGGTGACGGTCGATGCAGTTATAGCTGACATTGAGTACGCCATCCTCGAACCAGCGGTAATGCGGCGCGTTGTCCGCGTTCAGAATGGTGCTGAAGGGCTGTTTCCAGTTGACGTGCTGTTTGGCCTGATCCGCCCAGAAACCTTCGTAGTCCTGTTCGGCTTGTTTGACCAGAGCTTCAAGATCAGCGGCTTTGATACGTGCCTGGCTGACGAAATCGGCTGGTGGATCAAATCGACGGTTCTCTGTGAGAACAGAGCTAATATCATTACTGGACACTGTAAACTCCCCATATGTTTGACAGACTTTAGAGCATACACCACGATAATGAGGTTGCAAGTGATGTGGCCCAAATGATCATGGTTTTTTTTACTTTAGTATGCTGGGTGTTTTCGGAATTTTGGAACTATCCCAGTTTTCCACTGCCCATTGCCAGATATCGGCGGGTCGTGCCTGCGCCAGTTCAGCTGGGGGATGTTGCCCCAGATGACTAAGGGCAGTGTGCAGGCTAATCCCCGGTTTAGCGGGGTCGAGTTCGGCTGAGCCTTCGGATTTGCTCAGTTTGCGACCGTGTCGATCGAGGATCAGCGGTAGATGCAGATAGTCCGGCTCGGCGTAGCCCAAACAACGCTGCAAATAGATCTGCCGTGGTGTCGAATCCAGCAGATCGGCGCCGCGAACAACCTCGGTGACACTTTGTTGGGCATCATCGACGATTACCGCGAGTTGGTAGGCAAACAGACCATCCCGGCGCTTGACAACGAAGTCACCGCAATCACGGGTCAGTGACTGACTGTATTCGCCGGCAACGGCATCTTCAAAGCGGATCGTGACATCAGCAACGCGGAGTCGAATCGCGTGTTCATGCTGCAATGGCGGTTTTCTTGTGCGGCACGTGCCGGGATAGATGCCAGACAGCTCGGTCGCCGTCTGTGCCAGCAGTTTGCGCGAGCAGGTACACGGGAAAGTCCGTTCGTCAGCGATCAGTTGTTCCAGCGCCTGTTGATATAGACCGGTGCGGCTGGACTGCCAGACGACTGCCTGGTCCCATTCAAAGCCGAATTTTTCGAGGACTCTGAGCAAGGAGGCGTCTGCACCAGGCACACGACGGCCGGTATCGACATCCTCGATACGCAGCAACCACGCGCCGTTGTGCTTACGTGCCTGTAAATAGCTGGCGACCGCTGCGATCAGGGTGCCTAAATGCGGATTCCCGGTTGGAGACGGGGCAAAACGACCGCGGTAGGGAAGAATCGTCACGATTTGTAAATTTGCGCGCTAAAACAAAAAAAGCCGTAGCGAAGCTCCGGCTCTGAGGTATCGGCTTAGCCCGCTCAGTGACGTCTATTTACCTCGGGTCTGCTTTTCCTTGATTTCGTCCAGGCTCTTACAGTCGATACATTGTGTCGCCGTAGGACGCGCCTCGAGGCGCTTGAGGCCAATTTCGACACCACAGGTTTCACAGTAGCCGTAATCACCATTGCTGATCATTTCGAGCGATTCGTCGATCTTCTTGATCAGCTTGCGTTCGCGGTCGCGTGCCCGCAGTTCAAGGCTAAATTCCTCTTCCTGGGTGGCACGATCGGCAGGATCGGGAAAATTGGCGGCCTCGTCCTTCATATGTCCAACGGTTCGATCGACCTCATCCATCAGTTCCTTTTTCCATGCATTCAGTATGGCTTCGAAGTGGGCCCGCTGGCCCTCGCTCATATATTCCTCACCCTTTTTCAGCTTGTAAGGTTTGAATTCATGCTCAATCAACGGCGCTACTTGAGGCATTAAACGCTCCGTAATTCTCTAGTTGTTAAAAAGACGCGGTTATTTATCACATTTTGGCTCATCAGTGCAAGAAGTAACCAATCTTTATTTTAGCTCTATTAGACAAAATTTCTTCATGAAATTTCGGGTGCTTTTACAAATAGTCGGTACAGCAGCGGGATCGCGAACAAAGTCAACAGGCTGGAAAAGGTCAAGCCGGAAACGATGGTTGTCGCCACGGGGCCCCAGATCAGCGACGTGCCACCGAGACCCAGTGCGAGTCCCGACAGCCCCGCGATGGTCGTCAGCGTGGTAATTAGAATCGGTATAATTCGACGCCGCGCGGCATACAGGGTGGCGTGGGTAATCGACATGCCCGCTTTGAGCCGGTCATTGGCAGCCGAAATCAACACAATCGCGGCATTGACCGCGATGCCGGTGAGTGCAATCAGGCCAAATATCGTATACAGGCTGATCGGATTTCCGGTGATTAACAGACCAATGGTGACACCGGTGAATGCCATGGGTACCGTAGAGATGATGATAAACGGCTGGAAATAACTTTTGAACTGGGTGCCCAGGATCACATAGATCAAAAGTATGCCAAACATAAACAACACCATCATCGAATCCAGGCTTTCCTGCAGATCGTCGAGCTGGCCACTGAAGTTGAGGTCGTTCTGCGGGTACAGATCGGCGATCTCGGCCCACTGGGTTCTAACCAGATCATTGGCCTGGACGGTATTCATTTGTGTGGTATCAAGATCGGCTTCGACCGTGATCGTACGCCGAAAATTGTAGTGCCTGATATTGCCGGGCCCCTGGCCGGTCGAGGCGTTCAAAAAGGTGTTCAACGGGCGTCCACCGCCAGCGGGCAGTGCGATGGCCGTGCGCAGGATCTGGTTAATGTCGCTGAGTTCATTGTCTTGCGCCTTGACTCTGACTTCGAGCTCCTCCCCCTTGTCCTGCATGCTGGCGACGACCTCGCCATCGACCAATAAGCGCAAGTTGCGTGAAATATCGGCCGGTGTCAGACCGCTGTCGCGCACCGCATTCATGTCAAACGTCAGGCCAAGTTCATTACGCCCCTTGATCGAATCATCGGTAATATCGTTAACGGCCGGTATCGAGCGCAGGATGCCCTTTAATGCTTCGGCCGCCTCGGCGATCTGTTGCAGGTCATCGCCACGCACTTTGATACTGATGGGTTTGGCCACGGGTGGGCCGCCGGCGAGTCGGTAGAAAGAGATGTTCAAAGGGCCCGGATGATCGGAGACGGTTGCCCGAACGTCGTCGAGAACCTCATCAACGCTTCTGAAGGCGATATCCCTATCGATATCGGGTGCCAGGCTGACGACAATCTGGCCGTACTGATCGCCGAACAGGGCCTCGGTTTCAGTGAACAGCTGTCCGGAGTAACTCACGATCGCACGTGATTCTTCGGGTCGAATTTTTTCTCTGGTTTTGGCTTCGATTTCCAGCGTTGTCGCTAGTGTGGTCGCGAGCGGCGTACCCGGCGGCATTTCGATATTGATGTAAAACTTGCGCTCGGGGTCACTGGCAAAAAAGTCGAATTTAACGACGCCACCCGCCACCGCTGCGACAGCAAGCAGAAAGGCCAGTAATACAACGCCAGCTGCCGCTTTCGGATAACGCATCACTTTGATCAAGGCTCGAATATAGTTGAGCTGCAGTAGATGGGTAATGCGACGGCGATTCGAATGCATGCTCGACGATTGCGAGAAGCTGGCTTTGCTCGCGAGCACGTGCGCCGGCAACATCCAGTAGGCTTCGATCAGGCTGATCAACAGAGCGATAGTGACGACCATCGGCACGACTCTGAGGAACTGGCCCATAATACCGGTCATCAGCATCAACGGCGAGAACGCGGCAATGGTCGTGAATACCGCGGCGGTCACCGGTGCGAACACTTCCTTGAGCGAATCAATGCAGGCCGTCAGGCGGTCAACACCATGGTTGAGTCGTTCATAAATGGACTCCACGACCACGACCGCATCGTCGACCAGCATGCCGAGCGAGATGACTGCGCCCAGCAACACCATGACGTTGAGGCTATGTCCCAGTATCGCTAATGCCCAAAAGGTGCCGGCCAGGATAAACGGTATGCCGATGCTGGTCAGGAAGGCAATGCGAAAGCCAAGAAAAAGCCAGGTCACGAACAGCACAAACAGCAAACCGAGCAGCGCGTTATTTTGCATCACGCGAATGGATTTTTTTGTCAGCTCGGTAGCATCGTCGATCAGTGTCAGTTTGACGCCGGTAATCGCGCTGGTCTCGTTCCATTGATCGATGTAGGCGTTGAGCTTCTCGACGATTTCCAGTGTGTTGGTATTGGACTTCTTGAACGCGGACAGCATAATTGCGTCGTGGTTATTGTAGCTGACCAGCATATCGGGCTTCTCGCGCGCGCGTTGCACAATGGCTATTTCACCCAATGGTACTTTGCCCTGCGATGTCATGACCGGCAGAGCAGCGAGGTATTCAGCATCGGCCTGGGTACCGGTCAAACGAATGAACCATTCTTCATCGTGTACCCGTCGACTGCCGGCCGATGTGTCCTGATAATAGCTGCGCACGGTATCTGCGATATCACTGGGTTTGGTGCCGTACTTGTGCAGGATTCCGGGTTCGAACAAGACCTGCAGTTCCGGATCGAACAGAGCCGTGCTGTCGACACGGTCGATACCTTTGAGTTGTTCCAGGTCTTTCTTGATGCGCTCGGCATGGATGCGCAGATTCTCATCCGATGCTGCCGAAGTGACTACCAGCGAAGCCGTCGGGTAGGCGTTGCCGGAAGTGATTTCGAGGATGAACGGATCCAGTGCCTCATCAGGCAACTCATCGGTCTTGTTCTGGATCTCACGGCGCAGATCGGTGACGCGCTTGTCAAATACGCGATCACTGATCTCATTGAAGCGCACCAGGATACTGGATGTGCCTTCTCGGCTGGTACTGGATACAAAGCGTGTATCCGGAACTTTTCGAATGACTTCTTCGAGCGGGTCGGTGATACGCTTTTCGACGTCCAGAGCCGAGGCGCCGGGTAATATCGTCGTAATCGCAATCCAGTTGAAATTGACAGCCGGATCCTGTTCGCGCGGCAGAAAAATATAACTGGTAATGCCAAGCACCAGTACCAGGATGAATGTCAGATTGGCGAGTACATGATTCTGCAGAAAGCGTCTGAATAGAGTAGCCATGCTTATAAAGTCGGTACGATGGAGATGGCGTCACCGTCTTTCAGGCCGTGCCGTCCAGTGGTAATGATTTTGGTGTCAGCATCGAGTTCAATCGTCACTGGATGGCCCTCGACATAGCCATCGACAGGGATGAACTTAGCCCGATCGCTGTTTGCTATGAGTATACCGGCTTGCTTGTTACGCACGACGACGAGGTTGGAGGGCAGTGCCAGCATGTTATCGCGCCAGCGCAAGTCACCGTGGCTACCGGTCGGCGCAGCCTGTCCGACAAAGTATAACCGGGCGGTGTGCGTGCGAAAATTCCTATCAAGCACCGGCAGGATACTGTCGACCCTGAGATCGTATCGATGACCACTAAACACAAACGCAAAGTCATTGCCCTGCAGAAAGCTTTCGTACTTTAAGCTGTTGATATGTGCCTCGACTTCGCCCTGCTCTGATGTGATCATCTGGAAAACGGGTATCCCGGGTTGCACCAATTCACCCATGCTGATATGCCGCACACTGATATAGCCGTCATAGGGGGCCCGGATAGCGCATTTCTCGACCGCGATCTTCGCGTTTTCGATGCCGGCTTTGGTATTGAGCGAATCAGCTTGTAAACGCGCAGCGTCGGCTATGCGCTGGTTGTAGATTTCTTGCGATATATTGTTTTGCTTGTGCAATAAGCGGGCGCTTTCCAATAACTTTCTCGCATTTTCCAGTTGCGCGATAACCGCGTCGTGTGCAGCTCGCGCCTGTTGCAGTTGGAGTTCGAAGCTACGACAGTCGAGCGTGATCACAATATCATCTGCGCTGACCTTGTCTCCGGTATCGTGGTTAACGTCGACAACAACTGCCGTAATTTCCGCGCTGATCTCACTGTCGTGACGCGCAATCACTTCCGCAGCGGTGTTGTGCTCTGGATAGTAAGCGACATCACTGAAACGGACCGTTTTGACGCTGACTGGATCTGCGGCGACGTGATAACTTGTGATGACGATACACAGCATCATCATTAGGGTCGCACAACGTCGGCAGCAAGTGAGTCTCACGTGGCTGTGTCCTTGATGATTTTTTCGATGCGGCTGATCAACTGACCCGAGCGCAGACGTGTTTGAACAAGCTCATTTTGTGCAACGCCGTCGCTGGTGGTGAGCATTTGACCATCGAGTGTACTTGTGATCGAGTAACCACGACTCAGCGTCTGCAATGGGCTGATGGCGTTCAACGTGCTCGCTAGATTGGAAAAGTGCGATTTACGTTTGTCTAACGCACTGATCAGATGAAATCGCGCTTGTTGCTGCAGACGCTCGATTTCGCCTTCATAGTTTCGAATGCGGATCACCGGGGACTGGGCCATGAGCCGGGTGTGTGAATGCTGCATTCGGTCATTCGCTGCACGCAATTCGTAACTCACGGTCAATTGCATGCGTTGTTTTAATTCGTCGACGCGCTGACGCATTCGACGCAGCACAGTTAATGGGTGTTGTTGTGATAGTCGCGTTCGCAACCACGACAGCCGTTCCGTCAACTGTGTTAAGCGTGCCTGGGCCAATTGCTCCAGTCTGGTTTGATACCAGTCAAGCGTCTGCATCCAGGTCTGTTGATCGGGCGTTACCGATTCGGCGGCTGCGGTCGGTGTCGCAGCGCGGTGGTCAGCGACAAAATCAGCAATGGTGATATCGACTTCATGGCCGACCCCACTGACGACTGGAATCGAACAATCGAAAATCGCGCGGGCGACGGCCTCGTCGTTGAAAGACCAGAGGTCTTCGAGCGAGCCACCGCCTCGAACCAGCAACAGGACGTCACACGCCGCATGTCGTTGCGCGAGCTCGAACGCGCGGCAGATGGCCGGTGCGGATTCCTCTCCTTGGACCGGTACCGGAAACAGTTTGACCGGCACCGACGGAAAACGGCGTGCGATGACACTGAGCACATCCCGAATGGCTGCGCCGGTGCGCGATGTAATGACGCCGATACAAGCCGGGATCTCGGGTATGGCCTGCTTGCTGTCTTCTTTGAACAGTCCTTCTGCGGCCAACTTCTGTTTGAGCTCTTCGTATTTTCTTTGCAGCTCACCGGCACCGGCCTGTTCCATACGATCGACAATCAGCTGATAATCACCGCGCACTTCGTACAGACTGACTTTGCATCGCACTATGACCTGGACGCCATTGTCGGGTCTAAAACTTAAATCACGGTTGCGACCGCGGAACATTGCACAGCGTACCTGGGCATTGGCATCTTTCAAAGTGAAGTAGATATGACCTGAGGCAGGCGTTGCTAGATTGGAAATCTCGCCCTCGACCCAGATCCAGGCAAATTCCTGTTCCAGCAGACGAGCCACTGCCTTGTTGAGTCCGGAGACGCTGTAGACCGATCGTTGTTGTGGCATGGCAGGTGTTAAAATTCGTGACGGATTGCTAACTCTGTACTGAGAAAGTCGTTGCTGGTGAAAATTCCATATCAGATTCAATATCTAGACGGTAAAGGCGTTTACTTAGCCTCCAAAAAAAGCAATACCGCGTCATCGCGAGCGACAGAGCGGCGATTTATTGCACCTTTGTGTCGTTTTAATAAGAGACCGCATCGTTTCTCGAAATTATATGTGTGTCGTAATTCGTTGATACATGATGATATTTGCCATTGGACACATTACCACAACGCCAAAAGGTCTGATGAATATGTCCGCAAATAATGCAAAGCATGCAAATAAGATATACAAAACATAGGTTCTTTTGCGTTATTGGCGTTGTTCGCGGATTCATATTCGCTGACGGAAATCAGGGAGAGAACGGTGGAAGCTTGCGTTCTGTTTCCATCAACTAATTAGCCAGCACATACAGCTATGGCGGCACAAATCACGATGCTTAAGGCAGCACTGTTGATCCGACGTGCTTATCTGCGGACTTTCGCTCAAGCCGGGCCGCAAATTATTGTAAAAAAGCGAGTTCTTGATATAAAGGGAAATAGCGTATTTACCCCAACCCGCCAGCGGCCTATAATTACGGGTTTTTATTCGCACGGCAGGTATCATCATGCACATTATCGAGGAAGCCCTCACCTTTGACGATGTTTTACTCGTGCCTGCCCACTCCACGGTGATGCCCAAAGACGTGGATCTGGCCACTCGCGTGACCCGCGACATCCAGCTCAATGTACCGATACTCTCTGCGGCGATGGACACGGTGACCGAAGCGCAGCTTGCGATTGCGCTCGCGCAGGAAGGTGGTCTAGGTATTATCCACAAGAACCTGACTCCAGATCAGCAGGCTGAGCAAGTCAAGCTGGTTAAAAAATACGAAAGTGGCGTGATCAAAGATCCGGTGCAGGTGTCGCCGGATAAGACTATCCGCGAAGTCATGGCCTTGCGCGAACACTACCAGATTTCCGGATTACCCGTGGTCGATGGGCAAGACCTGGTGGGCATCGTCACCAGTCGCGACCTGCGTTTCGAGCTGAATCTGGATCAACCGATATCGGCCGTGATGACACCAAAAGAAAAGCTGGTCACGGTGCAGGAAGGTGCGTCCCGCGAGGAAGTGCTCAGTCTGTTGCACAAGCACCGGATCGAGCGCGTACTGGTGGTCAATGGCGACTACCAGCTGCGTGGCATGATCACGGTAAAAGATATACAGAAATCGACCGACTTCCCTCTGGCCTGCAAGGATGATGAAGGGCGCTTACGTGTCGGTGCCGCGGTAGGCACCGGTGCCGGCACCGAAGAACGCGTCGACGCGCTGGTCAACGCCGGTGTCGATGTCGTCGTCGTCGATACGGCGCACGGCCATTCGCAGGGTGTGCTCGACCGGGTGAAATGGGTCAAGCAGAATTATGATGTTCAAGTCATTGGCGGTAATATTGCGACCGGTGAGGCCGCTAAGGCGCTGGTCGAGGCCGGTGCCGATGCAGTCAAAGTGGGTATCGGCCCGGGTTCGATTTGCACGACCCGTGTCATTTCCGGCGTCGGCGTGCCCCAGATATCGGCCATCGCCAATGTCGCCGAGGCCCTGGACGGCACCGGCGTGCCGTTGATTGCTGATGGCGGTATTCGCTACTCCGGTGATATGTCCAAAGCCATTGCAGCGGGCGGTTATTGCATCATGGTCGGCAGTATGTTCGCTGGCACCGAAGAAGCACCCGGTGAAGTTATTCTGTATCAGGGGCGATCGTATAAATCCTATCGCGGTATGGGCTCGCTGGGTGCAATGAAGCAAGGTTCCAGTGATCGCTATTTCCAGGATACCTCTGAAGGCTCCGATAAGCTGGTGCCCGAAGGTATCGAAGGGCGAGTCGCCTACAAGGGCCCTCTATCTGCCATCGTGCATCAGATGCTGGGAGGGCTGCGTTCCAGTATGGGCTATGTCGGTTGCGCAACGCTGGACCAGATGCGTACTCAACCGAAGTTTGTACGCATCTCCGGCGCCGGCATGCAGGAATCGCACGTGCACGATGTGACGATTACAAAAGAAGCACCTAACTACAGGGCTTCATAATAAATATAACCGCAGAGACGCGGAGACGCGGAGACGCAGAGCTTGGTTTGTGTGTAGGAGCGGCTTCAGCCGCGAATCGTCGCGGGTGCACTCAGCTATTAGCGGCTGAAGCCGCTCCTACGGATGATGCGCATGACACGCAATTAGATGTTTAACAACACTCAAATAAAAACCTTGAATTTCCTCTGCGTCTCCGCGCCTCTGCGGTTCAATCACCGTATAAACAACAGAAACTTTTTATATGCATGACATTCATTCCGACAAGATCCTGATTCTGGATTTCGGCTCCCAGTACACCCAGTTGATCGCGCGGCGCGTGCGCGAAGCCGGCGTCTACTGCGAGATCCACCCCAGTGATGTGGATGACACCGACATTACGGCCTTCGAACCCAAAGGCATCATTCTGTCAGGTGGCCCGGAATCGGTGACTGCGGTAGATACGCTGTCGGCACCGGATGCGGTGTTTAGCTGCGGCGTACCCGTTCTGGGTATTTGCTACGGCATGCAGACCATGGCAGCGCAACTCGGCGGCAAGGTCGCATCATCGACACACCGCGAGTTTGGTTATGCCCAGGTGCGTGCCCGCCATCATAGCCGGTTATTGATCGACATCGAAGACCACATCAACGAACACGGCCATGCGTTTCTCGATGTGTGGATGTCACACGGCGACCGCGTCGACGAACTGCCCGAAGGCTTCATCCGCATCGCCAGCACCGACAATGCGCCGTATGCGGGCATCGCCGATGAGCAGCGCGGTTTCTACGGCCTACAGTTCCATCCGGAAGTGACCCATACCCGCCAGGGCCAGCGCATCCTCGAACGCTTCGTGCATGTAATCTGTGGCTGCGCATCGGACTGGACGCCCGGCAATATCATCGAAGACAGCATAGAGCGCGTACGCGACCTGGTTGATGATCAGGAAGTGATTCTAGGTCTTTCCGGTGGCGTGGATTCGTCGGTGGTCGCCGCCTTGCTGCATCAGGCGATTGGCGATCAGCTCACCTGTGTATTCGTCGATAACGGTTTGCTGCGCTACCGCGAAGGCGATCAGGTCATGGCGGTGTTCGCCGAAAACATGGGCGTCAAGGTCATCCGCGTCGATGCCGAGCAACGTTTTCTCTCCGAGCTTGCAGGTGTCGACGACCCGGAACAGAAGCGAAAAATCATCGGCCGGGTGTTCATCGAGATCTTCGAGGAGGAGGCCGCTAAACTGACGACCGCGAACTGGCTGGCACAGGGCACCATCTATCCCGACGTGATCGAATCGGCCGGTAGTAAGAACGCGCACTTGATCAAGTCCCACCACAATGTCGGTGGTCTGCCAGAGGATATGAAACTCGAACTGATTGAGCCTTTGCGCGAGTTATTCAAGGATGAAGTGCGCAAGATCGGGATTGAACTCGGCTTGCCGTCGGAAATGGTCTACCGCCACCCGTTTCCAGGACCGGGTCTCGGCGTGCGTATACTTGGCGAAGTCAAAAAGGAATACGCCGATCTGTTGCGCCTCGCTGATAGCATCTTTATCCAGGAACTCTATAAGCATGATTTATACGACAAAGTCAGCCAGGCCTTCGTCGTATTCCTGCCGGTCAAGTCCGTCGGCGTCATGGGCGATGGGCGCAAGTACGACTACGTTGTCGCCTTGCGTGCGGTTGAAACCATCGATTTCATGACCGCTCGCTGGGCGCACCTGCCCTACGAATTTCTCGACCACGTCTCGCGCCGCATCATCAATGAGATCGATGGCATCACCCGCGTGACCTACGACATCTCCGGCAAACCGCCGGCGACCATTGAGTGGGAGTGAAGGGTGTTACAGCTAATAAAATAACACTGCCCCGCCGCGGTCCCGTTTAAGCGTCATTCCAGCATGTTTTTAGCTGGAATCCAGTGACTTAAGAGTCTGAATGCTTGCCTCCGTAGCCAGAATACACGTGCAAGCTGAAAAAACGAAAAGGCCGATTGAGATGTCCTAACGGCTAGTTCAAATTTTAGATCTACTCCAAGATCATTATTCCATTTTGCGTTAGCCTGCCGATGAGCGCTACACTGTACAGAACCATTGTTTCGCAAGGATGCAGCTCATGTCCACGAGCGCTGCGGCAGGAAGCCGTGACAAGGAAGTTGGCGCGTATCGCTATCAACGCCACCAGCCCGAAAACACCCTGCTTTACCAGATCGTTGAACGTTACTATCCGGAATTCACCGCTTATCTAGCTGAGCAGGGCGCAGTTTTACCACAGTATGTCCAGCGCGAATTCGAAGCTTACCTCAAATGCGGCCGTTTGGAACATGGCTTTTTACGCGTGCAATGCAACCACTGCCATGCCGAGCATCTGGTGGCTTGCAGCTGCAAATGCCGTGGGTTCTGTCCCAGCTGCGGGGCGCGGCGCATGGCCGAAAGCGCGGCCTTGTTGGTCGACGAGGTCTTGCCGGAACAGCCGATGCGCCAATGGGTATTGAGCTTCCCGTATCCATTGCGCTTTCTGTTCGCCAGCCAGCCGGCGATCATGACCGGGGTGCTGGGTATCGTTTACCGTGCTATTGCAACGCACCTGATCCATAAAGCCGGTTACACCAGGAAGACTGCTGAGACCGGTGCGGTCACGCTGATCCAGTGCTGCGGTAGTGCGCTCAATCTCAACATTTTCACATGCTATTCCTGGATGGTGTCTACCTCGCTGAGGCCAAGGGTGCAAGCGCCCGTTTCCATCGAGTCAATGAACCCGCCAGTGCAGAGCTGACACAACTGGTGCACACGATAGCGCACCGGGTTGGGCGTTACCTGGAACGCCAAGGCTGGTTGGAACGCGATGCCGAGAACGCCTGTCTGGCTCTGGATACCGCGGATGACGATCCGCTCAGTGTGCTGCAGGGGCATTCGATTACGTATCGTATTGCGCTGGGGCCGCTGGCGGGGCGCAAGGTCTTTACCTTGCAAACCCTACCACCGGTCGACATCGATGAGCCGCACAGCGCTACCGTGGGCCAGGTCGCCGGATTCAACCTGCACGCCGGTGTGGCCGCCCGGGCCGATCAACGACGCAAGCTGGAGCGTTTGTAGAGTGAGAGACCGGGCGTAGTTGAACTATTTCCCGGTCTCTCCTCCCCGAACCGCACGTGCGCCTTTCAGCGCATACGGCTCTCCCCTCAAGCGGGGCCAAAGGCCCTCACCAATCAGGCGTAGTAAGC
>JABDQW010000210.1 GCA_013042055.1 Gammaproteobacteria bacterium | reverse complement strand
ATCGCGGTTTCATCGACTGGTAACGAGGCAGGTTAATCAGAATGTTGGCACGAAAGATTTGTGACTGATAAAATCGTCCCAAGTTAAAATAATTGGTTCTTTTGATGTCACGTCTCATCCAGCATGCCGTGACGTCCACATTACCTTGGCATAAAAACAGCGGCCTTAGTTAGCTGCTGTTTTAAGCTACCTACGCACTACAGAAGTATCAGCGGGTGCGTCGTCGACGAGCAACCGCCACTAGTCCAAGTAAGCCTGTGTCGAACAGCCATACCGCAGCCGGTACCGGGACAGGGGCCACACCTGAAACCATTACGGCACCTTCACCGAACTGTACTATTGCCGAACCATCACCCAAAAATTCACCGAAAGTCTCACCATAGCAGAGACCGCCATCCTCACAAACGGCTAAGATAAAGTTCGTGTCAATGTCTACGGTTGCTACATCATCAAAAGGACTGGTTACTGGGACGAAAATGCTGTCACCGACAAAAGCAGTGTCTTCATCGTCGAATATGAACAGTCCAGGATCTTCTAGAGAGAATGGTGGAATTAATAATTCAAAATCCACGCTACCACTTGTCGGTACCAACACCGTGGATGCCATCGACGTCGATGCGAATATTGCCAATGCGCTTGCTGTTAACAGTTTAAAAAGTTTCATACATTTAAGCCTTCCGTTCCTGTTTCTGTACCTGGGATGAATCAACATCAAAATCGCGCCGCTCGCCATCCCCGCGTAGAAAATGGTTTTTCTATTCACAATTTCCAATACAAGTTGTATACCAACTTTGGTTTTCCTTATGAATTACATACACTTAATCTGGTAATCAGCATCCCAAATGTAAACAAACGTAACCGGAATGTAAATATGTGTAAATATTTTTGACGCTCATCAGCTCGATAGCAATACCGGATCGACAGAAATCTAATAATATCAATCAGTTAACGAATGAGCGACCAGTAAAAAAAATGATGTATTCCCAATAAAATTTTCCACCTATCCAAACAGAACAACTTTTTTGCAGTCAAATGAAATAGTTACATATATTTACATGTGTAAAATATTTCGACTATCGGCTGTTCGCTTCAACCTAATCGCGGTGTCATCGGCTGGCAATGAGGCAGGTTAATCCGGATATTACACGTATGATGTCATGTGTGATCGCAAGTCTCCGCAATTGAGGGTGTAATATGTCCATGATGCAGTCCATATCGGTAGTGGCGCTGTTGCTGCTGACGCCGACAGCGGTGTTCCCAGCTATGCCGCATTATACGGTGACGATGCCTGTGCACCTCGATAACCTGACTGTCAGGGCCTGTTTCGAAGGCTCACTGCCAGATCGCTTGTGGTCCCGTAATGAACGCGCGCCGGGTTTGTTACGTGATGTTCGGCTTCATCGCCAAAATGCAGTGGTCGAACTGAAGCCGGAAGCATTGTCACTGTCGCTGGAGCATGCTGGCGATTCGGGCTGTGCAGTCTATCGAGTGGATTTAAGCGCTATCGGTTCAGAGCACTGGCGTTCGGGCAACTGGCGAGTCCAAGATGCGATCATCCTAGATCCAGATCTGTGGTTGTGGTTGCCCGATACCAGCCAGAATAACCAGCGCTTTAGGCTCGATTTTGAATTGCCACCAGGCTATGACGTGTCGGCCCCATGGAAACGCATTGGCCGTACTGGACAGACAGTGACATTTGAAGTGCGTGAGCGCATGCCCGAGTGGGAGGCGCGTATGGCGGTCGGCCGCTTCGATGTCGAACTAATCGAATTAGCCGGGGGGCGGCTGCGATATGCCTTATTACCGGGTGAGCCGGCAGCCGACACCGCGGCTATTCGGGACTGGATCAACAGCGGCGCGCGCGCTCTGGTCAGCACCTATGGTCGCCTGCCGGTAGCCGACGTTCAATTGCTGGTCGTGCCGATCGGGCGTGGTAACGAGCCTGTGCCCTGGGGCGAGGTGAAACGTGGGGGCGGTGATGCGGTGCACCTGTATATCGATCAGCGTCAATCAGCGGATGCTTTCATGGACGATTGGGTCCTGGCTCATGAGCTCGGTCATCTGTTGCATCCGTATATCGATTCGCGCGACCGTTGGCTGTCCGAAGGGCTCGCGAGTTATTATCAAAATGTATTGCGTGCCCGCACCGGTTTGATCAGTGTTGCGTTGGCGTGGAACCGGCTGCACGCCGGTTTTGAACGTGGTGCACGTGGTACGCTGAGCGGCCGCAGTCTGGCCGAGGTCAGCGAGAGCATGATGCGCGATCGCGCGTTCATGCGGGTCTACTGGAGTGGTGCTGCAGTGGCACTACTGGCCGATGTCGAGCTGCGCAAGCGCTCGGATGGCCGCCAGTCGTTGGATACCGTGCTGCAGGCATTGCATGCCTGTTGCCTGCCTGCCGATCGCAGCTGGAGCGCGCGCGAACTGATGCAAAAACTGGATCAGCTCACGGAAACCCGTATATTCATGGGTCTTTACAGACAGCATGTCAATTCCGACGACTTTCCCGAGCTGAAGACGGTTTACGCGGAGCTGGGTTTGAAACCGGTCAGCAATACACGTGTGGACTTCGATCCAAAAGCCCCCGGTGCTGCGATCCGATCCGCGATCATGACCGCGCCGGACGGCTGATGCGAGATGCTGTAATACGGGTCGCTGTGCTTGTTGCGCTCGGTTTACCGGTGTTGGCAAAGGCTTCACCCACAAGCTATCAGCAACTGATCGAGGATCTCGAAAGCCTTCGCGCCGAGCACGAAGTCGCCGGTTTCGCGCTGACGCTGGCGAGTGCAAGCGGCATGCAGACCACAGCCGCTGGGTTGGCTGACCTCGACAGTGGTCGTCCTGTGACTGCGGACACGCTGTTTCGAATCGGCTCGATTACCAAAACCTTCAATGCACTAGCGGTAATGCTGTTGGTTGAGCAGGGCTTTCTGGAACTTGACACGCCGTTGCGAGAGATCGTCGCCGATGTGCAGTTGCAGAATCCATGGGCAGATACAGCCCCAGTACGTGTCGCGCACTTGCTCGAACACAGCTCGGGTTTGCTCGATATTACGCGCGAGGAATTAGATCACAATGAACCGTTTCCGACCCTGGACGACGCCTTGGCCTGGCGTTCTGATGCGCGTGTGGTGCAATGGCCGCCGGGTCTGCATCATGTCTATTCCAATGCGAATGCCGGACTAGTCGGCTTGGTCATCGAGCGCGTCAGCGGTCAGGACTATGTCAGTTTTATGACCGAGCGCCTGTTGCGGCCACTGGGTATGTGCTCGGCAAGATTGGTCGCTGACGTGTCCACGCGTGACCGGCTTGCTACCGGTTATGATAGCGATGGCCGCACGCCGATACCGTATTGGCACATGATTTTTGCGCCGCTGGGTGCGATTAATGCGACTCCACGCGAAATGGGCGCATTGCTGGAGCTGTTTATGCGTCGCGGCCAGGTCGGTGAAAAACGCCTGCTCGATGCTGACTCGATTACACGCATGGAACGCTCTGCGACAACTCTGGCCGCGCGCAAAGGCCTGAGCTATGGCTATGGAACCGGATTGGATCAATCGCTGCACGAAGGATTTGTCTGGTACGGACACGGTGGTGATGGTGATGGTTATCTGTCCAGCTTCGGCTACAATCGTATCGCAGACGCTGGATACTTTCTTACGATCAACGCATTCAAACAGGCTGCCTTGGATGCGATGCGTGACCGTGTCAGGACCTATTTGACTGATGGCCTTACAGCGACGCAACCAGCGCAGGCCCAGGTTAACCTCGACAAACTTCGTCCGCTCACCGGTACTTATGTGGCTGTCACTCGGCGTTTTCCGTGGCAGTCAATGGATCACACTGAGACGGACCGGTTACAGCTCGTGCTTGAAGACGGTGCGCTATACACTCGAACCACAGAAGGGCGACGCCTGTTGATACCGGTTGACACCCACCGATTCCGGCGTGAGGGTCAAACTGTCGCTACAATTGCGATCACACAGCATCGTGGCGACTACTATTTACAGGCCGATTTCGGTAACTATCGGCGGATCGACAAGACGGACTGAATCGGTTACCGTTTCATAAAGAAGAGTTCAACTTGACACTTTTTTCCATTCATTCGATATGGTGAGAAATGCTGACTAAACCGTCAGGTTTGTCGGGATACGTGAGTGTTTTCCCAGATTCGATACTCTAATTACAACGCGACTTACACCAAACGACCTGATCTCAAACTAGCTAGCGCAAGTTCGTCCCTGTTATGATTGCACAATTGTTTCGAGTCAATCGGCTTTTTGTGGGAACGCTGACCGAGTCATCGACGACTGCAAACGTATCGGCTTTCCGATGGTGGCAGCGTGCATTTTCACCATCCGACTGGAGGAAGAACCGTATGCCGAGATGGCTACGCATACTGATCGGTTTGATTCTATTGTTCGCCACCGTTGGTGTCGCGACGTGGCAGGCCTTTTTGGCCGTATAATCATGGCAAAACGAAAACAACATGCCTGGCCCGACGTGCTTGAGTCCCTGGCGCGCGAAGGCGTAAACCTTGCCGCGCGCTGGTTGCCCAGGGGTGCCGCGGAGGTGGAGAAGCAGGCTCAGCTCGCTGCCCGGGAGATCCAGAACTACCGTCAACGCAGACAGGAAGCGGCCGCACTTACACCCCGAAAAGCGCGGTTGCTCTGGTTGCTGCCACTCCCGCTGATACCAGCGACGTTGATTGCGCTGGCCGGTGGCCAGTTCATGACCTTTGTGGCCAACGCTGCCGCGTATGGCCTGTTTATTGGTGGCGCGATACTGACGCACCAGGGATTTCGGCAGGAAATCAGCCAGAAGCAGCGACATTTCCAGATTGCTGCAAGCTTTCCATTCAAGACCGCGGGCGGATTGGTCACAGCGCTGGCCACGGCCTTGACCGCCTGGGGCGGCGTCGGACACAGCCTGCCAGTTGCGCTGGCCTTCGGTGCTGGGGCGTTTGCCGCGTTCGTGCTGCTGTACGGGCTGGATCCAAAACGTGCGTCCAGCGTGATCGAGAGTGGCCACGCTAATGCTGACCGTGTCGCCGAGGCCTTGCAACAAGCGGAGCAGAAGATTCTGGTAATCGATCGGGCGCGCGGTCAGATCAACCAATCAGAAATGGAGCAGCGCCTCAAACGAATTACAGCACTGGCACGTGATATCCTAGCGGAAATTGCCCGTGACCCGAGAGATTTGCGCCGGGCTCGCAAATTTTTGACCACTTATCTCGACGGCGCTCAGCGCGTGATTGCCGGCTACGCTAAGGCTCATGTCAATGGGCGTTCGGTTACGCTGGAAGATAATTTTCGGCGGGTTCTGATCACCATCGAGCAGGTCTTCGAGCAGCAGTACCAGCGACTGTTGCAGAACGACCTACATGACCTAGATGTCCAGATGGAGGTGCTTGAAACCCAGCTGAAGCGGGAGGGATTGGGTTGATATCATGATTGATTGAGGAAAAAGCGATGATTGACCGGACAGAACTTAAAACAATTGAAGCTGACCTGTTACTGGGGAAAGCGCCTATGCAGTACGAGCAGGCTGACCCGGCCGAGCGAACGGCGATTGACACTCTGATGCAGGAGATCGATCTGACCGATAGCCACAGCATCCTGTACTTCGGTGCCCCCGCCCAGCAACAGCTGGCCAGCGTCTCTGATGACATGCTCGAAGGTGTGCGAAACAAGGATACCGGTCCTGCCGGCGAGGCGCTGAATCAAATGGTCAGTACGGTCCGAGGCTTCGATATCAGAGCGCTGGATGCCAAACGCAAGCCGAGTTTTTTTGCGCGTTTGCTCGGCAAAACGAAGCCGGTGGCCGAGTTCTTGCAGCGCTACGAGGAAGTGCGTGATCAGATCGATGCGATCGGTGACGACCTCGAAGGTCACAAGACGCAACTGCTGATCGACATCACTTCGCTCGACCGACTGTACGCGGCCAATCTTGAATATTTCCACCATCTGGAGCGCTATATCGCAGCAGGGGAAGAGAAGTTGAGGCAGATCGATCAGCGAGCGATTCCTGCGATGGAGCGTGACGCAGCGGATAGCAAGTCGGTGCTCGCGGCGCAGCAGCTGCGCGATCTACGAGCCAGCCGAGATGCATTGGAACGGCGCGTTCACGATCTCAAGCTGACCCGCCAGGTTGCGATGCAGAGCCTTCCTAGTATCCGCCTGGTGCAGGAGAACGATAAGGGACTGGTGAACAAGATCGTCTCTACGACGGCAAATACGCTACCGCTGTGGCGGCAGCAGTTGGCGCAAGCCGTGACGATACACCGTTCCCGCGAGGCGGCCGACTCCCTTCGGTCTGCCAGCGATTTGACCAACGAACTGTTGATGGCTAATGCCGAAAATCTAAAGCAGGGTAATGTTGAGGCGCGAAAAGAAATCGAGCGGGGCGTGTTCGATATCCAGGCGGTCAAGAAGGCCAATGCTGCTTTGATCGAAACCATCGAAGACAGTCTGCGTATCGCCGACGAAGGCCGGAAACAACGCGCCGAAGCGGCGAACCAGCTCGAGACGCTGGAGACAGAGCTGCGCAAGTCATTGGTCAGTGCCAGCGCGCGGGTCACCAAGCAGGATTGATAGGGCCGGGCAGTTCGGGTGAGAAATACGGGCTAGTTGCAAACGGTTTATGTCAGGGAAACAGGTGGTTTAAACATATCACGGCTATAAATTTAGGCGCTTGAAGAGCAGCTCCGGTATCATCCTGATGATTAACATGATGTACCGCCAAAACCAGGGGGCGTATACCACGTCCCTTCGACGATCAATAGCGCGAAAGATCGTGTCAGCGATCTTTTCCGGTTTGGCCCACAGCAAACCCTTATTCATACCTGATGTCATTGGTGTATCGACAAAACCTGGTTTGACAGTTATTACATTCACGTTTGACTTATGCAGTCTGTTGCGAAGGCCTTGCAGATATAACGTCACCGTACCTTTTGCTGAGCCGTAGACATAATTACTTTGTCGCCCTCTGTCCCCGGCGACAGATGATATAACGGCTATCGTTCCCTGACCTTTATCTTCGAAATAGTTTGCCAGGTACGTCAATAGCGAGATTGTACTCAGCGTATTGATTCCAAATTCTTTTTGGGTCAGATCGAAGGATTGTTCACAAGCCTTCTGCTCAGGTAAGGTTCCATGAGCAATCAACACGAGATCAAGACCATCCAGTGTGTTTATAGCAGCGTTGATGGCTACTTTGTGCTGACTGTAATCGAGAACGTCAAGGTTCGCTGTATGGACTGCCTCCGCACCACGTACCTTCAAGTCATCCGCTACGGCCTCAAGCTTGCTTTGATTTCGTGCCACGAGGTACAAAGAATAACCGGCCTCGGCAAACAGCCTGGCAGTTGCCTGAGCGATCATCGATGTGGCTCCAATTATTAGCGTCTTTTTCATGGTTGTGCTGTCACTCGTCGCCATAAACTTGAAGAAATATGCGGATCAATGTACGCCTCCATGGTTTTCCAATGCTGGTATCCAGCCTGAAAATCCTCTGGACGCATCCGGGCATCCTTGGCAGGGTAAATGCGACCGCCAATCTCCCGGATGACGGCGTCTAACTGATCCAGCAGGTGAAGTGTCTTCGCACCACTGTTGGGAAAATCCAATGCGAGCGTCGCACCTGGCATCGGGAATGACAATAGCCCGGGTGACGGCTTGTCACCGAACAGTTTGAGCACGGCGAGAAACGATCCAATACCGACTTTTCCGATCCGTTCCAGTATCTCGCCAATCGCATTCTTCATCTGCTCGGTTGGTACAGCACACTGATACTGAAAAAAGCCTTTAGACCCATACAGCTTGTTCCAGGCACGGATTGCATCCAAAGGGTAAAAAAATGGCTCGTAATAAACCTGGCTCTTCGTCCGCTTTGACCACTGCTTGTGGTAGTACACGCTGTTGAAGACCTTTAGCGTCAGACCGTTGATCAGCGCAAACGGCGGATCGACCGGAAAAGTGAGGCGCGTTGTGGATGGTTGAGGCAGCTTTCCCTCGATGCGCTCAGCATAATTACCGCGTATAAAAAGACCTCGCCCTAACTGCTCTCCTGTTGCCAGACAGTCGACCCATGCTACGGTGTGCTCATAAGTCTGGTCTGATTCACGAGCGAGTTCGAAGAATTCGTCAAGGTTACGATAACGAATAATTTCCTGATCGATAAATGGATTATTGATATGATGGAGCTGAAGTTCGGCCCAGGTAATGACGCCGGTCAGCCCCAGGCCGCCAATGGTTGCGCTAAAGAAGTCTGCATTTTCATCATTCGAACAAATAATGCGTGCTCCATCCGAGCGCAGCAGCTCAAAACGTCGCACATAACAACCGAACGTTCCAGCCTTGTGGTGGTTTTTACCATGAACATCATTTGCGATAGCACCACCGACTGTCACAAACTGAGTGCCGGGTGTAACCGGTAAAAACCAGCCCCTGGACACTGTAACCTGCAGGATTTCAGACAGCAGAACACCCGCCTCGCAGCGCAGAATACCGGTTTCGGTATCAAACTTGATGAAACGGTCCATATGCCTGCAGTCCAGCAAAATGCCACCTTCATTCAGGCATACATCACCGTAGCTTCTACCATTCCCGAACGGGAGGATGGTTTTATCCTCGCACTCATACGTAGGTAGGGATTCGTCACCCCAATAAAGGATGCGCGCTTCTTGCTCCACTTTTGGATAACGGCCCCAGGATTGATAGCGCTCGTATGCCACGTCAAATCGCCAGCCAGAGTAGTATGGCACCGATTACCGCCAGCCATTGGCTACGACGATCCTGAATCACGAAAACCACAGGGTCTTCATGCACCTTATCACGGCGCGCCATTAACCAGATCCGCATCACCATGTACAGAAGTAGCGGACACAGCAGCCAGATAACGTGCGGGTGCGTGTAGAGCGTTCGCACTTCTTCACTGTTTATATAGAGCGCGAGCACCAGCACGGCCATGTAAGCACTGGTGCTGCCAAATTGAGATAGCGTCTCTAGATCAACCGTAGCGTAACCTCGTCCGAATGATCGATTGCGTTCTTGTCGCTGCATTATAAGTACCTCGGTGTAACGTTTGACCAGAGCCAGACTCAGAAACAGAAACATTGAGAATGCCAGCAACCAGAACGAAAGTACGACTGATATTGCAGCTGCACCGGCGATGATACGAAGGGTATACAGGCTCGCCAGCATCAGCACATCCACAATTACTGCACGTTTCAGTTTCAACGAATAGGCCACCGTCATTACGTAATAGAGTAGCAGCACGCCAATAAACTCGACTGGTAAGAACAACGCAAGACCGAATGACGCGAGCAGCAGTCCAGGGATCAGTGCAGCCCCGTTTTTGACCGAGATAGAACCGGCCGCAAAAGGCCGATCCCGCTTAGTAGGATGTTGTCGATCATCTGGCAAGTCCAACAGGTCGTTCAGCAAATACACGCTGGACGCACAAAGACTAAACGAGAGGAAAGCGAGCAGTGCTTGACCCAGCAGAAGTGGTTCACCGAACCGATGGGCCAGAACAAGTGGGATGAAAACCAGCAGATTCTTCAACCACTGATGTATCCGCAAAGCCTTGAGGTATTGTTTGCGCCGGCTACCCTTTGTTTCATCGAAGACCTGCATGACAGTGCTGTTACGTTCTGCCGCTGCTTGCACTCCACGCTCCGGATTCACCAATATGGCTTCAGCAGCGCTTTCCCACAACGCAACATCGACCATTGCATTACCGGCATAGTCGAAGCCGCCGTCACCAAAGATTTCCTGTAATCGCCGCAACTTACAGCTGCCTGACAGGTTCACGCTGGCATTACTGGCCAGTACATCTTCAAATATTGCGAGATTCAGTGCTATCGCTTCAGCAAATTTTTCATTAGAAGCGGTAGCCAGGATGAGTCTGCGTCCATTGTTATGCTGTTCTTTGAGATAATCGAGAAACTCGCTGTGATATGGCAATAAGCCGACATCAATATCGACCCGCGCAGCGATCTCGTGTTTGAGGCGCGCTTTGCCCTTGAAGAGCCAAAGCGGAAACATAAACACGAATAATATGTTGCGCTTGAGCAGCGCGAAGACAGATTCTGCAAGGAGGTCAGTGCGGATCAGGGTTCCATCCAGGTCCACACACAAGGGTCGTGATTCTTTGCCATTCATTCTAACGGTGCTACGGTGCAATTGAACTCCATCATCGCCATGATCCAGGATTAAACATCTGAAGCTCGACGTTGACCGGCCTTGCTGCTGGTTTCCAGAACAGCGAGTACAATGCCACCAATAACAACAGCGAACCACAGCGTAGCCAGTCGACAGATTAATGTAGCGGCGACTGCGGTTGCCGTATCTGCACCGACCAGCTTCAACAACAATACCATGACTGCTTCGGTACTACCCAATCCACCTGGAATGAAGGACAAGGCGCCTGCCAGAACGCTCACCGAATAGATACCTACCGCCAATCCTATGGATGCATCAACGCCAAGCGACTCCAATATCAGATGAAAAGCAATACCTTCGGCACCCCAGGCGATCAGGGCAAGCAGGAGTCCAACAAATAACGGCCCGAATCTTAACAGCGTAGACGCCGACGTTAACAGATCGAGGAATCTCTTGCCGACCGAGCGGATTCTATTTGAATGCAGTCTTTCAATGTACCGGTCGAGCAAGGCGTGGACCGGTCTGGCATGGATCAAAGATAAGGCCGCGATTACGAGCACAGTGATGACCAGCACCGGCCATTGGTATTGCGGGAACGTCAGGGCGGCGACTAGCGCCAGCAGGACCATTGCTACAAGATCAACGAAACGCTCAGCGAAGAACGCAGCAAGACTATGAACATAGGCCACCCCATGGCGTTTGAGGTACAGCGAACGGACGGCCTCACCTGCCTTTCCAGGACTGGTCGTGAACGCGAAGCCACCAAGGTAATAGGCCAGGCTCGGTAGAGTGGCTATACGGCAGTCGAGATAGGCTAGATAGATCTCCCAGCGGATAAACCGGAGGACGTAATTGGCCAGTGAAAGACCTAGCACTATCGCCCAAACTGTAAAGCCCAGCTGCGATACTGATTCGCTTACCGCATTGAAATCACTGGCAATGACCGAACCGACATAAATAGCCATGGCCGCCAAAATGGACCACAATAGAGGGCGAATCAGGCGACGTTTAGGATCTTTTCCTTGATTTGTTGGCATCTCTGGTTAAATTTTTCCGATAAAAGCAAGCAAAATCCCCTCCGTACTGAATTTTCTAGCCGCAACCACATGGAGATCATATACGTAAAGGCAAAAACCACGAAGTATAAACCTCGTCTTCAATTAAAATCAATCGTCGGCCCAATGGACCGCGCCGCCAGCCATCAAGGAGTTTTTATTTTCAGTCTGCCGTCTTCATCTGATTTGTTGCCTTTGTGGTGGTCAACTGTTTCCGGACACTTTGCCAGGTTTCTTTTCACGATCCAGGGGTATTTTGTAACCAAACGTTGTAAGGTGACGCCTCGAGTTGTAATGCACCGCCGCGCGTTTCCGAGTATCAGCTATTGCTTTTTGCCTGGTTCGATATAGCCGATCGCTCTTTCATTCCCGTTTCACACTGAAGACGAAACGTTCCGCGGCTCCATTATCCCAACAGTTGGCCTTACGGCTCTTGTTGGATACCATGCCACAAAGTTTCAGCAGTTTCCGGTAGTCATGATTGGCACGCTGGCTCCCTAAGACGTCATCAAGGCGCCCAACGAAATATATATTGCCAATGTTATACTCCCTTGGAAGTGAACTGGGGATATTGCCTGTGTTCTCCATCAGCCAAAACGTTTCCGAAGTTGTGACAACCTTATCCAGGCCCGTACTATTTATTTGCTCAATGGGATACTCGCAGATAGATGCAGGAGACTTCCCATCAACAGACTTCACACCGGGAAGCGATGGCAAGAAAACGAGAGATTAGTCATGCGTAGCCTTGTCAAGCAACCCTGTTACAGAGCAAAGATAAACCTTGTCTCCAAGCAGAAGTCTGTTGTTCCATAAAAAATGCTGAATACCACCGGATCGAACGAGACCGCCTATAATAATCTTTTTGCAATCTCATCTGTAACGATAAAACGTAGAGGGTTATGTTTATACAAGAACGGCAACAGCGCGTACTAATCCTGTTAGGTATCCTGCTCCTGGCAGTAGCATTGCGCTTCCTCGCTATTGATGGCAGAGGGTTATGGACTGACGAGGTGTTTTCGTTCGATTTTGCGAGATTGTCATCGTTAGCGATAATGACGGCCGCCGCGAATGACGTCCATCCGCCATTGTATTTTTTGCTGCTGCATTTTTGGATGGAAATATTTGGAGGCTCGGAGCTATCCTTGCGCTCCTTATCGGTGGTGTTTAGCGTTACGTCAGTCTATTTGGTCTACAGACTTGGCTTGGTTATTTTCAATAAAGAGACCGCTTTCATCGCTGCCCTACTGTTGGCCGTATCAAAATTTTCTGTCGTGTATGCGCAGGAAGTGCGTATGTACAGCGTTTTGTTGTGTTTCGCCTTGTTGTCTTCGTATTTCTTGTTTGCCTGGTTGCAACAGCAAAAAACAAAACATCTGGTGTTGTATTCTGTTTCTTCTGTATTACTCTTGTATACGCATGTCTATGCGCTATTCATCGTATGTGCCCAGGTCATCTTCGTGTTGAGCAAATTTTTGTTTTTTGGCAATAGTAATCGTCAGCTAGTAAGATCCTGGTCTCTGGGTATGGTTGCAATCGGCACACTTTACATCCCTTGGGGCCTTGTCTTGCTGTCTCAGATGCAGAGTGTAGGCGGGGATCGCGCGTATCTTATCTCATGGATTAAAGAGCCTACACTGCTGAATCTCGCGGGTGTGATAGCAAGCCACGCCGGCGGTAAATGGTTGCTTCCACTCTTTTTGGTATTGTCGGCAGTGGGGATTGTCTCTTGCCTTACAAAGGAGTCTTTTGGGGCCGGCACAAGCCGACTACGCCTTACTGAGCCAGATATCCTCAAGGGTATCTATTTCTTATGCCTTGTAATCGTTTTTTCGGTCATAGTGCCTTTTATCATATCGAAGATGCGCTCACCGGTTTTTATGGACCGATACACAATTGGCGCGCTTTTTGCGTTTTGCTTGCTTGCCGCCTTAGGTCTTACCAGAATCAGGCCTAAGTATTTCAAAATAGGGGTCGTGACCCTTGTTGTGATGATGTCGCTGTATTCCTGGTACTCCAATCATTATCTGAAGCGCAGGCTCGAAGGAGCAAGAGAGGTGATCGCTCAGCTCACGCAGCAGTTTGCTCCGAATGATATTGTGGTCCTGTGTGGTGGCGTGGGTAGAATAAAAGAGTTCATGTACTACGCTGATAAGGCAGGGCTGTCCGAAAAGCCCTTGATCAGTATTCTCGACGACGGTACCGGTCATCAACAACGCCAAGAAATCCTGAAGCGAGGTGCATATAAGGTGTCTGCGGGCTGGATAAGTAATATCGAAGAGCTTGGGGAAGAATATGGGCGCTTGTGGCTTGTCTCCGCAGGTGACCATTGTAGTACTGAAAGAGCCACGTTGGAGCGAGAACACGCTGCTGCACAAATAATGGAGTACGGGGGTAAATTTGTTGTTTCCACGTACCCAGCATTATAAGTCTCCGCAACAGGCACGAGTTCATCGTATTGATAGATGCTGATTTGCTCAATGACTGAGTCAATACTAATACGGCCAAAGAGCCGGGAATTCCATTATCGATATCAAGCAATTTTTCGGTTTGCAGGGTGGCGCGATGACAACAGTGCTGTACTAGAGCTGTCAGCGCAAACTGGTCAAAGCTTCTCTAAGGCCTATCAAGATAAAAGCCTACGAATATACAAGTCTAAAGACTGCCTCATTTTTACACAATCTTGAATGTTAGATTTTTCATATCTGTCTTTATGTATGTCAAAAGTGCATGAATAAAGATCACTATTCCAGACATTTCCAGTATTTCTTCAATTGATGTGATCAAAAAATATAAATGATTCTTTGGGCCGTACAATTCAAAATGCCGACCACCCAAAAGCTCCATACCTAGAGCGCCCGAGACATATGTTATGCCGGCAGCAACAAATAAAAGACGTATCCTTTTGGGAAGAGTGAATAAGTTCTTTATCGTAGGTATAAGAAATATGATTAATGCAATGCCGTAGGGAATAACCCAAGCGAAATAAAAAATTCCAGATGTATTCAGGGCGGTTCTTAAAGGCATGATTAATTTTTCATGAACCGAAATGGTTTCGTCAACTGCTAAAAACAGAAAAATAATTCCCAGCACTAGCCAGTACAGATAAGACAACTTGTTCCCCTTTCTGAGAAAACACATTACGAATAAGAGAAATGAGCTAAATAGCAATGCTACTGAGGAAAAAAGTGTTGGAATATTTTGCTCTATGTCAAGGTGAAATACAGAACACAACTTTCCAAAGTACAGACAGAGCACATATCCAACGATATGAGCAAAAATAAGAAATATCACAACAAGAGCGAAGAATGTTGTTATTTTTTTCGCTTCGATTTCTATTGTCTCGTTGGCCATTACCCCGAGCCGTTTTCGTGCATAAATCTATCTTAGTATAGATCAATGCGGCCGAAAACTCATCGCTGTCGTTCCGTTCAGGCCTTAATGAGCAGGTCCTACACCTTTAACGTGATGACACCAGGATTAGCCGTTTAAAGAGCAAGTAAGTCGGGTCATCTGCCGGCGAGATACATCTCGATCAACGCCTCCTGGATCGACGTCTCAGGAAGGCAGTGGCCTCTGATGATCGCGGCGCCGGCTGTTTGGCACCTTAGCTTGGCTTTGTTTAGTATAGCTTCACCCGATTTGGCAGGTGCCTTGAATTCCTGGCTACCAGCTCGGGTATCGACCCGGCCTATGCTGCGCTCGTAGCGCTGGGCATCAAACAGCGTGTCTGCTTCGGGCTCCCATGTCAGTTACTATAATTTGTACGCATCTCTCCGTTGAGCGCAGCCAGGAGTATAAATGTCTGATGGTTTGCCACGGAGGATTCTCGAAACATAGAAATGATTCGAGTTGCTGTTAGGTGTGGAAGTTATTTGTGCGCGGAGCCCAAGGAGTGAGTTTCGCGTCCTGGGGTTACGAGCATGCGCCAGTTCAAGTGTAGATACAGATAGGCGCTGATTGCGATCAGTAATTCAATGAGTTCCGCCGTTCGTTGCATTCCGTAATCAAATTTTTTGTGGATCGCAACGAAATCATTGTAGACATCCACTGATGCATGAATAGTAATTATCAGGAACCAGAGGACGAGAATTACTGGGGCGCTTATTTTACGGAAAGACGGGGAAAATGACAGCCAGATTCCGATTAAGCCACCCAAGCCGAATGTTAGTCTTAAGAATTCAGAATGACCATGCAAGCCGGCAAGATTGTGGATGGTCGTTTCCCCCTGACGATTAAGTTGGGCCACAGCTTCCGGCGTTTCAAATCCGAGAAACCACTGGCCCCATGCCACTTCTTCCATAGCAATGAGAACCAGCCCGATGGAAAACAACATGTAAAAGCCGTATACAAGACCATTCTCTCTCTGTCTTCTTGTCTTTAAAGCGAGCAACAAGCCGATGCCTCCACCGGCAAGGAGCATCACGAAGGTCAGGAGTTCAACGGGATGATTTTCCTCCAGCAACCATAAACCGAAATCGCGTGTCCCGGGATGAATCAACAGAATCGCTTGAAGAATGATGATAACAATGGGAGCGATCAATATCGCATTCTTTACAAGCGGTCGAATATTATAGATCTTTTCCGAGGCATCCAATACTGCTGCAATTTTCGTAAATAGCTGATGTTTCATGTCTACATTATCTATTTGAAATATATATAATAACGGCTATTCCAGGAGATGTTCTCGCCGATCGACCAACGGACAATGCTCGATCAGAAACAGTACATTAGCATCGTGACCAAAGTCGGGATGGCGCTGAGGTGACGGACAACTGTGACTTCAGGTCGATACGCTGAACAGCGCCTGGGTCACCACGAAATTAGCACGCGATGTCGGGCGCTGATCCACAACTGCTAGACTTCATGCGATCGGTCTCCGTTGGTTTTGTCGGCACCTACAATTCTAGCAGTTCGGAACCGTCTTTTTTAGTTTAAATACAATTACTTCACGGCCTTGCTGTGGAGTGAGCGCTGGTAATGTTCGGCTCGTGCATTGATATGATCCGGGCTGCGTTCATAACGCTGAGCGCCGAGGAGTGCATTCGTTTCGGCATCGAGCATCAGGTTATGTCTCTGCCACTGAGCTGCGCTCCAGTTCGCCTAGCCCGCATTTCTCACCAGGATCACGGGAGC
>JABDQW010000209.1 GCA_013042055.1 Gammaproteobacteria bacterium | reverse complement strand
GCAGGAAGAAGTGGCCAATCTGGAAGTCGAAGGCCAGGCCGGTGGCGGCATGGTCAAGGTCGTCATGAATGGCCGCCACGAAATCCGTAAGGTCAGCCTGGACGACAGCCTGATGCAAGACGAAAAGGAAATGATCGAGGACCTGTTAGCCGCTGCCGTGAACGATGCGGTGCGTCGTGTCGAACAGCAGACCCAGGAGAAGATGGCCGGTGTTACCGCAGGACTGAATTTACCGGGTGGGATGAAGTTGCCTTTTTGAAACTACAGATCGATTTGTGTCCGCAAAGAACGCGAACGACTCGAAGGCGTTCTATGTGTTATGAAGGGACTCTGAATAAACAATCTGTTTTGATGCGTGCGTACAAAGCTGTCAGTTTTTGCCAATGCTCTATCATTACAGAACACAATCAAATAAATTGCGTTCTTTGCGTTATTCGCGGACAAAAATAAAGGCAGTTACAAAGTGTCACCGTTATTGCAACAATTGATCGATGCGCTCAAGTGTCTGCCCGGCGTCGGTCCCAAGTCGGCGCAACGCATGGCGTTTCATCTCCTCGAGCGGGATCGCTCAGGGGCGAAGCATCTGGCGAAGGCGCTGACCGAAGCGGTCGACCGCATTGGACATTGCCAGTCATGTCGGACCTTTAGTGAGGCCGACATTTGCAGTATCTGTGAGAGCCCCTCGCGCGATGGCAGCATACTTTGTGTTGTGGAAACGCCGGCCGATGTGCTGGCGATAGAACACACGGCAGAATACCGCGGCAAATATTTTGTATTGATGGGTCGCTTGTCGCCGCTGGATGGTATCGGTCCGGATGAACTTGAGCTTGATTTGCTCGAACAGAAACTGGCTGCTGGTGATATCAGGGAGTTGATTCTTGCCACCAATCCCACCGTCGAAGGTGAAGCCACCGCACACTACATCTCTGAGATGGCTGCTGAGCATCAGGTCGAAGCGACGCGCATCGCACACGGTGTGCCGTTGGGCGGTGAGCTCGAGTATATCGACGCGGGTACCTTGGCTCACGCCTTTTCCGGTAGGCAGCGGATCAAGATATGAGCTTGCCGTTATCTGCTCTGCGGCCGCAAAAGTCACTGGATCCGGGCCAAAAACATGCCGGGATGACGACGGCAAGAGACCTGCCGGAATGACAACATTCGCAGCAGTGTAGGGTGCGCCGTGCGCACCAGAACAGCCCAGCAAACTGAAGATTCACGGTGCGCACGGTGCACCCTGCCATGGCAGTGCGCTCTGGCGATGATCAATTCACTCTACAGCGTGATCCAATCAAACGGTATACTGTGTATGGCATAACAAGAACTGCATGGGGAACATAATGACTGATTGTCTGTTTTGTAAAATTCGGGATGGTGAGATTCCCGGTGATACGATCTACGAGGATGACGATATACTCGCGTTCAGAGATGTCAATCCGCAAGCGCCGACGCATGTTCTGGTCATACCCAAGAAGCATATCGCGACCATCAATGACCTCGACGAGGAGGACGTGAATGTGTCCGGCAGAATGATGCTGGTGGCGAAGCAAATCGCTGCTGATGAGGGTATCGACCACGACGGTTACCGCCTGGTTTTCAATTGTAACAGGGGCGCCGGCCAGGCGGTCTATCACATCCATATGCACGTACTCGGCGGCCGCAGAATGAATTGGCCACCGGGTTAAGGTTTATTGATAACTTATAGATAGTTAATTAATTATAAAAAAATTACACAAAATAACTTGAAAATACTCCACTCTAGTATATTAATGATGTCTAATATACCGAATTTGATTTGATCAGGATCATAGTTTTGATGCTGTAATTAGGGCATAGTCTTTCGGTGTGAACATGAAAAAACAGTTATTGCTGCTACTCTTGTTATTTGCTTCAGCCGTTGCCAACGCTGCACCAGATGGTGAGGAGCTGTATCAGAGACACTGCTCGGTTTGTCATGGTGATGATGGCAAGGGCGGTGTCGGCGCGCCCTTGTCATTGCCTTCCTTCATTGACGCCGTCTCCGACCAATATCTGAAGATTACCATTCGAGTGGGTCGTCCCGGTCGCATTATGCCCTCGTTCCCAACCTTGAGTGATGCCCAGGTCAATGCCATCGTCGAGTTCATGCGCGCGTGGTCGAACGTGCCAGCGGTGACCCATAATCCGGAGCCGATTATCGGTGATGCAAGTCATGGCAAGGCCTTGTTCGCGAAACACTGTGCGCACAGCACACCGTACCTTGTTCTACTGATAAACCTTTCCGTCATCTCGACCGCAGGGAGAGATGACAGGATCTTGACATAATGACAAGTTGTTGTCTGGACAACAGAGCACTCTATGAATCGCCATCGCGCACCTTGTTCTGCATCGTGGCCAGGTAGTCATCCATCTCTTCCTGGCTCCTGAACACGTTCATGCCATCGAGCGCTTTGATGATCTCAAAGACCTTGCGTACCTGCGGTTGCAGATTGACAAGCATGAACTTGCCACTATGGTTGTCCATCAGTTTCTTTGTTTTAAAGATCACACGTAGCCCAGCGCTGCTGAGAAATTCTAGACGCCTCAGGTCCATGATGATCATGTGCGCGGTTGAATCGATTTCGTGGTCGATCTTGTCCTGTAATTGCGGTGCGGTGTCGGTATCGAGACTTCCCGCCAGTGAAATGCGTTTGCCTTCATTCGGTTCCGCGTGGATTTCTATATTAAGAGGCATGCATAGTCTCCGGTTATTCTGTTTCTAATTATTATAGTGCTTTGTGATGGTGAATACATTCTGGTGATTGTCTCGTCGATAGGATTGTTCATCCGTTAGCGATTTTATTAATTGCAAGCCCATGCCCCCTTCGGATAAATCATCGATGTCATCGCTCGATGACGCGGTTAGTGGATTGTACGCGAAAGCCGAATCAGTGAGGGTAAGGCCGACTTGATGTTCCCCAATCACAAGTTCAAGATCGATGCATGCTTGCGGGTCATTGCCGTAGCCATGGTTGAAGGTGTTCGCCATCAGCTCCTCAGCGACCAGTTGCAGATCATGTTTGAACGCTGTACTCACCGGCAGTGGCTCGAGACCATCGGCCAGAAAGTCATACAAGCGTTGGCATTTGCCGTGATCGTTTTTCAGTCGAATATGCTTCGTTCTGGTGCTTTCAGTGGCCATAGTGTATCACCATCAGCGTGATATCATCCGATTGTTTGGCCTTATCGACAAAGGCGTCGACGTCGGCTAAAACCGTTGAGCCCAAGGATTCAGCGGTCGTTTGTGACGCGTGTGCGACAATCGTGAACAAGCGTTCGTCATGATACTGTTCACCTGCAGTATTGAAGGCTTCGGTGATGCCGTCGGTGTAGAGCAACAGGCTGGTTTGCGGTGCTAAAACCTGTACGACATTGGGGTAGTCGACGTTTTCCATCAACCCAAGTGCAGTGCCGCCGTCTACGCTAAGCTCATTGATGCGATCCTGTGTTTTCTGTAGTGGATGCATATGCCCGGCATTGGCCATGATCAATTCACCAGTAGCCAGATCGAGTCGGCCACACAGGGCAGTCACAAACATGCAGGCATCGTTGTTCTGTGATAATGCCAGATTCATGCGTGCTAAGGTATCCCCCGGTGACAGATCCTCATTGGGCGCACCAGTGTACAGCGTTACGGCCTTGGCCATGAACAAGGCGGCGGGCACGCCTTTGTCGGAAACATCGCCAACGATGAAGTCCAATTTATTTTCCTGGTGTTGATAAAAATACAGGTCGCCACCGACGCTACGGGCCGGGCGAAGCTGTGCATACAGCTGATAGCCTTGATCCAAAATAGAAACCGTACCGCCTCCGGGTAGCATAGACATCTGAATGTTGCTGGCGATTTCGATCTCGCTCTCAAGCTTTTGTTGTTTTGCAGTTGTTTGCCTGAGCTGTTCAATATGGGTTCGCAATGAGTCGCGCATGTTCCGAAAATCTGTCGTTAGTGCGCCGATTTCATCGTTTCTGCTCGGACCTGGTAGTTTGACATCGAGATTCCCGCTACCTATTGCGGCAGTTACCGACGCGAGTCGTTCGAGTGGATTGATCATGTTGCGAGTGTGCGTGATGATAACCAGCACAAGAACGACCAGACCGACCAGTGCCAGCAGTGCAATTTCACCGGTGAGCAACATGATCTCGTAGCTGAGTTCAGATTCAGGAATGATAATGACCACTTTCCAGCCGGTATCGAGCAAGGGTTTTATTGCTATCCAGCAATCGCCCTGTTCGTGACGGCAGGGCGCGTGGAAATAGCTTGCCTGCTGGGCTCGTTTACTCTGCACGTATTTATCCCAGTAATGTTCGATGAAGCCGGAATCCAGGGTCGATTTAAGTTTCTTCATGACACGCGACTGATCAGGGTGGGCGACAACGGTGTCTTGTTGTGAAACGATCAACCCAAAGCCGGTTTCGAGAATCTGGATGTTCGCCACCAGTTGCTGCAGCCAGTCGAGTGAAATATCTGCAGTGGCAACACCAGCAAAAGGTTGTTGATCGGCGATCAACAAGGGCGTCGAATACGTCGTCATTAATACGTTGCCGCCACCTCTATCGTAATAGGGTTCAGTCCAGACCGGGCGTGTAACTGTTTTGGGTTGCTGATACCAGTCCCAGGTGAGATAGCGGTACTCATCAACGGCAAGATCGGTATAGCTCAGACTCGAATCATTCCGGAAATAATACGGAGCGAATTGGCCGATATTCGTTTGCAGAACGTTGGGTTCAAGCGCGACCGCCATACCGTATATATCCCGATTAATTTTGAGAAAAGCGCGAATGGCGTCTTGTATCTGTTGTTCGCTGATATCTGCCTTGATCACGATGGCTGCCAGTGAGTCGGCGCTGGTTGCCACTGAACTGAATACAGATTCGATTTCGTTCACTGTCGATGCTGCCGTGGTGCGCGCTAATTCTCCTACATATTGCTCCAGTAGATTTCGCGACAGCACGTAGTTCGATCCGAGTACGCCGATGAAGATCAGTGTACCCAGTAAAATTATGCCAAGGCTCAGACGCGTGGCGAGGCTGTGGAAGGGATCTTTTTGTTGTTGCACAGTCGTGTTTATGGTTGTGTTTGGTTATTAGCCCAAACATAGCACTGAACGCAACGAACGCGAAGATATAGAGTTTAGCGGAGCAGGCTGTGCGTGATCACACAATGGGCAGGATGGCTTGTTCTGTCGTCGTTGGCTGAGGCTGGCCTGATTAGGCTGTACAGAAAAACGCGGGCATTACACCCGCGTTTTTCTGTGGCACGATATCTAATGCTTAAAGCGTCCAGCTCAGCGTTTCAGGACCAAATGCGCTGCTGCCATCAAAACCTTCGACGCTAAAGCTGCAATCGGGATTAAAGCTTACGGACATCGACGAGCCTCCAGCGCCTGCGAGCGAAATGGCGCCACCATCTGGAAAAGCGCCGCAAGCACCGTAAGTGACGGCGAAGTCCGTGGTTATCGAAACCATGCCCAGCTCATAGTGATAAAAATCAGCGCTGAGGATGTAGCCACTGAACTCATCGCCGTTGATGTCGACATTCTCGAGCCGGAATATGTTACCGTCCGTGCCGGCGAAATCAGTCGCAATCGCACAGTTGGATAGAGTGGTGTCACAGGTGAAGGTGCCGGTGAAGCTCTCGGCTGTGCCGTCGATGGTGACGCTGAAGTTAGTGAAGCCGATCGTGAATGCGGTTTCGGTTTCGGTGAAAGTTAGCATACCGTCCATGACCAGTGGCGTGATGCCGTCGTCGTAGCACAGATTATAAAACGTCATCGTGAAGTTCAGCGCGGCATTCTGATCGACATTGTCCGGCACCGCAACGCTACCGCCGCAGAAAAAGGTGCTGTTGGTCTGTGCATTCAGCTGGTCGAACGACAACACAGCGGCAGCAGGTAAGTCCACAGCACCAAAGCCCTCGAGCACCTTGGTCGCGACCTCGTTCACTTTTTGCGCGAGTGCGTTGCTGTCGCGGTTGGTCGCTTCGACAGCTAGGGCTAAGCCCGGAATGCCGGTGCCGGTTTTCGACAGATTCACGGCCTCATTCACGCCATCGGTCGCTGCGTGGCCCAAGGTTGCAGCGCTCGCGGCGGTCACGGCTGCCGGCAGCGTGCTACCGGAGTAAACCGGCGCAGCTACACTGGCTTCACCGCCGCCGTCACTGCTACAACCGAATAGTATTAACGAAGCCAACAGCAGTGGCAAAAGGGCGCAATTAGATCTGTCATTCCACATGTTATACATCTCCTCAAAATTCTGCGGTGCTGATGAGTATAGTCAATAGCGTGCGATGTTCTGGATCTTGTCAGAATCCAGTCAATTCCAAATGGGCTTACCTTAAGGGTTCGAACAAGAGGGGGGCAGGTGAATATCTGCTGGTTTTCTTTGATCATGGATTATTGCTGTGAATATTGCAGGCTTTAGTCAGCAGGGAGTCTGCTAAACACGAAAATATGCTATTAATAAGGTCTTGAGGTCGGAAAAAATTACAGAAAGGTGCTGATTTGTTACAAAAAGATCACATTTTTATAAAAAAATGTCGAAAAAAATTACAATTGCGTGGTAGTTTGGTTGAATATAGAGCAGTATGATAGTGGTTCGTGATTCTGATCCAGATTCACAACGTAAACTAGTGTAAAGATCTCTAGAAAGAAGTCGAAATACTTTACATATAAATCCATGGGGCAGTGTGAATTTTGTCACCGTCATGTGGGCTAAGTCACTCTATCAGCACGCTTTATGGCCGGGCGCTTTGATCTTGGCATGAAAATGGCTTCACTATATGTGCTAATCGGAATCAGCAATAGTGAGGCCAGTCGAAGGAGTTAGTCAGGCAATTGAAATAGGGGAGGACGTCAACGGACTTGATTGGTGATTTTTGATTCCATTCGCGCACAAATACACCAAACAACATGATAAGGAGATTTAAATGGAAGAAACGACAAAAAAATTGGCCTTTGTAGTCATTTTTCTCTGTGTGGTCGTGGTTGCATTGTTTACTCTAGCGCCGGCGGTGTGATTGTTGTCCAACCACTGGCAAAGGGTATCGATACGATCTTTAGCTTTAGTCACACACAGCGAGTACAGCACTGCAGTTGAAGTCAGGTAACTGCAGTATTGTATGTGGCGTAGTGGTTTTGCAATGCGATAGATTCTGCCTTCAGCCCAGTCTGAGTGACAGTGTCTATCTGGCTAACATTACGCTGCCGCCATGATCTGAATACGCGGGCATTCATCAGGAATCATATATCGATGCTCGACGTATACAAAACATGCTACAAGTTTAAAGCCCAGCCATTCAGGCTTAGCCCTGATCCTCGTAATCCGTATTTTCATCCTACCTACAATGAAGCCTGTGATTATCTGAAGTACGCTATATCAGAGGGCGAGGGTTTCGTGGCAGTTACAGGTGCGCCTGGTACAGGCAAAACAACCCTGATCGGCACACTGTTAACAGGGTTGGACAAGAAACGTGTAAAAGTTGCTAGCATACTTAACGAGCAGCTAGATGCGCGTGATCTGGTTGAGCGCGTGAACGATGCATTTGATTTGCCTGCTGATAATGGTGTCGCGCCAATGCCTAAATTGATGCGTTTTCTAAATCAGCACCGACAACAGAGCGGTCGCTCCGTACTGATCGTCGATGAAGCGCATTGCATGTCATCAGATGCGTTGGAGGAACTGCGTTTACTATCTAATCTGCAAAACTACGATGGTCTGCTGCTGCAGGTCTTTTTGTTGGGCCAAGAGCCACTTTTAGATATCATCCGTTCGCCTGCGATGGAGCAATTGCAACAGCGGCTGATAGCAGCCTCGCATTTGGAGCCGTTGGTATTAGATGAGACCAGTGCTTACATCAAGCATAGACTGCGCACGGTAGGGTGGCAGGACGAGCCGTCATTTAGTGAAGACTCGATGGATCTTATCTACAAGTTTAGTGGTGGTATACCGCGACGAATAAACCTGATTTGCCATCGCCTTTTTCTTCGTGGAGGTCTTCAGAAGAAACGGGAGTTTTTGGGTGAAGATGCCCTTCATGTCATCGTTGAACTCAACAGGGAAGGCTTGCTGACACCTGCTAATGCGAAAGGAAGCTAGCCCGCATTTCTCACCAGGCGGCGCCTGGTGAGAAATGCGGGCTAGCGTTCCCATCGATGCCAAACAATGCCGTTGTATTCATCCCAAATAGCTCAAGCCAGTAGTAGCAGAAGGCATGGGCATGTTACGTATGTCATTGTTTTTGTTTACTCTACGATCGCCGCCGAGGAGCATACTGCGTGGTTCTAATAAGCGGTGGCTATACGGTCTTTGAGGTACACGGATCATCGCCAAATGCAGATGGGGAGGGCAAAGAATCCGTTAAATCAAAAGATTTTCCGATAGTGGTCGTGACTATTTAGACTTATAATAACTGTTAAAACTGAGACGCCTGTCTATTATGTTAAAGTTAGTATGTTTCGTAGAAATATCGTATGCAATAGCGCTGGTTAGCGCGAGACCAAAAGGAGTACGGCGAGTCACTCATGCTTTGTCAGTTAAGGATTATCGCACCTGATACAGCACGTTCCACAATTGGCGTTAGATTGGCCTAGGCAAATGGCGTACCCGCTATGAATACTGGCTTATACGCTTATCTCGGGGCTGCGATTGCCTATGGTTCTTTTGCGACCATGCTGCTGTTTAGCTGGCGCGCCAGTCTTCAGGGTAAACTGTTGACAGTTGTCATGTTCATCAGTGCTATCTGGTCAGTAGTGGCAGCAGCAATGGCGGCTGAAAGTGGTTTTGCGCAGGTCGAAACTTACAAAATACTCGAGATTCTCCGTTATGTCGCCTGGTTCATATTCTTATTGAAGCTTTTCGATACGGCGATGCCGGTGCGGGAGGGGCGCCGAGAGTTTGCTCGTTGGGTATTGCCATTCAGTGTGGGATTTGCCTGTCTGATATTGCTAGACGAGCTCAGCGGCGTTTCAGGTCAGCCACTGTTGGCACTGATTGGGCATATCTTGCTCGCGCTGATTGGCCTCGCGATCATCGAACAGCTTTATCGCAACACCTCAGAGAGACACCGATCGGCGATTAAATATCTCATCCTCGCGATCGGTGCACTATTTGCTTTCGATTTTGCCCTTTACAGTGATACGCTGCTATTCAGAGCCGTTGATCAGACGCTGTGGGATGTACGTGGTGTGGTTCACGTTGTCGCAGTACCCTTGCTGGCCCTGGCATCGGTACGAAATAGGAACTGGTCGCTAAATGTTTTTGTTTCTCGCGATATCGTACTCAGTACTACGGCGATATTGGTTGGTGGCCTCTACCTCGTATTTATTGCCAGTGCTGGTTACTACTTGAGAGAGTTCGGTGGTAACTGGGGTCAGATCATTCAAGTAGCGTTCATTGCGTTGGCGATCGTATTGCTGTTTGCTGTACTGTTTTCCAGGCAGCTACGCTCGCAAGCGAGGGTGTTTCTTGGCAAGCACTTCTACAGGAATAAGTACGACTACCGCGTGGAATGGTTGCGTTTGACAGATAAGCTGAGTGGTGACTTCGAGCATGATGAACGGTACATTGCCGCGATTGAAGCTATGGCCAATACGATTGAGGCTCGTGCTGGCATGCTGTGGCTTCAAAATGATCAGTCAGTTTATACGAATGTGGCTTCGTGGAACGCGCCTCGTGTAGACAAAAAAATCGATAAAGACGATCCACTTATCCAATTTTTTGAAGATAAAGGCTTCATTATTAATATCACGGAGATTGCATCTCACCCAGATGAGTACGGCGGTCTGAAACTACCGCGCTGGGTATCGGCACTGAAGCGGTCTTGGCTTATGGTACCTCTGTTTGGTTCAACCAGCGTAATTGGCTTCGTCGTATTGGCGAATCCGCTGGTCACGCGCTCAATTAACTGGGAAGATAGAGATTTTCTGAGTTCAGCTGCAAAACAGGTAACGAGTTATTTGATGGTGATTTTAACGTCGGATGCACTAGCGCAAGCTAAGCAATTTGAAGTATTTACACGGCTGTCTGCTTACATGGTGCATGATCTTAAAAATATCGCTGCAGGACTTGAGCTAATATCAAGTAATGCCAAAAAACATAGCAATAACCCCAGCTTTATCAAGGATGCATTTGACACAGTTGACAATGCTGCCGCAGATATTAAGAGGCTATTGGAACAGTTACGCAACAGGCATGTGGAAACCGAAAAGCGGATTAAGGTAGACGTGAATGAAGTATTGACTAAAGTCATTGAGAGTAAACAGCAGTGTTTACCTCTACCAGTCATTAAGGAAACTAGTATGTCATGCTATGCCAATGTGGAGAAAGGTCGATTGGCGAACGTATTGGCGCATTTAATTGACAACGCACAACAGGCCACAAATGACAGCGGAACTATCGAAGTCAAATTGATAAGCCGTGGTTCCACCATCGTTATCGAAATCAAAGACAGCGGTATTGGTATGGATGCCGACTTTATTCGAAAACGCCTGTTCAAACCGTTCGATACGACCAAAGGTAATGCGGGTATGGGCATCGGCATGTACGAGAGTCGTGAGTTTATTCGGCGCCTTGGTGGGGAGGTCCATGTTAACAGCGAGCCCGGAAAAGGCACAACGATTTCACTGCATATTCCGGCAGATCAACCAGATCAACCAGATCAACCAGATCAGTATGCGGTAGCTAATGCCTCGTAAAAGCATTCATTTCGAATACTTCAAAAGATGCTGATTCTCAGTTATGACGGATAAGAATCTAAAACCGTTACTCATCGTTGAGGACAATCCCGGATTGCAAAAGCAGCTCAAATGGTCGTTTGAAGGGTATGATGTTCATTTGGCTGATGATCGCGCTTCAGCCATCTCAGTTGTAAAGCAATACCAGACACCGGTGATAACTCTCGACCTGGGGTTGCCACCGGACCCTGCAAATGCTAACGAAGGATTCGCAACGCTGGATGAAATACTTACATGTGCGCCCCATAGCAAGGTGATCGTAGTCACAGGAAATGACGAGCGCGAAAATGCCCTGAAAGCCATCTCGTTAGGAGCATATGATTTCTATCAAAAACCCGTAGAACCCGATATTCTTAGCTTGATAGTCGACCGCGCCTACAACATGTTTGAACTGGAAGAAGACAATCGTCGACTGGCGCAGCATTCAACTACTCCGCTCGATGGTATTATTGGATCCAGCAAAAAGATGCTGGAGACCTGCCGCCTGGTTGAAAAGGTCGGGCCGTCTGAAGCCACGACACTGATCTTGGGAGAAAGTGGAACCGGCAAAGAACTCATCGCCCAGTCACTTCATCGGCTGAGTTCGCGCAAGGATGCTCCGTTCGTCGCATTGAATTGCGCTGCGATTCCCGACAACCTGCTCGAGAGTGAGTTGTTTGGATATGAGAAAGGGGCGTTTACCGGGGCATTTAAACTAACAAAAGGTAAAATCGAAAACGCGAATGGAGGCACCGTTTTTCTAGATGAGATCGGTGATATGCCGATGTCACTCCAGGCCAAGATGCTGCGCTTCTTGCAGGAGCGCGTAATCGAACGCATTGGCGCCAGAAAAATAATTGAAGTCGACGTGCGTATAATTTGTGCAACACACCACAATCTACATGAGTTGATAAAGCAGGGTTTATTCCGTGAAGATTTGTATTTCAGAATCAGCGAAATCGTCATAGAAATTCCACCACTGCGACAACGTGACGGTGACAAGTTACTGCTAGCACAGCATTTTCTAAATTCGTTCAGTTATAAGAACCGGCGTTCATTCAGGGGTTTTACTGAAGAGGCCCGTGCCTATATAGATGCTTACGAATGGCCGGGTAATGTCCGTGAGCTCGAGAATAAGCTTAAGCGTGCTGTGGTTCTGGCAGAAGGAAACAGAGTTAACTCCACTGACCTTGGTTTTGCCGCCAGTGTCGAATCGCAACCGCAAAGTCTACGCGAGGCGAGGGAACAGGCTGAGCGCGACATCATCGAGCGCACTCTTGCGATCTATGAATATAATGTCTCACATGCGGCAGCTGCACTTGGCATAAGTCGCCCATCACTCTATAACTTGATAAAAAAGTTGGATATCCCAGAACCAGTGAAATAGGAATCAAGCGGCCGCGACTTTATGGAACCCGAGTGTGACTGCTGAACAAGACCGGCAACCATGGCTCATCACGGTCAGTTAGATTGCAGTACTGCTCCTGTTGATGTTGTTCCTGTACCAAGAGATAACAGTGTTTCTTACTGGTATGTGGATTGGTATTAATATTGGCGAATACTGATACGGCTCCATGGTGCTCTTCAACAGCTGTTTTCTGGTTGTGCAACGTCAGGGCTAAGCCGTTTTTTCACTTTGCATTTCCTCAGAGAGGCAAGTTCCGGTATTCATTCCTTTGTGACAAAAGTATCTAGTCTGCACAATGAATGTATTAGAGCAAACGCGATGTTAATTTTATAACCTATTGAAAATAAAAAGAATATATCAATTGCTTGGCTGGAATCCATAAATATCAGGTGAGGTGGATTGGCACTAACCAATATGCAGCTAGCTTAGGGGGCGAGTTGCCAATGAAATAGAATGGATAATTCTAATAAAAACTGTAACATATACATATAGAAACCAGAGTTTGGTCGTTACAATGTTGTAAATAAAATCGACATTTGAGCATAAACTTTTGTTTTGCACTTTGGCTGAG
>JABDQW010000207.1 GCA_013042055.1 Gammaproteobacteria bacterium | reverse complement strand
CGGCGACGATCCCGACGGTGGTGCTAACGCCGTGTACGAATCCGTAGGCCGCCGTTCTTGCAGACACGGTCAACACGCTGACACCGGGTACGAGTGCCAGTGCCAGCATCACCGAGAACATCGCTGCGATTGTTGCCGGCGTCATGTTTTCAGGTAGCTGTAGCCATGTGGTTCATGCTGCAGCGTATCGCTGTGTTAGGGCCTGTTAACACTATGCGAATACCCGGCGTTGGCTCTCCAATGAGGCCATGCAGCGTTGCGCATCGCTTATTTGGAACAACCAAACTGCGCTCAGTGCGCCTTGTCCTGCAAAAAAATGGCCTCCGTCGATGGGTATCCTCATAGTGTTAACAGGCCCCAGTAACAATCCTGTTTGCAAAAGGTTACTTGACGGGTATGTGCGGAATCTGTTTAATTCACGAGCATCGAGTTCAGCGATCGATAGGGAGATCACACGTGCATATACGGAGATATGCAAGCCGACACCTTTCTTGCGTACACCTTTGGTTCGCGCTGCTGGCTATTGCATTTACCATCTATACAACTTCCGTACTGTCGCAAGTAAACGAAAAAGGCGCGTACCCTATCATTCATGTTGTGACTCTAGGTAACGCAACGAGCACACCGGCCCACATTTATCACCAGGGGGCGGGATGGTCACGCAGAGATTTGGATTCACGATGGGTTTTCGACTGAGCATACCTTTAAGGATTCAACGTTCGAGTGAGGGTGCATCCATCCGGTGATAAAAGCAGGCTAGCAGATGCGGACCCTGCTTGTATTGGAAGCAGCCTGCGTGTTTTTTTATGAACTGTAATGGACAACTTAACAAGGAGGTAAGAAATGAGCTTTGCAGAAATTCCACAGTATGTCATCCAGAGAGTTAATTATAACTTCAAATGTTTTTATAAAACTAAGGATCTTCAATACTATCTGGATCTTCTGAGAACAATATCCGAAGACGAAAAGGTATCTGTACATGCTTATGCGTTGATGTGTAACAATGTTCATTTACTCGTCACGCCAAGGTGCCAAGACGGTGCTGCGAGGATGGTGAAACTGCTCGGACAGCGCTATACGCAATACTTTAATAGGGAATACTGTCGCAAAGGTCCCCTATGGGGAGAACGTTTTCGCCCCTGTCTGGTTGATGCGCGACCTTACTTGCTGGCTTGTCAACGCTATATCGAACTCAGCCCTGTTCGTGAGGGTCTAGTGACGCACCCGGCTGAATACGTTTGGTCAAGTTATAGCGTCAATGCGCTCGGGGAGCATTCGGATATCTTGAAGCCCCATGCGGTTTATAACGCATTGGGAACAAATAAGCCGCATCGGACTGAAGCCTATCGACAAATGTTTTACGAGGAACTGGAAGCGCGACTCAATGACAAGATAGGCATGCACACCACGAGTGGCTACTGCTTAGGGAGTGATGACTTCAAGCTTGAGATATCAAAAATGCTGGGGCGTCGAGATGTTCCTTGTAATAACGATGGGTCGAAGGAGAAGATCCAGATACGCTCTTATAGCCATCGAGTCAGATTCAATAGCGTATCCGAGATTAGTGATTTGGTTCCTGAATCGTAATGTAAGAGCCCTGCATCGGCAGGGCTCTTTTGTTTTATATTACATACTTTCAGTAGTCAGAGCCGTAGCCGTCGTACGATTCAGAGCCGTACCCGCCGCGGTCATAGGTGTTTCTGCGACGATTGTCGTCATACACATTGCGCATCTGCGTTGGCATGTCCTGTGCAGCGGTACCTAACTCGTCGCCAACATCCACCGGATTGGGTGTGCTGACTGTGGGTGCGGTCCAACCGCCAGGCATGGTGCCCATGTCGGCCGGCTTATTCAACATGTCGTCCCAAGCATCCCCCATCTTGTCTTGGCCCATGAAGCCGCCGTCTTTACTATCCCACGGCATGCTCTTACCCTCCCAGGGCATGTCACGTCCGCCGCGACCGCTGTCCCAGGGCATGCTGCGCCCGCCGCGACCGCTGTCCCAGGGCATGCTGCGCCCGCCGCGGCCACTATTCCAGGGGCTTTTGAAGCCCGGTCCGCTGCTGCCGAATGGGCCGTAGTTGGAGCCATAATTAGGTGCACCGTAGGGCGGTGCACCATATCCTGGGCCACCAAGACCCGGTCCGCCGTAGCCAGGCATCATTTGCGGTTGTTGCATCGGGGCAACGCCGTACGCAGGGGTGGTTCCTGCGCCGGGCATGGTTTGAGGCTGCCGTTGCGGTGCTGTACCGTAGGTGGACGGACTGCCTGATCGGGGCATGGTTTGGGGTTGCTGTTGCGGCATCTGCGAGGCACCGTATACCGGTGCCGTTCCTGCGCCCGCGCCGGTTTGAGGTTGCCGCGTCTGTGCGCCGCCGTACGAGGGCATGCGTCCAGCACCGGGCATGGCCTGAGGCTGTTGCATCTGCGATGTGCCGTATGGGGTCGTGCCAGACCCTGGCATCATTTGCGGTTGCTGAGTCTGTGATGTTCCATATGCCGGGGCTCCATAGCTGGGCATGCTCTGTGGCTGTCTCATCTGCGATGTACCATAACTGGGCGCCCCGTAGCTGGGTATGCTTTGAGAACTGGGCGCCCCGTAGCTGGGCATGCTTTGAGGTTGCTGCATCTGGGACGTGCCGAAAGAAGGCATACCATAACCCTGGGTACTTTGTGATTGCGTCACCTGACCAGGTGATTGCTTCATCTGACTCGAGCCACTTTGTTGAGTCGTCATATCGCTCAATTCCTGGTCACGTTTGAACTGTTGTTGTTGCGCCTGTTTGTCAATACTATCGATAACACCTTCCCAGCCACCTGGCGGTGGTGGCGGGTAGCTTTCATAGCTAGGATTGAATCTCGGTGTTGCGGCCTGGCTGGAATAGGCATCGTCTGCTGCCTGTACTTGAGTGGCATGGCTGCCAGCCAGCAGTAATGCGGATATGGCGGCAGTAAGCGGGTTCTTGGTGCGTATATTCATTGCTGGCCTCCTGTGACGTGCAGCTTGTATTTAGGCTTCGGCATGCGATTTAACAGTATCCCTGACAGTTAGAGCCACCGTGAATCCAATAGCATAAAGCGAAACGACGCGTTCTACCAGTAAAAAGATACCAATTATCTGAAACTGGGTTGACGTTCTGCCGTTTTTGTTATCATAGGTGGAGCAGAAAGGACATATCACATGAAAAATTCAGTTTTGTTTCTGATGCTTGTCGCAGTTGTAGTCTCCGGCTGTTCGGGTATCACTGTCAGCCAAGATTATGCGAAAGATGTCAATTTGCGGGATCTCCAGAGTTTTCGCTGGAAATTAGACCCTGAGAGCAAGCAAGGCGATGACTCGGAATTGAGCCCGTTAGTTGCTAACCGCATTAGAGCGGCGATTGAACGTGAGTTGCAAGCCAAGGGTATCGCTTACGATAGCGATGTACCTGATTTTTTGATCGATTACAACCTGACCGTTGAAAGCAAAATAACCAGCAGCAATGTCGGAACCACGGTAGGATTTGGCACCGGTGGATATGGTCATGTCGGCGGGGTTGTCGTCAGTACTGCGCCCGATATCAGGCAGTATGATGAAGGCACAATCTATATCGATTTTTATTCTGCTAACGATGACGCCCTCGTCTGGCGCGGAATCAGTTCACAAGTAATCGATAAACATGACGCGCCTGAGCGGGTCACGGAACAGATCAATCTCAACGTGCAGAAGATACTCGAGCAGTTTCCGCCACAATAGCTAGCCCGCCTGCTCCCGTGATCCTGGTGAGAAATGCGGGCTGATCGATTTGCTGAATCCAGGCGTGAAGGGCTTGTTATTTAACAACGAACCTTAACGCTTTTTCAATACGATGTATGACGATAGCGTTAATCGTGTTTGCTGATGAGTATTAGGATGATGCTGACGGGCTACTTGTTCGTGTTGCGATTACCTGCTGGTGTGGTTGTTGGTTTTGTTTTTTTCTGTTTTCGAGCCATGTTACCAGCCACAGTTTGTCGATAACGCTTATAGCGTTATTCAATGCCGCACTCAGGTACTGTGTAGCAGCCGACGGATCATGAAAATCATTCATATGAGGATGATCATGACCGATATTTCGAATCCGACCCTGTAACGCAGGTACGGAATCTTCTGGATCAGATGCCGCCTGTAAGGTTTCATCGACTAGCTCTTGCAGTTTTTCACCTTTTAGATTGGCAAACACTGCGGCTGCCATTTTTTTGTGCGGTGTTGGCGGAGATTTAGTCTCTAAGGCGGCAATTTTGGATACAGCAGGCCAATAGCGAGTATTCAAATAGAATCGACAGACCGCATCAGCCGTTATCATCTCGCGAACCATTTCATCGTTGTATAGTTCCAATGCATACGAGTCCGCATTGAGTTCGTCTCGTCTGGCTGCGTGTACAGAAACGGAAGTATACAATGGCGCGTATACTGCAAAGAACCATTTCAGTGGTTCGATCCCTGGTGTTTTCTGCCGGGTATAGCTTCTATGGTATTGCGGCCAGATTGCTCGCAGTTGATACAACCAGTTAGTTAGTGTATTACCGCCCTCGGAGAATTGGCCAAAACGGCGCGCCAACATGCATTCAAAATGTTTGGCGCTCAGGCATTGAAGTACAGGTAATCCGATCACCAAGGAATTCATAGACCAGACAGGTAAGGCCCAGTGGGGCGTCTTTACGATGTCCAGCTGATAATTCGAAGTGATTACAATTCGGTGGATTGCCGG
>JABDQW010000205.1 GCA_013042055.1 Gammaproteobacteria bacterium | reverse complement strand
TCAGGCATTGAAGTACAGGTAATCCGATCACCAAGGAATTCATAGACCAGACAGGTAAGGCCCAGTGGGGCGTCTTTACGATGTCCAGCTGATAATTCGAAGTGATTACAATTCGGTGGATTGCCGGTTGTTTAAAGCGCAAGCGTATCTGCTCTACCAGGTTGAATAGTTCCGGTGCCTTGTCTTCCATCAACGCAATCCCCGACGGCGTCACCGGCTTGTACTGCACGCAGCGATAACTGATCAGGCCGCTGATGGCGGAGATGGCGAGCCATAGGAGTATATTTATCCAATTAATACTGTAGTCGACAGTCAATGCCTGATAAATACTGGCGATTCCGGTCAGCAATAAAATCGGGAACAACAATACGGCTGCGTAACCCATGAATGCAAATAAGGTGACGTAGCCAAGGTAAGTGCGCGGATACTTCTTAGCTATAGTTTTTGGCGACATTAATAATGTTTTTGGAGATTTAAAGAATGTTTTTAAAGCTTTCGATACCTGCTTGCGCAGGTTGCGTATAGGCTTGAAACGGGTCATGACCTCGCCCCATAGAAATGTAGTGACGTTGTTATTAAACTTGCCCTAAGTGGTCTGGCGAATTAAAAAATCACGTCCCTGTGATTCTGCCTTTGAATAAATTAGCGGTGTGCTATGACACGTTTGTCGACCAGCTGCTTGATCTTTTTTTCTAGTATTTTTTTCTCTTCAGCACGATAACCAAGGCTCTTGTGTACCAGGTTGCCATTCCTGTCTATCAGGAAGGAACTCGGCATGGCTTTTAGGTTATACATTTCAGCTGTTTTGCCGCTTTTATCAAAAGCAATATCAAATTTTGCGGGCATTTTTTTCAGAAACTCATTGGCATCTTTTCTTGATTCATCAAGATTGACTGCGATTATTTTGAAGCCATCGTCGCCATAAATTGTTTGCAGCTCGTTCATCCATGGGAATGAGCGTTTGCACGGATCGCACCATGATGCCCAGAAATCAAGATAAACCACCTTGCCTTTGTATTGCGAAAGTTGGATGGTTCTGTTCTGTCCAGGCAGATTGAAGCCTGGTGCTTTTTGGGCAAAGGCAAAAGTAGGCGAGGTAAAGCTGTAAATCGCGATTACAGCAAGGGCAATACGAATCATAGAATTACGCATTAGATACTCCAAAGTCTAATTGATTAAATTCAGTGTCATGTGAGGGCAGCATGACGCTGACGGCAACCTTTGCCGATCATTCCATAGTCAGGGTTTCGGAGCATTTGGTCTGGAATCGGAAACAATAATGATTACTATTGCTTGACTCTTCATTGAAAAAGACTATAGCATAATGTAAATTTTGTTTACAGCTAATATTGATAAATTTGTGAAACTGTTTAACAATAGAAGCTGAGTGAAATTGAATGAGATGTGTTTTCAGGTCGATTGATAACGATCTTGTTGCTGCTTGCAGCACATGAACTGTACCGCAAAGTCAACTCCGACGGCTATTCTGGCTGTCAAAAATGTCCGAAAAATCAAATGATTATTGTTAGTATGCTGCGGCGACTGTTGCCGCGCCCTGAGCTAACGATTCCAAACTGATCAAATGTTGCCCGCCGGTCCCAGGACTGATGCGGGTGCTGACTAAAGTCTGGTTACTTCTTGAGCATTATTTTTCGGGAATTAACCCCACTAAATCGAACGTACACGGATACCTGGCGTACAGAGAGGTTTGCTGATGAGATCCAAAATATCGTTATTAATCGCTGTTTCAGTGGTCGTACTGGGTTGCGATCCCGGCCTGCCTGAAGGTCAAAGTGAATATGCCGCCGGCGGTGTTGCTGCTTCGCTTTCGCAAGCAGAATTCAACACACTGTCTCCCGAAAAACAATTCATGGTAGCCAACAAGCTTTTAGCTACTATGTACCGCGGTGTTTCCGTTGAGGACTATTTCAATCTAGAGGCAGGCATGTCAAACCTGCAGCCAAAAAGCACGAACTTCTTGGTTGAAACGAAGAATGCCATTGATACAAGCATGCTCCCCGAGCAAGTTTCGGCTATTGATACTGAGATTGATGGACTCGACGAAGAAGGCAATCCCAATCCTGACGATGCCAAGTATATATTCGATACCGATACGAATACACGCAATAACGAACGCGCGAAGCAGTTGCCGATGGCGCGTATCAAGGAATATCCGATCAGCCGCGATATGTTTGTTCACTGGATGGCTTATGTGCTGATCAATACCATTATGTTCTCACCAGCAGAGGAGATGGAGAGCACGGACTACACCGATGTGCAAAATATGTATCGCTTCCTGGTGACTCATCTCGAGAAAGATACGCCAATTCGTCAGGTGATTCGTTCAAATCTATCGACATTGGCGCGCTGGCGCGTATCCCGTTCACCCGAGAATCATGCATTAGAAGCTTATGAGCTCTATCTGGGATTATTCGAGACGGAAGAAGATTCGTATCGAGGTGGTATTGCCTGTAAAGATCTGTACCTGACTAACGAGGATGACGGCTATCTGATCCGTCGTACAGATTTCCCCAACACCGACCCGCAGCTGATTTTGCAGAACAGTTATGTAACGACTTGCGACGACTTGTATGAGGTAATCGCAGGCCACCCATTGCTGATACCGCGTGTTGTCGAGGTCATTTTCAACTATTTCGTTGATATACGTTCGGACAATCTCGAGTACCGTCAAAGCATCATTAATGCAATTGCCAATAGCAATCCTGAAACGTTCGAAGATATCTTTAAAGCGATTCTCTTCTCCAGAGAATACTTACTGAACGTCGAACGTCCAAGATCATTCGAAGAGAATCTGATGCCATTGTTAGATACGTTGAAGTGGCATCCTGCTGAGAATGCGGGTCAGGTTGACGAGCAGATTTTCAGAAGAATGACTGAGTTCTCCAACTCGCAAATCTACATGGACGGCATGGGTTGGGCGACGATGAAGTACAAGATCGGTCGTCTTCCAGAGGTACCGTTGGATGGTTTGAGCTTTGCCAACTACCACAAATCGATGCGGCAGGAACTGCTGATGAACAGAAGCTTCTATGATCCCTCAGGCGATCGCGGTATCGAGAACTTTCTCTACGATGACAACGGGGATCTGAAGCGTCATGTGGAAGATATGTCACTACATGAATTTATCGACTTTCTGTTCATGAATGCCCTGCAGCGCAGAGCCAATGACAGCGAGAAGGCCGACCTTATCGTTGTCTATGAGACCGGTGACACCGGTGATCACCTCACCACGGACAACGATGATGTCGTTGTTGTCAACGACGGTCGCCACGATGAGGTCGCACAGATTACTTTCGATTATATTTCACGTCTGCCTGAGTTCTACTACTTCAGGTCCGTCAACTAGGAGGGCGCCCAGATGAAACGCAGAACCTTTATTAAGTCCATGGGCGCAGTCAGTGCATCCGCCCTGATACCATCTACCTGGCCGACGGCTTATAACATGGAGTCCATGTATAAGGCGGCAAATGCAGCTGTCGATTATACCGGTGCACAGATTGCGGCACCTGGGGTCATGCCTCAGGTGATCAACATCTTCCTCTATGGCGGCCCATCAGAGCTTTCGGGTAACCTGTCAAATATCGTCGATATCGATCTCAATTCGCAGAATTCCTATGCAGCTGCATTTGGCGGCGACATTCTGCGGTTGCAGAACGATCCGGACGGTGGCCTTATGACGGCTAATGCGTTCTGGTCCGGTGCCGGCGGCGATGACATGCAGTTCATGGTCGATCGGAGTTATATGTCGGTCTATCGCACGCTTATGAAACGCAAGGATGGTACACGCTCTCATCGTGAAAGCATTCTGATGAGTTTGAAGGGCTCGCTCGATATCGAGAACAGTGCCGGCGTGGGTACACGAATTGCGGCGACCTTGTACCAGAATCGTGCTAGTTTTGAAGGAACAACCACCTTCGCCGATGGCACGGGAGTCGATATGGACAACATGATACTGCCTTTCGTGTCATTCGAAGGCGACACCCGCGCATTCGCACCTGATCCGGATTTTGCCGTACCATTGCTACTCAGAGGGACAACACTGAGTGAAGA
>JABDQW010000197.1 GCA_013042055.1 Gammaproteobacteria bacterium | reverse complement strand
TACCCTTACCAGACGGCAACGATTCGACTTCCTGTAATGCCAGTTCAAGGTCATAGTCTATACGATAATCCTTGAGCGCAAAACTCGTGGTGCCGGCAAAGCCACGACGGTAACTGCCAACAATTATAGACCCACAAATTAATTGACATCGGCTTGTCAAGTTCGTAGTGTTTAACGAACTGACGCTATGGGCAGCACCAGCACCATGCCTAGAGCAAGGAAGACACTGGTGCCTGTCGATACTACCTCGCACTGTCACTGCACCTTAAGCTGCGTGCGCCGCGCCTGGGAGACACTCGGTCAACGCTGGGTACAGGGCATCAGTCAGTGTGAACGCTTTTTTTCCAGCGGTTAGTCAACAGCCCGGGTAACTGTTCGTATTAACCAAATAGGCACGATGCCCTGACGCGATACTATTGTTCTTCACGGGATGAATGATAGCAACGATGATTAAATACCCTCTTCTACGTCACCCTTTCCTGCATAACCAACGCTGATCTTACCGAGCGAAGATAAGACATGATAGGAAAGAATGAATTTTCTGTTCCCAATTTGTGTGTCTATATTTTCCGCAACCTGGTGCGAAATGCAGGCTAGGAGCGAAACACTGGGCCACCGAAACTGAACAAGGTCTTTGATTCACTATTCAACCGCGAGGTGGCATTATCAAGAATCATAGACATTACTTTCCTTGTATTGAGGATTCACGATATCGGCATTGCTTTCATAGTGGGCCTGGCGTATAAAATGCAAAGTCATATAGGATTAGCTCGCATGGATACTTCGAGTTGCGAAAAGCTGCGAGAATGCAAAAATAAGAGTCAAGAAAAAATGAAGCGAAAACTTGATATAGGGTGTGGACGATTCAAGGACCCGGAGTTCACTGGTATTGACATATTTGACTGGCCTGGTGTTGATGTTGTCTGGAACATGGAAAAATTTCCCTGGCCGATTGAAGATAATTCCTTCGATTACATCAAGGCCATTCATGTCGTCGAACACATTAATGATCAGGCTGGTTTTTTTCGCGAGATACACCGAGTGGCAGCAGCCAATGCCATTGTCCATTTGGAGACACCACATTACTCGTCACGCGATTCCTGGGCGGACCCTACGCATGTCAGACATATGTCGCTGTTTTTTACCGATCAGATGACAGGGAACGGCTATCTAGTGGACACCACCGGAGAGTTCGAACTGGTCAACAGGCGTGTCAATTTCGGCCCGTTTCTCGGAAGTATGCGGGCACGCTTAATATCCAGCCTGTTCGGATACGAAAAATGGGAACGTTCGGCTTTCAAGATGCCGGCACGAAACATTTACATAGATTTGAAAGTTGTTAAATAAAGCTGGCCGGCTGCACGGAACAATGCAAAATAATGGGTTAAATGTGTCTCGTTAATTCACCTTCACGAAATCGTCTGGCCTTCTTCTGAGCCAACACCAAACAGTTCGAACTCGGAAATAGTCTTGATATCGCCCTTCGGGGTGGATTTGAAGCCTTTTACACCAAAACGGCTCTGGCGCACCGTAGCGACATCAGTTATGGACACCCACCAATTAATTGGTCAACAGCCCGCGAGTAAAGAGTATAGGGGTCTGATTCCTTTTCTGCTTTTCTGCGCGGTTTTACTGGAGTTTTTCTACACCTCAATAAGGTAATTAACAAAAAGAGTAATTGCCAGAAACGTCAGAACATAGATAGCAAAGTACTCGCTGATATCCGTGAATGCTTTGCAGATATATTTCATGTCTCACCTCCTATTTCTCATGAAATGACAAACCGAGGAGCATCGCCGTCACCTTCGATGAACCGCCGCAAGCAGAGCATATAAATTGCATTGACAAGCACATTGGTCTCCACCCTCCCCGGTGAATCCGACTGTTTTAGTCTGAACAAACCGTGTTACACACTCAGCCTGCATACCCGTAAAATCCAGATAACTAATGCAAAACAAGCACTGGCTCGAAACACCGTATTCTCCTGAGTTTTCGCTAGTTTTGAATGTTACCGACACTGGCGCTTTAATGATTGACACAATACGCCATTCAGTTGGATTTACCGATAACACGGGTCGAGACACAATCGAATGTGTTGGATAATTCGTTGATGAAAAAGCAGCTACAACGTGGCGTGCGTCGTGAGCACCATCAAGCAGCAACGGAGTTACCTGTCGAGACATTTAGTGCATGCGGCGCATCCAGCACTTTACGGTGCTGACCTTTAGTCTGAGATTGGATATCTGGCTAGTCGCCGGAGAGCAGCCGTCACATCGGCTGAAATTGTTTTCTATAGTGGGTTTTCTTCTTTCTCGTCCGCGAGAGAAAGAAACTTTTTCTTATTGAGATGACAGAACAACCAGGTACCTAAGGTGCCGCCGAGCAAAATGCCATGCGTTAACATGCCACCCATCCAGATCCAGAAAATGTGAGCCGGGTGCGCGCCATAGTATGCCCATTCATAAAAGAGGGTCTACTGAAAGCATTGTAGCACCAATAGCGCAGGAGACGCTCTGAATCCTTTACATTATGGGCGAGCATGTGCTTATTGTTTCAGTTGTCGTTATACTAAAGTTGTCGCGGTTGAATGAAAGTTTGATTCGAAACGGTTAACTGAATGCCAAAGCGACGTGAGATGTGTTACTAATTTGTAGCACAGCAGCATTGGCGTGGTGATCAGCGCCATCGCCCGCCTAGATCGATTGACAGGGAAACACCAATGACGAGACAAGACCAACGAAAACGCGTTGTCATCATGGGTGCCGCCGGGCGTGATTTTCACAATTTCAATGTGGTGTATCGTGACGACCCATCCGCAGAAGTCGTCGCTTTCACTGCCACTCAAATACCGGAGATTGCCGGGCGTTATTATCCCGCTGCGTTAGCCGGGAAGTTTTATCCGGATGGTATACCTATAGTTGAAGAGACAAGGCTTGGCGAGCTGTGCCGAGACAAAAACATTGATCTCGTTGTTTTTGCCTACAGCGATGTTGCCCATGATCGGGTTATGCACAATGCATCCATCGCCTTGGCCAGCGGAGCCGATTTCATCTTGCTGGGACCGGAACGGACCATGCTCCAAGCCAAAGTTCCGGTGATCGCCTGTTGTGCGGTGCGCACCGGTTGCGGCAAATCACAAACAACCCGATGGCTTTCAAAATATTTGAAAGAACACGACATGACGGTGGCAGTGATTCGCCATCCAATGCCCTATGGCGAACTCCAACATCAATCGGTACAGCGCTTCTCTTCCAGAGATGATCTTGACGCGGCCAACTGCACGATCGAGGAGCGCGAGGAATACGAGCCACATATAGCGCTAGGAAATATTGTTTATGCAGGTATCGACTATGCCGAGATTGTTGCGCATGCCGAAACCGAAGCCGATATCATTTTATGGGATGGCGGAAATAACGATTTCTCCTTCGTTCGTCCGAATCTACAGATTGTACTGGTCGATCCGCTCAGACCTAACAACGAAACCACGCATCATCCGGGCGAGGCGGTGTTGCGCATGGCTGACATTATCCTGATCGCCAAGGTGAACTCGGCATCAGATGCGGACATCCAGCGTGTCACAGAGAACGCCCACATGATTAATCCTGACGCACCGATTGTTCGCGGCGCTTCACCAGTGCAGCTGGACGACGCCGGGAGCGTCTGCGGTAAACGCGTGCTCATTGTCGAGGATGGTCCCACGGTTACTCACGGCGACATGCCATACGGTGCCGGCTTCGTCGCTGCTACCCAGGCTCAGGCAGCAGAGATCGTCGACCCCCGTCGATTTGCAGTAGACGAAATCGCTGAGGTCTATAGCAAGTACCGACATATCGGTAGTGTATTACCCGCAGTGGGCTACCACCACGCCCAGCTTCAGGCGCTGAGGGAGACCATAAATGCCGCCGACGCCGAGGTGGTTGTCTCGGCGACACCATGCGATCTTGCTGCGTTGATCGATATCAACAAACCCGTGATCCGGGCCCGGTATGAATTTGCCGAAGTGGGCGAACCGGGTTTGGGCGGGCTTGTTGAGTCGTTTCTGCAAGGACAAAATCTACTCTAACAAAAGCAGCTCGCGAACGAGATTACATGGATGTGTTTTGCAATCTAAAGTCGCTGGATTCCGGCCAAAAAACATGCCGGAATGACGGTGTTTAAGAGACTGCTGGAATTGTAGTGTTTGAGATCCGTGTCGAATGCGTTTAACCGCAAATTGCTCGAAATCTGCGATCTTGTTCGCGGCTGAAGCCTACGGTTGCTTTGGCACCCAGTTTAGATCACGGCCACCACCTGATACCGTCCATATTCGGCGCGATTACGGTTCCCGCTTCGCCGGTCATAATCCTTGAGGTGTCCTTGAGCTGCCCTATGCCGGCGATACCGCCGGTCTGCTCGACAAATTCACAAGCAGCCTCAACTTTGGGTGCCATCGAGCCCGTTGCAAACACATACTCGCTGATTGCCTGCGGTGAAACCCGTCTAAAAGCGCGGGCCTCCGGTTCCAACCAGGCGTCATAGATCGCATCGACATCGGTTAACATGAGGAATATATCGGCCTTCAGTTGCCGTGCCAGCAGCGAACTGGCCAAGTCCTTGTCAATCACCGCTTCAACACCGATCAAACGGCCATCCTCAAGCTGGACGGTGGGTATACCGCCACCACCTGCACAGATAACAATGACACCCTGATTGACGAGTAGCTCGATAACGCCCAGTTCAAAAATGCGCTTCGGTCTGGGTGAGGCGACGATACGACGGAAGTGTTCGCCATCACGGGCAATGCTCCAGCCGCGTTCGCGGGCCAGTTGGTTCGCTTCGGTTTCACTGTAGAACGGTCCAATAGGTTTGGTCGGCTGAGCAAAAGCGGGATCTTTCGGATCCACTTCGATCTGGGTAAGCAATGTTGCACAAGGCCGCTCCACAGGAAGCAAATTGGCCAGTTCCTGCTCGATCAGGTAACCGATCATGCCTTCCGTTTCGGCATCGAGGATATCCAGCGGATAAACCTCGCTCGCCTTATAGGCCATCCCTTGTAGCGCGAGCAAACCAACCTGCGGCCCGTTGCCATGGGAGATGATAAGGTCATGTTGACGCGCTATCGGTGCAAGCGCTTTGGCGGCGATGCTGATGTTTTTGCGTTGGTTCTCGGCCGTCAGGGCTTCGTCGCGGCGAAGCAACGCATTCCCGCCTAATGCGATTACTATTCTCATGTTCTACTAGTCAATAGCAGCGCAAACGGTGCGCTGACGTTATACTGGGCCATGGCGTTCGTTATCTTGCGCGTGGACGACGATACGTGGAACCCGATGCGAGATTGCCGTAGCAATCTCGTAATTTATCGTGCCCAGTTTGTCAGCCAGTTCATCCGCCGTGATCTCCGTTGGTTGCTGTGCGCCGATGATAACAACCTCATCGCCAAGACTAACGCGCCCACGCAGCGCAGTTACATCGATCAGGCTCATATCCATGGTGATACGCCCGACCTGCGGACAGCGCTGACCTCCGATAAGGAAATCAACCTTGCCGGAAAGATTCCGACTTAATCCATCGCCATAACCCACTGGAACAGTCGCAATTAGGGATGGTCGTCGCGTTGTATAAACGTGCCCATAACTCAAGCCAGTACCGGCAGGCACTTCCTTAAGAAACGTGATCCGGCTTTTCCATTCGAGCACGGGTCGTAGACTTTCAACCTGTGGATTCTGAATGGTCCAGGAAGGACGCAAGCCGTAGATTGCGATTCCTGGCCTCGCGGCATCGAAATAGGCATCCGGCAGATCGAGGATTGCCGCGCTGTTGGCCATGTGGTGCACCCCGACACCATAGCGCCGGGCTATTGCGACGACGCGTTTGAAAGTTTCTATCTGTTGATAACAAAAGCTTTTATTGGCCTCATCGGCACGCGGAAAATGGCTCATGATGCCGCGGGTATGGATCGCAGGATAATCGTGGCATTTTTCAATGAAAGCCTGCACCTGTTCCGGATAGATACCGATCCGACCCATACCGGTATCCACTTTGATGTGTATCGATACACGCTTGTTGCATTTCCTGGCATCGCGCGCTAGCGCTTCCACCATTTCAAGCGTGCATACTGCAGGTTCACAGTCGTAAGCCACTAGCGCTTCGCTATGTTCTGGCAGTGTTGCCGAAAATATTACAAATGTGGCATTGATACCGGCATCGATCAACGCGATCGCTTCGCCTACATCAGCGACGCCAAATGTGTTGTAACCGAGTTGCAGCAGATGTTTGCCAATAACCTGCGCACCATGTCCATACGCATTGGCTTTTATGCAGGGCCACAGCGGCCTTTGACCGACCTGTTGCTGCAGCAGATGCATGTTATGCGACAAGCGATCGAGATGGATAAAAACCTTGGTCAGGCGACTTGTGTCGAAATTATCAACAGACATCGGTTACTGTTCCTCCACCAGCGCACCCCCTTGATAAGCATGCTTCTTCACGTACGCCGATGTCATTGCCCTCAGCAGCGCAGCGTAATTCAACGAGAACGAGAGCGTGTCACCCACGCGAATGCTGCCGGCGTCGGTTACATCGACGACCAGATAGCCGCTGGAAGCACCCAGGATGACCGCGCCCGCGTCTTGTGGTGTTAGACCTTCGACATCGATGTCCTCACGGCCGACGTTCAACAAGGCGCGCAATACCTCGCCGCGTTGTTCGAACTCCGGTTGTTTGCCAAATGCATCCTCGCTACGGTTCCCAAGTGGAATCGACGGTTTAACTTTGAGCTCGAGTACTTCAGCATATAAAATGAAGGCATCCTGATTGGTATCAGGCCATGGCTTTCGATGCGTGGTCTCGCGGCCCAACAGGATGGCCTCGCCAATGCGTGCGTGATTAACGCGCGCCGGCATGCCACCGGCAGCAATCAACTCAAGTCCGCTGGAGTTGACACCCGAGATCCACTCCAGCCGGAAGTCAAAGCATTGTTCGACCTCCGCAGCAAGTTCTATTAGCCGGTTCATATTCTCCTCATCCGGTACGACACCGGCGAAGCAGGCCAGGTTGGTGCCGAGCCCTTTTATGTGAATGCCGGGCAGTCGTATTGCTTCCCTGACAAACGCAATCAAATCGTCAGGCCAAATGCCTTCACGCAGATCCCCCA
>JABDQW010000193.1 GCA_013042055.1 Gammaproteobacteria bacterium | reverse complement strand
TCAGGGGCGCACCGGCATGCGGCACATTATGCTGGGATCAAAAGCCGAACAGATCGTGCGTCTTAGTCCGGTACCGGTTCTTATTGTAAAAAATCCGATTAAAGCGGCCAAAGCCTGAGCTATTGGGCTAGCCCGCATTTCTCAACAGGCGGGCTATAGTTTGCGACGATAAGCCACGCCTTTTTTGCGTTGGGTTGTAACGATTTTGAGTTGAAGTTTCAGCTCTTTACGTTTTTTTGGATTTTTTTCCTTATCCAGTTTTTGTTTTAACTTTTTCTCTTTCTTTTCCAGTTTGTCGAGCAAGCTATCGAGACGTTCTTGGGAGATGTCTTTGCTGCGCTCTTTACTCGAGAGAACCTTTTGTAACCGATTGATTAATTTGTTAAGACCCATGATTATCCGTTGATGTCCAGGTGTTCGACAACGCTGCCAAAACAGCGAATACCGCAACAATAGTTAAATATATTCAAGCCTCGAAGGCGCTACCGGCTGTGCTGCATCTATTTATGTTCGCTGTCTCAAGCCCCTGTGTCCAGTTCAATTCGCTCATCGGCGGGCATCACCGTTTTAGCCATCCGTTTAGTGAAGTAGTAGATCCTTTTCATTTTTTCGATGATATCAATTTCGATCGTGTACGCAGGAATTCGATTGGGCTCCTCGGCAACCAGGCGCGCGGCCTGGTGAGCCGTGGCAGAGTCGGCCAAGTCAGAGATCTCGTCTTTCATGTTGATCACTATAGTGGCAGCTTCACGGTTGTTTTGCGAGACCGCTTGTATCGCACCGCGCAAAGCCCGTTTGATCACCGCGTGAAAATCCGCCAGAACCTTTTGTGTTGGGGCGCTGATCGAGACACCCTGATCGATGCGGCTCAAGCCAAGCTCCACCATGTTCGTTTCCATCGTGTCACCGATGTTTTCCAGATCGTTGAGCGCTTCCATCAGGCTCAAAAATTCTTGAGTTTGGTCTTCTGTCAATGTGCCTTTGCTGATTTGCCCCATGTATTCGAGTATCTGTGCGTACAGGATGTCGACTTCGTCATCCATGCGCTGGACCGCTGCCAGGGCCTCTTTATCGCCAGTCAGAATTGCCGGCATGACCTGGTCGAGCATCGCCTGCACGACATCCCCCATGTGCAGCACTTCCATGCGCACCCGGTCCAGGGCGAGCACCGGGGTACTGAGAAGTTCGGGTTCGAGGTATTTGGCGGTGATCGCGAGCTCCTTGTCCTCGAGAGGCCGGTCCGGTATCAGCCATTCCACTAAACGCGCGAATTGTGTCGATAAGCCGATGAATATCAGAGTGTTGGCCACATTGAAGATCGTGTGCGCATTGGCGATCTGCCGCGGGGCCTCGGCAGCGAGACGGTCCACGCCTGACAGATCGGGATAGGATGGTGATAACGAGGTCACCACATGGGCGAGCTGGGGGATAAACAGGAACCACAGAACCACACCGCCAACATTGAACAACACATGGACTGTGGCGGCGCGGACCGCTTCTCGCGGTTTTCCAATCGAAGCCAGCATTGCAGTGACGCAGGTTCCGATATTCGCGCCAAAAGCCAGTGCAATACCTGCCGGGAGTGTAATAAAACCCTGGCTCGCCATAACGATGACAATACCAGTCGTCGCCGATGAGGACTGGATCAGTCCGGTGAACGTGGCTGCGATCAGGATTCCGATCAGCGGATTTTCCATCTGTATCATTAAATCGAGGAATGGCTGAAAGGTGCGCAAGGGCTTCATCGCATCGCTCATAACGCTCATGCCGAAGAAGACCAGACCCAAACCCATCAGCATCGCGCCGTAATGCTTGGTACGGTCGGATTTGGAGATGAACAGCATCGAGAAACCGACCCCGATCATCAATAAAGCAGCCTTGGTCACTTTAAAGGCGACGATCTGTGCAGTGATTGTGGTGCCAATGTTGGCACCCATAATGACGCCGACAGACTGCGCCATGGACATCAGACCCGCGGTGATGAAACCAACCACCAGCACCGTGGTTACCGACGATGATTGAATGACCGCGGTGACGAAGGCACCAGTCAGGGCACCCATGATGCGGTTGGTTGTCAATTTCGCCAGAATCGACTTCATACGATCGCCTGCGACCGCTTTCAAGGAATCCGCCATTTGCTCCATGCCAAACAGGAACAGTGCGAGGCCGCCAAATAACTGCATAGCCATAACACCCCAGTTGATCGACTGCTCCGATCCATCGGCAGCGAATACTGGATAGGTTAGTAGTAGCGTTATGAGCCCCACGCACAGGACAAACAGACGGCCGCGTTTTAGATCTATTGTTATTATTGATTGCATACTGTACCAAGGTGGTTTCGAGGGTCTCGGCATTGATACCATTGTCGCTGTGATTGCTCGGTAATACAATGCGCTATAGTATATATTCGGCGATTTTTCAATAGACTCGGGGAATCAAGAACACGCGGGATTGAATCGACTAATAGCGGCTGTCGGATGAAGGGTTCGGATTTTAGGGGCAGGCTCCGTCCTGCGCCTGCTTGCGTGATCCTGGTGAGAAATGCGGGTTAAGCTTTCATCGTTTGACGTCCGGGTTAGCTCGAAAGCTGTATGGTTGATGGATTGGATACTGATGCCGCAGTAATACTCTCGCACGCACGCAGCACATAAGGGCGAGAGATCACTGTCTGTTGAGGGTATGTTTGCCGAAAAACCCTGTCGTTAGGATACGGCGTCAGTCACGTCAGCTTCCGAGTCACCCATACGCTCCAATATCTGCAACAGCGTGGTGCCGTCCTGGGCCACCAGGGTATGACCCGCAGGTGTCACGATAACCGAGCTGCTGCCTTGTATGGTCGGCACATTGTTCATATCCTGGCTGTAACCCGGAACGAGCTCATCGCCGGCAAATCCGACCGGATTCAGACGCACTACCGAGACATACTCGATGTCTGGGTGTTTTTGCCCGTTCAGCCAGTACAGCAGGCTGCCAGGATGTGGATGTGCCAGGTCGAAAAGCAGCCCGCGCGAGCGGCGCAGGGTATCGTAGCCGCTGCCGCCGAAGAAGCTTTTGACGAACCCGAAAGGCCCAGATTCGTCGGTCGCTTCGATCGCCTGGTTGGCGCGGCTTGTGCCGACGTGCGGGCTGGCGATCGTGATCAGTGCTTTGATATTCTCGGGCTGGCCCCTAACCAGGGCCATACGTGCGACTATGCCGCCCGCTGAATGACCGACGATGATCAACTGGTCATCGGGATGCATCGTTTGTATGGTCGCCAGCATGCCGAGAAACTGGTCAGTTTGTACGACTATCGGTGCTTCGGCGGGGAGATCAACCAGATAGACCTTGTTATCGGCATCTTGGCCGGGGCCGACATAAACGGGTGCGACCGCATCGGGCGACGAAGAAATCAGGCCGCCGCGTTTCCAGCCGTTTGCGTCCAATAAGGCATTGATGCCACTGGCTTCCCAGGAGTTAGCGCTGCCGAGGTAGCCGTGCACCAACACCAGTATATCCGCTCGAGCGTTGAGGCTGGTTAGTGAAATAAACAGGAAAACAAGAGTAGTAATGATTCCGCGCATGATCTAATGTCCGCTGAAAACAAAATATTAGAAAATAAGAATATTCTACCTTAATCAGTGTAGTAAGTGAGTATCTGTTTTGGGGTAATCAGAAGTATTTGCTTTGATAATGTTTGGTCGGCTATTTGAATTTGATGGTAGTAATTCAGACTTGATCTGACGAATATTCAAAATGTTCCAGATCTGATCTGACGGTGTTGAAAAATCAACGTCATTGCGAGCGAAGCGAAGCAATCTTCATGTGCAGGTTGTGCTGTCTAAGTCCGTTACATCACGGATAATGGCTAGAGATTGCCGCTTCGCTGTCGCTCCTCGCAATGACGGTTATCCTGGTGGGCTGTCAGTTCAGTGCTGATGCCTTTCCAAGATCTGTCAGGTCAAGTACGGGCTATTACAATTTAATGGTAGGCTTTGCCGATTTTTGGAGGTCGAGGTATTGGGTCTGCAGCTAAAAATAAAACAACATCAGCAGCGCCTGAAGCGATGCCGATGTTGCGTGCATATGATCCCTCCAGTGGTGGCAGGCCGGCCCGTCGCATCGAAAATCATCCTGTTGGGTCAAGCGCCGGGGGACAAGGAAGGCAAGCTTGGGAAACCGTTTGCATGGACCGCGGGTAAGACGCTGTTCAAGTGGTTTGCCGGGATCGGTTTGCCTGAGCAGGCGTTTCGCGAGTGTATCTATATGGCGGCGGTATGCCGCTGTTTTCCAGGAAAAAATCCGAGCGGCGGCGACCGCGTGCCGACGCAGGATGAAATCGACAACTGCGCACGCTGGCTCGATGCAGAGATCGAGCTACTGCGTCCCGAGCTGATCATACCGGTCGGTAAGCTCGCGATCGAGCAGTTCATGCCTGTCGGTAAACTGGTCGATGTGATAGGCCATACCTTCGAATTCGAGGAGCATGGAAGGACGATCGATGCCATTCCGCTGCCGCACCCGTCCGGTGCATCCACCTGGCACCGGACCGAGCCGGGCATCAATTTGCTGCAGCAGTCTCTGGCGTTGATACAGCATCATCCGGCTTGGCAGGATTTGGTTTGAGTCCGCAAATGAACGCAAATAAACGCTAATGGGATGTTGATGTTTGTGGGTTCATTTTGCGCAGCAAAAACACTGAGAAATATTTGCGTTTATTAGCGTTCATTTGCGGACAAAAAAGCAGTCACTCTGTCGCGTTCAAACCGAGCTGCCGGGGCAGGGGACGCCGGTGCCGCCGAGGCCGCAGTAGCCGTCCGGGTTTTTTGCGAGGTACTGCTGATGATAGTCTTCAGCATAGTAGAATGGTCCGGCAGGCTTGATCTCGGTGGTAATGGCGCCACACCGGGCTTTGCCGAGTTCGCCTTGATACAGCGCGCGTGAGATCTCTGCCTGTTTTAACTGGTCATGATCGAAGGTATAAATGCCGGAGCGGTACTGGGTGCCACGATCGTTGCCCTGACGCATACCCTGGGTCGGATCGTGCGATTCCCAGAACACGCGTAGCAGCTCTTCATAGCTGATAATGCTTGGGTCATAGACGACCAGCACGACTTCGTTGTGTCCGGTTTTACCGGTGCAGACTTCCTGATACGTCGGATTAGGCGTGTAGCCGCCGGAATAGCCGACAGCCGTGGTGTAGACCCCCGGTTGTTGCCAGAATTGGCGTTCGGCGCCCCAGAAGCAACCCAGCCCGAAAATCGCCTGTCGCAGATGATCCGGAAACGGTGCAGTCAACCGATTGCCGTTGACGAAATGGCTGGAAGGCACCGCTACCTTCTGCTCTCGACCGGGTAGGGCTTGCTCGGGCGTCGGCATCACGGTTGTTTTACGCATAAAAATCGACATCAGTGTGTTGTTCCCGATTCGACAATACCACTATTATAAGACAGCGACGATGCGCTATTACCACAGATTTTCAAAGCGAACCCTGCGTGCGCACGAAGGCCGTCTATGCCGCTGACTGCTGTTGCTCGCTGGCGCTGTGCTCAACCAGATCGAGCAGGGTCTTTGTGTCGACCGTGTGGTAGATCGACTCATTGATGTCATTTAACAGGGCGTCAACAGCCTGATCGGAGGTGACCGTGCCCGGGTTTAGATAGCTGCTTTCCTCGGCACTACGCACAGCATCCCAGATATCGCGGATCCTGATATGCTCGAGCGATTTTGCCGGCAGGTAGACCGGCCGCTTGTCGTAGCTAAGCGTGACAAGGCCACGTTCCTCGAGCGGCTGCAGGACCAGCGACAGCGCCTCGGTCGCGATGTCCAGGGTTTTGGCGAGCGACTGCCGCGTCAGTTTCTCGCCGTCATAATGAAAGCTCTGACCGATGCGCAGCATCACCAAAAGACCGATTTTTTCCCGCAGCCGGGTGCTGAGCCGAAGAACCTGCTGCCGTGAAGAAGTGCGCTCGGGGTTTTGTTTATAGAAAGAGACGCTGGCGCCGATCAACAGGATCAGCCAGCTGAGATACAGCCAGATCATGAAAATGATCACTACCGCAAAACTGGAATAGATGGCCGAGTAATTGGTCGAGCCGGCGACGAATAGCGCGAACAGCTTGCCATTGAGTTTCCACAGCAGCGCGGCAACCACAGCGCCGGTGAAAGCCGACATCAGCTTAACGCGGGTGTTGGGTACCAGCACGTAGATAAAGGTCAGCGCACCGACAATCAAAAAGAAGGAGGCGAGTTTGCCGGCGTAATAGACTAATATGCCGAAACCTTCCATCGATGCCAGCGCATTGCCAACGGCCGATGTGCTGATCGAGGCGGTTAGCCCTACGCCGGTGAAGATCAGTATCGGGCCGATCATGACGACACTGAGGTATTCGGTGATGCGTTGAATGAAGTTACGCCCGCCGCGGATGCGCCAGGTACTGTTCAGGGATTGCTCGATTTTTGTCATCAAAGATATGACGGTGTAGAACAGGAATACCAGGCTGAGTCCGCCGAGGACCCTGACGTTAACGTTGTCGACAAAGCCGATAATTTTGCCGGTCAATTCAACGCCTTTATCACCCAGAGGATCCAATACGCTCAGCAACATCGGTTCGACCTGGTTATGCACACCGAAACCTTTCAGCACCGAGAAGCTGACGGCCAGCAAGGGTACCAGTGACAGCAGTGTCGTGTAGACCAGGCCCATCGCACGCAGCGTCAGCATGCCCTCTGCGATATCGCGCCCGGTGGCAATAAGAATGCGCAGCATCTGGATGATCCAGGCTTGCCAGCGGGGAAGGGTGGCAAGACTGGTATCCCATAGTGCGGTGTTCAATGTAGAACTGATCTGCGCGAAGTTCATGACTCGCTTTCGCTTATTTTGCGTTGCTTCAGACGCCAGCCCTGGTAATCCTCGTCCGTCAAATAGACTTTTTGGTTGATGTATTGGAGTACGCTGACCAGTCGGTAGTACTGCACGACAGAATCGATGCGTATGATCTCCTGGCCGTTATAATCGAAGAAGATGATGGTTGGAGTGTAGAACAGGTTCAGGTCTTGAGCCCATTCACGTACGGTTGTTTTTTTTCCAGCCGGTGTGATCACCGCTGTGTCCGACCAGATGTTCAATTGCACACTATCCATTTTAAATATTTCATCAACGGTCGTCTGCTCGTTCAATGGGCCCGTGTGCAACAAATCGCAGGCATGGCAGTTACCCTGTTCGAAGAAAACCGCCAGATGATTTTTGCCCGGTGCTTTGCTTCTGTCGAGGTCATAAGGCGGCTCTGAAAAGAAGTCGCGTTCGTTGAGCCCGGCCAGTCTGAAAAACACACCGGGTTCGGCTCGATCGAGGTATTCCTTGAATGTCTCTTCCTTGTAGAAGCCTTCGGTGACATAGTTCAATGCCGCCCTGAATTTGTACGGTGGGTAATAACCACGCAAACGAAACATGGGTTTGCCTGCAAGATCATAAAACACCAGCGAGGGTGTGAAATTGGTCTTGTAACGCAGTGACAGCTCGCGTTCGGTGTAGGTCTCACCATTAGTATCAATAATGTCTTCGATGCCCCAGATATCGAATGGAATGATGTCGTAATGTTCGCGTACGTAACGCTCGATGTCGGGCGCACCCAGGTTCTCCTGCAGGAATTGCTCGCAATAGGCACAGAGTTTTTGCCCGAAATAGACCATGATGCCCGACTTGCCGGCCGCCTTGGCCTCTTTGATATCCTCGTTCAGATCGCCGATACTGATTTTGAACCAGTCCGGATAGACCAGCTCTTCCTCGAGCAGAGTATCGTCAAATTCCAGGAACGGATCATCCTTGTCCGCACAGGCAGCGGTCAATGCGACAAAACAGGTCGCAAACAGCAGTATGCGACATAATTGGCCCCGTTGTTGTGGCGAGATTGTGCGAACAGTCATTCTATCGGCTGAGTACCAGAGCAGTGTGTCTTTGGTTTTGGTCAATGCAATTAACCACAGTCTACCCTAAGATAACTTCGTGTAAATATTGATCGTGTGATTCATGTCAGAGCAATCGCTAAAAAAACCAGTCGTGCAGGCGCTGATGCTGCTGGGCCCCCACTGCCCGCATTGCGCCGCGGAGCTGAACAGCCTGTCCGAACTGGTAAAGCAGGGTGTGATCGCGCAGTTGCAGGTCGTGAACCTCGGCGAAAAGCCGGAGGTCGCCGCTGAGCTGGATGTACGTACTGTGCCCTGGGTTAGAATCGGCGAATTCGAACTCGCCGGTCTGCACACCGAGACCGAACTGCGCGCCTGGGCCGAGCTGTCCGGTTCTGAGCAGGGCATGACGCGATATTTCGAGCAGCGTCTTGGGGAGGGCGAGGTCAAACAGGTGCTGGCGCTGATCGCCCGGAAGCCTGGTCTGCTGCATGCGCTGATCGGGCTGGTCAGCGATCCCGAGGCCAAAATCAATGCGCGCCTCGGTGCCGGTGTGATCTTCGAAGAGTACCAGGGCAAACCCGAGCTACTCGAACTGGTACCGGGGCTGGGTGAACTCACCCGGCATCCCGATCCGCGGGTTCGCAGCGATGCCTGTCATTATCTTTCATTGACCCATGATGCATCGGTTAGA
>JABDQW010000191.1 GCA_013042055.1 Gammaproteobacteria bacterium | reverse complement strand
GGGGTACAGGGCCCGGGGGAAATCATGATGCGCTCCGGTTTCAGCGCCTGCAGCGCATCGACCGTGATGTCGTCATTACGGAATACCTTCACCTGCGCTCCGAGTTCACCCAGGTATTGCACCAGGTTGTAGGTAAAAGAGTCGTAATTGTCGATCATAACTAACATCTTAAAATTCAACGCAAAGGCGCAAAGGCGCGAAGATCGCAAAGCTTATAATTTGTTAACGATTCGTTTGACACCATCTTTTACTACAGCCTCATTGAAGTTAATTAATAATCCAAGCTTTTTACCACTTAATTTCATATATGACAGAAGCTGAGCCTTATGCACTGGTAATAATGAGTCAACCACTTTTAGCTCTACTACGACTTTGTCAGCAACCAACATATCGATTCTGTAATCAATATCGAACTTCAGCCCTTTATACTCACCCTTCAGAACCAGTTCTGTAGCAACATCAATTGCATGTAATTGCAGCTCTCTAACCATACATTGCTGATATACAGATTCAAGTAATCCCGGTCCTAGATATTTGTGAACTTCAATAGCAGCGCCAATCACATATTTTGAAATATCATTTTCATCCATTACTACAATCCTTTGCGTTCTTTGCGCCTTAGCGCCTTTGCGTTAAATAAAAATCATCAGATAAGACCTGCATATGGCGAGGCCAGCGGCTCGCCGACGAACAGACCCTGCCCTGGCCAGGCCACGCTTTTCCAGTACGCCTCGATTAGCGTTTCACCCCGCGTGTAGCGATCGATCACAATAGCAGGATGAGGAAATTTCTGCACAAAGGCGCAAGGTTCCACGACGGTCCCGTAACTCGCCGTTGCTCCGGCTTCGAGCCAGCGCAATAGGCTCATTTGCTTACCGCCGAATAATACGCCACCGGCCGAAGTCAGGTGATCAGCGATGGCGCCATCAACAAAGCGATTGCTATCGATAGCGTTCACCTGTTTCAATCCGGTGAAGTAGAACAACACATCGTTTCTGCCAGTGAGCGCATCGGTTTGTTCGATGCGAATGTCGATACGCCTTCCCAGCTTGTCGGCCGTTAGCGGGTAAAATTGCGCGCGCACGTTACGCGCCTTGTTGCTGGTGCTAACCAGGTAGGCAGTTCCCTTTGGGTAGCTGGCGTCTGCGCCAACACCGCGTTCGATCATATCACGCACCTGATCCAGTGAAACTCCGGCAAGCAGCATGGTTGGTCTAATACCCAGATCTTGAAAAGGCCGACGTGTCTCCGCATTGAAATAGGCGCTCTGGCGGGTGCGATTACAACCCTTGGCGCAGTGAGCTTCATCAAAACCGAAAGCAAACGCGCTGGTTATCGACATACAACCGGCTTTATACGGCTGGCTCCATGCCAATGCATAATACTGGACATATTGTGGCGTCTTTTGTTTAACCTGCTGATAGACCTGCTCGAACTTGTTGCGCCCGATACTTTTCTTTCCGACGGGTAACTTCACCTTGATGACATGCGCATCCGGGATGCCACGTTTCAGTTGGTAGTAATCGGCGATGCGCTGACTCGACGGGTCGGCTTCGTTGACGATAATAACCAGCTGCTGCGCTACCGGCATCGCCTGCACCGGCGACATCATCGCCAGCATCGTCAGCAAAAGTGCGCCCAAGCTGGCAGGTGCCATCAGCCCGACTGACCTGTATTGAGACCGGCTTCGGCCATCGCAACTGCGCGGAAAATCGCCCGAGCCTTGTTCATGGTTTCGGCCCATTCATTTTCTGGCACAGAATCATAGACAATACCAGCCCCTGCCTGGATCGAAAGTTGTTGATCCTTGATAACAGCGGTCCGAATCGCAATGGCCGTATCCATGTTGCCATTCCAGGACAGGTAACCGACAGCACCGGAGTAGATGCCGCGTTTGACCGGCTCGAGCTCGTTGATAATCTCCATCGCCCGGATTTTTGGTGCACCGCTGACCGTTCCTGCAGGAAATGTCGCGCGCAGCACGTCCATCGCGGTCATACCCTGCTGTAGCTGACCGGTGACGTTCGACACAATATGCATCACGTGAGAATAACGTTCTACTATCATCTTCTCCGTTAATTTGACGCTGCCAGTTTGGCTGACACGGCCAACGTCGTTTCGACCCAGATCGATTAACATCAAATGCTCGGCGAGTTCCTTCGGATCAGCCAGCAGATCCTGTTCCAGTGCTTTATCAGATGCTTCATCGTCACCGCGTGGCCGAGTCCCCGCAATCGGGCGCACAGTGACCTGATTGCCTTCCAGGTGCACCAGAATTTCCGGCGAGGAACCCACCACATGATGATCACTCAGATCCAAGTAGTACATGTAGGGTGACGGATTCAGACTCCGTAGTGCGCGATACAGCTCTAACGGTCTGGCGTAATAAGGTATGGTCAGACGTTGTGACAATACGACCTGCATGATGTCGCCGTCGATGATGTATTGCCTGGCTGTATCGACAGCCGATTTGAAACCTTGCTCGGTGAAACCTGAGACAAAATCGGCCTCATCAATGCTCCTGGCCTCGTGGCCCGGTGTTTCCGGTACCGGGTGGCGCAAGCCGTCGATAATCTGTTCGAGTCGCTTTTCACCATCGGCCAGAGCGTTGTCTCGATGCGGGTCCACATGCACAATCACATAGAGTTTGCCGGACAGGTTATCAAACACGATCACCTCATCTGAGACCATCAACAAGATGTCCGGGGTCTCCAACGGGTCCGGTTTTTCGTCATGATCCAAGCGCGCCTCGATATAGGCAATGGTCTCGTAGCCGAAATAGCCGACCAGTCCGCCGGTGAATCTCGGTAGGTTTTCATCTTCGTGAACCTGGTAGCGCTGCTGGAACGCGGTGATCCAGCTCAGCGGGTCCTCGACGTGCTCTTCGGCGACAACCTGTGCATCGACCTCGGTGATGACCGTTCGCTTGTTGATCTTGATCACTGTCCGGCACGGCAGACCGATAATGGAATAACGGCCCCATTTTTCACCACCATGAACGGATTCAAATAAATACGAATAAGGCGCGTTGGCTAGCTTGAGATAGGTGCTGAGCGGAGTATCCAGATCGGCGAGCACTTCGCGCACCAGCGGAACGCGGTTGCAGTTGGTTTGTTTGAGTTTGTCGATTAATGCGGTGTTATCAGCTTCGGAAGGCATGGCATTTTCCAGTACAAAAGTTTATCGGTGCGAAACACAATGACTCACCATCGCCAGCTGTGAGTTTGTGCTCGTCCCTTCTGTATGGAAATTGTCGACATCGATGCTTCTAATATGACTACCGATAATGTTACCAGCACGCCCCTACCAGTCAATAATATCTTTGATCTCAGCCATGGAGTCGATGACCGCATCCGGATCATAATCGCGGATATCTTCGCCATGATTGTAGCCGTAGGACATGCACACGATCTGGAAACCGGCGGCGCGTGCGGCGTTGACGTCGCTCATCGAATCGCCAAGCATCAACGATTCCTGCGGTTCGGTTTCAAGCTGTTTAGCAGCCTGCAACAGCGGCAGCGGATCCGGTTTCTTGCGTTCCACCATATCACCACAAATCACGATTTCGAAGTTGTCACGCACGCCCAGATCCTGCAGCAGCGGCAGCGTGAACTGACTGGCCTTGTTGGTCACACAGCCCATGCGAATACCGGTGGTCCTCAGAAATGCCAACGCTTCATTGACACCCGGGTACAGGCAACTGCGTTTTGAAGTATTCTCACGATAGAGCGCTTCGAATACCGGCAACGCCCTGGCATATAATACCTCGTCAGGCTCTCCGTCCAACTGGTTAACCAGCGCCCGTTTCACTAGGCGCTCGACGCCATTGCCGACCCAATGGCGGACGCGCTTTTGTCCGCGTTCAGGCAAACCCAGTTCGCTCATCATGGCATCGACACAGTATGCCAGATCCGGAACACTGTCGACCAAGGTGCCGTCAACGTCGATCAGCACCATATCTGGCCGAGCTAATAAACCACTGTCCATAATCTTTATCGCTCAGTCCGTTCTAGCCCGCATTTCTCAACAGGATCACGGGAGCAGGCGCGAAGGCCAGCCTGAACCGTGATTGGCATGCTTGAAAAACGTATTGTATTTTTGATCATCCCAGCTTTTTTCCTTGGCGCCAATGACTTATCCGTATTCCACGCCGCCTGGTGAGAAATGCGGGCTAGTACTAAAACCGCGAAGGCAGCTCGATCGAGTCAACAGCATCTCAAGCTGCTTGGGCAAGCTCGTCGCGCATCTTGCCGACGACGGTGTCGTAGACATTGGCGTCGTTCTCTGATGCAGCACCGAAGATAGCGGAGCCCGCCACGAACGTGTCAGCGCCTGCTTCAGCGATTTCGCGGATGTTGTCGACTTTGACGCCGCCGTCAATTTCGAGTCGAATATCGAGGCCAGAATCATCAATTAACTTGCGCGCCTGGCGCAATTTATCCAGCGTCGCTGGAATAAATGACTGACCACCGAAGCCGGGGTTTACCGACATCAACAACACCATATCAACCTTGTCGAGCACGTATTCCAGGTAACTCAGCGATGTGGCGGGATTGAATACCAGTCCGCTCTTACAACCACTATCGCGAACCAACTGCAGACTGCGGTCTATATGGTCGGACGCTTCCGGATGGAAGGTAATGTAGGTCGCACCCGCCTTGGCAAAATCCGGAATAATACGATCCACCGGCTTGACCATCAGGTGCACATCGATCGGTGCCGTGACGCCATGCTTGCGCAATGCATCGCACACCAACGGGCCAATCGTCAGATTAGGTACGTAATGATTGTCCATGACGTCAAAATGGACGATATCTGCACCTGCTCTTAGCACGTTATCGACTTCTTCGCCGAGTCGTGCGAAATCGGCCGACAATATGGATGGCGCTATTTTGAAATCTGCCATGATCTATCCTCTTGGGCTCAGAACTTTAACGGGCGCACACTTTACAACATTGTAGCGTTGGAGTCTCTAGCCCATTATGCGAACCCATGCGTATATAAGACACGCATACATCGCAAAGGCGCAAAGGACACAAACTAGCATTTATTTAACCGCAGAGGCGCGGAGACGCGAAGAAAGACTTTTTTTGTTCCTACAAGTGTGTTCGCAAGTTATACCAAAATCCGCCTATGGATCACGTGTTAGCATCAAAACCTGTATCTTCTCAGCGCCTCCGCGCCTCTGCGGTAAAAACACCAGCTGTCTTTGCGTCCTTTGCGCCTTTGCGATGAAACAATTAAGATGCGCGCCAATCGTAACCGGAGATAACGTATGTCTGTCAGTATCGCGCTGCACCTGTTGGCCGCTGTAATCTGGGTCGGCGGGATGTTTTTCGCCTATATGGCGCTGCGACCCGCGGCAGCCAGCACCCTCGAACCGCCCCCCCGGCTGCAGTTATGGGTACATGTCTTCAAGTTGTTTTTCATCTGGGTTTGGCTGAGCATCATCATTCTGCTGGCAACGGGCTATTGGATGTTGTTTGCCTACTTTGGTGGTTTTGCTAACGCGGGCATGCACATACATATCATGCACGTTGCGGGCATCGTCATGGTATTGATTTATTTTCATGTCTTTTTTGCACCCTACCGCAGACTCAGGCACGCCGTGATCACGCAGAACTACCCAGAAGGCGGCAAGTACTTGGCCCAGATCCGAAAGCTGATCGCGTTGAACCTTTTAATCGGGCTCCTTGTCGTAGTGATTGCGAGTGGGGGGCGCTACCTGTGATGGTTGGCAATGAGTACCGATTAGAGTACTGTTTAGACAGTTTCTACTGGCGTCAGTCTGCAAGATGGACTGGAAATGCCGCAGAGCGCTACACTGATACTCGGACACAAACATTACGCGGAGATAGAAAGTTATGAAACGTCAAATACTGACTGCGTTATTTACAGCAACGTTAGCCACTTCCGCGTCGGCTGGCGATCCGGCTGCTGGCAAGGTAAGATCAGCCAGCTGCGCAGGCTGCCATGGCGTTGACGGCATCAGCGTCGTACCCAAATATCCCAATCTGGCTGGTCAAAATGCAGGTTATCTGATCTTGACATTGAAAGGTTTTCGCGACGGCACACGCGAAAATAATGTAATGAATGCAATGGCCAAATCATTGAGTGACGCTGACATCGAAAACCTGGCGGCATTTTATTCTAGCCTGAAATGAAAACCGCCGTCATTATCGAACACCAGTCCCATCGGTCCCGAAGCCCGTGGTTTTTTTGTTTATCGCCGTTTCTTTAGCAATTTTTGTCAAAATCCTCTCATTAGCGCCCATGGTTGAATAACTGCAAGGGTTAAACGAACCTTATGACAGAACCTTGAACAAACCAACCGGGGTATCGATCGTATCTACAGTAGAAATGGTATTTGCCGCGTTCTCGTAGTATTTGAATTAGGCTATCATTGACAAATGTAATGTGTTGCTGACCGCACTTGATTAAGCAAGTACATGATAACTAATAGAATTTCCTTATAAGCATATAATAAAAAATTACTCGGAGGAGACGAAACAAGATGAAAGCTCAAATTCTGACTATACTTTCCGCTGCTGCTTTTGCAGCAGCAGCCACTACCGCGTCGGCAGGCGATCCGGCTGCTGGCAAAGCAAAATCAGTCGCCTGTGCAGGCTGCCACGGCGCAGAAGGCATCAGCATGATACCAACCTATCCGAACCTGGCGGGCCAGAAAGAAGAGTACCTTATTACGACGCTAAAAGGATTCCGTGATGGGACACGTGAGAACGCAACCATGAATCCAATGGCCAAGCCACTGAGTGATGCTGACATAGACAACCTGGCAGCGTACTACGCGAGCTTGAAATAGAAACCGCTTTCATAGTCGAACATGAGCCCCATTGGCAACAACACCTGTGGGGTTTTATCGTTCGTCATTGCCATCATTGCCGCTACCCATTCTAGTGCTAGCCAGGCTGACCCATTCCTGAGCCGAGACCAGAATCCGTTTACAATGATCTATGGCCAGCCGATGCCGACATCAGCATGGCTACCCGAACCAGCAGCACCTCGCTATTACGTCTCCCTGGACATTGCCAATACGCTGAATGCGGAAGATACCGGACTTGAAAAACTGCTCATCGACTTCGAAGGCTATCACCTGACGTTTGGTGGTATGGAAGCACTGAACAAGGACTGGGCACTGAGACTGGATCTTTCATTCATTTATCGAAGCGGTGGTGTTTTCGATCACGCGATCGATGAATGGCACAAGGTGTTCGGCCTACCCCGAGCATTCAGGCCCCTGGTACCCGATAACAATATTAGTATTTATTATGCCAGAGCGGATACGATCAATTATGGATCGAACCAGTCAATATCCGGCATCGCAGATAGTCAGCTCGGCCTCGGTCACCAGATTTATCGAGGCGACAAAACCGCAGTCAGCGCCTGGGGATCGATAGACATGCCTTTAGGCAAGCGCAACGAGCTCACCGGAAATAATGATCTGGACTACGCTTTCTGGCTGGCGGGGTCCACCCGACTCGGTGATTTATCATCGATCGACACCAATTTCGGCGTTGTCTTTCCAGGTGATTCTATATTTGCAGATCTGGACACCGAAGATCTGGTCGTATTTGGACATATCGGTACGCATCTGGCGCTCAACCAGCGTATTGCACTCAAACTGCAACTCACCGGCCACTCAGGCTATTACAAAGACACAACGCTGGATTTTCTAGGTAGCAGTTGGATCCTGGTCTTCGGCGGCTCTGTCAGAATTGGCAGGTGCTCGGCAATCGATATCGGCTTCGGCGAGGACATTGACGTCGGCGCATCACCCGACGCAAGCTTGCTGATTAGCTGGAAATCACGACTGGCTTGCTAGCCCGCATTTCTCGCCAGGACTAGCCCGCATTTCTCACCTGGCTAGACATAATTCACCCAAGAGATCGCCTGGAATTTGATCTCAGTTGATAGAGGGTCGCCGTCAAAGCACCAGCTGTCGGGCCTGTTGTAACACCTGAATGCCTGCCCCGGGTTTGTGGGCGTGCTCGCTGAGGTAGCGCTTCCAGGCCTTGGCACCGTGCACGTTCTTGTATAAGCCGTGCAGATGGCGGCTGATGCGGTGCAGGCTTTCACCCGCGGCGAGTTGCTCTTTGGCATAATTAATAAATGCCTCCAGGATTTCATCTCTGGACCACGGATTGACCGTATCGCCATTAAACCTGCGATCGACCTGCGCTAGCAGATAGGGATTGTGATAGGCTTCACGACCCAGCATGACGCCGTCGACATGCTTGAGGTGAGCTGCCATCTGCTCTATTGTCTTGATACCACCGTTAATAACGATAGTGAGATGGGGATGTTGCCGTTTCAGGCGGTATACGAAGTCATATTTCAACGGCGGTATTTCCCGATTCTGCTTCGGGCTCAATCCCTGTAACCAAGCCTTGCGAGCGTGCACGATAAAGGTATCGCAACCTGCCGATGCTACGGTTTCGACAAAGCGCTCGAAATCCGCATAGCTCTCCATCTGATCAATACCGATGCGACATTTGACCGTAACCGGCAGCGCCACCACGGATCGCATCGCTGCGACCGCCTCTGCCACCCGCTGCGGATACGCCATCAAACAGGCACCGATCAGATGGTTCTGCACCCGGTCACTTGGGCAACCAACATTCAGATTCACTTCAGAGAAACCGGCATCCTCGGCCATCCGACTGCAGTCGGCCAGTTCATGCGGATCACTGCCACCGAGCTGAATCGCGAGCGGCAGTTCTCGTGAATCGTAGCGCAACAGTTTCTTACGGTCGCCGTGCATTACGGCGCCAGTCGTTACCATTTCGGTGTACAACAATACGTGTCGGGATATCAGCCGCAGGAAATACCGCGCATGGCGATCGGTATAGCCCATCATCGGCGCGATACATACAGTTCGATTCAGCATTTGGCTATTTTACCCCGCATTTCTCACCAGGCGGCGTAGTATTCCGTTAAGGCCTTGGCCCTTTGGAGAAAATTTCGAATGATCAAAAATACACCGTGTTATTCGAGCTGGCTTGTCACGGCTCGTCGCAGCGGCTTCAGCCGCGAATTGCATGCCGATCGCGCGAATTTCGCGGCTGAAGCCGCTCCTACTGCTGGTTTTCGTTTGGGGATCTTTCTTGGTCCGTGGCATGGTTTATCTGCGTCAGCATCCAGGACGCCCTGGCAGGATTACTGTTGATCGAGCCCGCAAATGCGCTCAGTGTCTCGCTGGCCGTTTGCCGCCAGCGTTTATCGCCAGTCAAGTCGCTCAGCAATAACAGGTTTTCGACCGCAATCGCGTTTGGCGCAGGCAAGGCGCCATCGTAGGCAGACCTCGAGCGAAACAGCACGTTCCTGTCATTACCAGACTCGAAAAAGCTCCCGGATTCGTCGTCGTAGAAACTTCGCAGCTGCTGTTCGGTCAGCTGCTGTGCCAGCTTCAGCCAGGATCGTCTGCTGGTGTTTTTGTACAGGGCCAGCAGTCCATTCACGGTCCAGGCGTAATCAGCAAGCGTCGCCTCGATCCCTGCTTCACCGTCCCGCACACGACGGTATAAACGCCCCGATTGATGATCGACCAAATGATCTCGGATGAAGGCTGCAGCCTGCTGGGCAGCCTCGAGATAGCGTTCCTCATCGAATTCCGCAGCGGCCGCAGCCAGTGCGGCGATCATCATCCCGTTCCAGGCGGTAATGATCTTGTCGTCAAGGTGCGGGCGCGGTCTTTTCAGACGCGCCTGATACAGCTTTTTTCTAGCACGGCTGATCAAAACCGACTGTTTTTCGTCAAGCCCGCTTTCCCGGAATCCCTCACTTAGATGCAGGATATTCAAGCCTTTGAACGCGCCGTGCGGATCTGAATGAATGTTGCCATTTGGCTCGATCCCATAATAATCACGGACAAGCACCCATTCGGCTTTGTCGAGTTCGGACTGCAGCTGATTCGCAGACCAGAGATAATAGGCGCCCTCCGCTTTCGACCCGGACTGATCCAGTCGTTCACTGCTGGCATCGAGCGCCGAGAAAAAACCGCCATTCGGGTCACGCATCTCTCGCAGCACAAAATCCAGCGTGGCGGTGACGACATCGCGATACACTGGATCAGGGTCGATTCGATACAGCCGTGTGTAGGCCAACGATACCAATGCCTGCGTATAAAGCATTTTCTCGAAATGCGGCACCTGCCACTGGGCATCAACCGCGTAGCGGTGAAAACCGCCACCCACCTGATCGTACAGGCCGCCTTGCAACATCGCAACCAGAGTCTCGCGCGCGATCGTCAGTGCACGCTTCGCGCGCTCATCATCGCTGGCTGCGACCTCAAGCAAGAATACTAGCTTTTCCACGCGAGGAAACTTAGGCGCCCCACCAAAACCGCCGTACTCGCTGTCATACATCGCGTCGATCTGTTCGAACGCCCGCCGCTGTGCTTCCGGATCGATAGTGCCTCCAGCCATGGATTCATCGGCGGCCGCCTTGATCTGAGTCGTAATCTGCGCCGCAACCCGATCTAGACGGGGCCGATTTTGACGCCATAGATCGGCCACCTTGAGCAATATTTCGGTCAGACCGATGCTGTCATCTGTTGTCTCCGGCGGATAGTAAACACCAGCATGAAAAGGCTCAAGATCATGATTTAGCAATACCGTCATCGGCCAACCGCCATAACCGTTGATCAGCTGCGTGGCCGCCATGTAAACCGCGTCGATGTCCGGTCGCTCTTCCCGATCGAGCTTGATTGCAATGAAATGTTCGTTCAGGATTGCCGCAATCGCGTCATTCTCGAAGGATTCGTGTGCCATCACGTGGCACCAGTAACAGGTCGAATAACCGATGGAAAGAAAGACGGGTCTGTTCTGCTGCCTGGCGCGCGCGAAGGCTTCATCACCCCACGGATACCACTGTACCGGATTGTAAGCGTGCTGCAGTAAATAGGGACTGCTTTCATGGATCAGGCGGTTGGGCTTTTTGCCGGCGATCCGCTGGGTTTGCAGGTACAACTCGACAGTATTCTGCACCAAATCGCTGTCAGGGCTCGCAGCGAGCACGCCGGTCTGGATCAGTAGCGCGGATAAGCCGCTATATAGCCAGACTGATAACGAGATGCGATTGATCATATCGTCGCGGCCAGTTCCACGCCTTGTCGGATAGCACGTTCAGCATCCAGTTCCAGCGCCTTGTCGGCACCACCGATGACGTGTACCAGTATACCCGATCCCTGCAAATCATCGGCGAGTGTTCGATTTGGTTCCTGCCCAGCGCAAAGAACGATCTGATCCACCTCCAGGACGCGAACCTCACCACGATGCGTGATGTGCAGGCCCTGATCATCGATACGCTCGTATTTGACACCGGAAAGCATTTGAACACCGGCATTTTTAAGCACGGTTCGATGGATCCAGCCCGTGCTTTTCCCCAACGCAGCACCTGGTTTGGTGTGTTTGCGTTGCAGCAGATAGATACGCCGTTGTGATGGCACTGCTTCGGCTTGATCGAGAAGGCCGCCGCGGCCGTCGTATTCCGTGTCCACACCCCAGCCATGCAGCCACTGCGCCTTGTTTTTCGCCTGGTGCTGATCGAGCAACAAGGTCGCAACATCAAAACCGATCCCGCCGGCACCAATGATCGCCACCCGCTCTGCCGCGGCTACCTTGCCATCGATGATATCCACATAGGACACCACCTTGCGGTGATCGATGCCGTCAATTTGGGGCATACGAGGCGTGACCCCGGTAGCAATAACCACCGCATCGCATTCAGTCGCCCTGATCTGACGCGCACTCAGGCTTTGGCCGAGTTTCAATACGACACCGTGATCTTCCATCGCATGGCGAAAGTAGCGCAGCGTTTCCGCGAACTCCTGTTTACCGGGTATTTTTACCGCAAGCCGTAATTGACCGCCGATGTCAGCGATATCGTAGGCCGTAACCGCGTGACCGCGCTCGGCCGCAACACTGGCGAAAGCCATGCCCGCTGGGCCCAGACCGAAGACGATGATCTTCTTGTGTATATTGGTCTCTTCAATGATCAGCTCGGTCTCATAGCAGGCGCGGGGATTGACCAGGCAGGTGGCACGCTGCTTTCGAAAAACCCGGTCCAGGCAACCCTGGTTACAGGCGATGCAGGTGTTGATGCGCGAGGCCTCGCTGTTTTTCGCCTTGTCAATAAACTGCGCATCGGCGAGGAACGGTCGCGCCATGGACACCATATCGGCTTCACCGTCGGCCAGAACCTGCTCAGCCTGTTCAGGCGTGTTGATGCGGTTGGAAGTGATCAATGGAACCGACACCGACGGTTTCAAACGGGCTGTTACCCAGGTGAATGCCGCTCGAGGCACCATGGCCGCGATCGTCGGTATTCTGACTTCGTGCCAGCCGATACCGGTATTGATCATGGTCGCACCAGCCCGCTCAATAGCCTGCGCCAGTTGCACCACTTCTTCCCAGCTGCTGCCTTCCGTGAGCAGGTCGAGCATGGACAAGCGGTAGATGATGATCCAGTCATTACCGACAGCCTTACGCGTTCGATCGACGATCTGTGTCGCGAATCGTATTCTGTTGTCGAATGAACCGCCCCATTGATCCTCACGTTTATTAGTATGGGTACAGATGAACTGGTTGATCAAATAGCCCTCGGAGCCCATGATCTCGACACCATCGTAGCCTGCTTTTTTAGCCAGCAGCGCGGCTTTTACATATGCATTGATGCAGCGTTTGATCGCACCGGCTGACATTGCACGCGGTTTGAACGGTGAAATTGGTGACTTAATAGCCGATGGCGCAATGGCGAAAGGATGCATGGCATAGCGCCCGGCGTGCAGGATTTGCATGCAGATGCGGCTGCCGGCATCATGCACGGCGGCAGTCAGCTGGCGGTGTTTGCTGACCTGCCAGGAGAAGCTCAGTCGCGATGAAAACGGCACCAGCTGGCCGCAAAAATCCGGTGATGTGCCGCCTGTTACGATCAATTTGACACCGCCGCGGGCACGATCGGCATAAAATGCTGTCAGCCGCTCGAATCCACCGCGGATATCCTCAAGGCCGGTGTGCATAGATCCCATGATCACGCGGTTTTCCAAGGTCGCAAAACCCAAATCCAGGGATTTGAATAAATTTGGATAAGGCTCAGACATCGACGCTTCTCATGGTTGACCAGGCAGGCAGACTAGCATCTAAGCATTTTCAACCAGCTGAACGCCAGCTTCAACACCGGCAACAACACGCTGACACCCCCCCTAGGGGCACCAATCAACCCTAAATTCTACCGATGATCAACAACTTACATATAACAAGCCTGCATCCAGCCCTGACCAAGCGTCTGTTAACACGATCCAAAGCACGGCGAATGCCTTCAGCGACCTCCGAGCAGGGCCCGGAAACTGCTGCATTCAGCTCGTTAAAACGCTATAGTTGGCACAAAGATCGCCTCGCTTCAGCAATAAAGTATGTACAACACGTATTTCGGCTTCAAAGAATCACCCTTTTCAATCGCTCCCGATCCCCGTTATCTGTTCATGACGGATCAGCATCGAGACGCTTTGGCACATCTCGTTTATGGACTTAATAGTGAGGGTGGCTGCATATTGTTGACCGGTGAAGTGGGTACCGGTAAGACGACCGTCTGCCGATGCCTGCTGGAGCAGATTCCGGAGCGGTCGAATATTGCGCTGGTTTTCAACCCCAAGGTTACCGCAACAGAATTGCTGGCAACCATCTGCGATGAACTCGGCATCGACTACCCTGAGGGTAGCAATAGCGTAAAGACGTATATCGACCGCATCAATGCCTTCTTATTGCAGGCCAACGCCGCCGGCCAGAAGACCGTGTTAATCATCGATGAAGCGCAGAACATGGACCATACGGTGCTGGAGCAGTTGCGCCTGCTGACCAATCTCGAAACCAACCAACGTAAATTGCTGCAGATCATTATCCTGGGGCAGCCCGAATTGCTCGACATCCTGGCGCAAGAGAACATGCGCCAGCTGGCACAACGTATCACTGCCCGTTTTCATCTGAAACCGTTGTCGCGCTTCGAGATCAAAGCCTATATCAGCCATCGATTGGCCGTTGCCGGTTCGAATATTCAGCTGTTCGACGAAAAAGCACAACAAAAGCTCTACCAACTCAGCAAGGGTATCCCACGTATCATCAATATTATTTGCGACCGCGCACTGTTGGGAGCCTACGTCGAAAACAAGGCCCGTGTCGATCTGCAGACCTTGAACAAAGCTGCCAAGGAGGTTTTTGGAGAACAACAGCAGTCCAAGCGTAAACAAGCGCAATGGCCTGCCTATTTCTCAGCCGCTGCCGGTATTGCAGCTGTCACTGCGTTAACGTTTGCGTTGATTCAGTCGAACGTACTGAAATCATTCGCTGCCAATGTCAGCACTTTGCTGGGAACCCAGCAACAAACGATTGCGACAACTCCCGTCGTCACCATGGAACGGGAGCCAGAGGTTGAGGTGAAGGCCGTTCCTGTCGCTGATGAAGCAATCGCCAGCGCGGCTGTCACCATCGAAACGACGCAGCAAGCCGAGACCGAGACCGAGACCACAGACAGCATCGAAGTCAGCACCGCATCGGACACGGTATCCGATTTTTATGACCTGATATTTTCCAATGCGCTTGACAGCAAGATACAAGCCTATGCCGACCTACTGGATGTCTGGAATAGAGACTACGACCCGTCAAACGATGGCAACGCCTGTAACTTCGCCAAACTCGACGGTCTGAGCTGTTTGCATCGACAGGGAAACCTGCGCAGTCTGGCGATTCTGAACCGCCCAGCTGTTCTCAAGCTGTATGACGAGCAACATAATCCAGCTTTTATCATACTGACCTATCTGAATGACACCGAAGCGACCTTACGCAGAGGTGACGAAACGATCAATATTTCAACGGACGTGCTGAATCAGTACTGGCTGGGCGAATACACCCTACTGTGGCAAAAACCACCCTACTACAATGCGGCGATACAACCCGGCAGCCAAGGACCGCTGGTGCAGTGGCTGGACCAGCAGCTGGTACGTATTTATGGACAAAACCACGTGCCCACGATCCATGACACCTATAACGAAAAACTCAGATCTCAGGTTATCAAGTTCCAACTGAGCAAAGGATTGATCCCCGATGGTGTCGTCGGGCCACACACCTTCATTCTGTTGAACTCCGAGCTTGAGCTGAATACCCCCATGTTGAACACCAGGAAAGGCTGATGTCGTATATCCTCGATGCCCTGAAAAAGTCTGAGCAAGAACGCGGACGCGGTAGCGCGCCATCAGTCCAGACGCTGCACACCATCGGCCACGATTCCCCAACCAGCAAGACACACTATTGGCCGCAGGTTCTGCTATTCGCCGTTTTCGTCAACCTAGGCGCATTGTTGTATTTTATCATTACCGACGCGAGCGTCGAGCAGCCCGCCGCATCGCCGCTGACGATCGGTCAGACAGAACCAACGACTGTGGATAAGATGCACGCATTGCCTGCATACATCGATTCCGAACCGCTATCATCAGTGCCGTTACACGAAGAAATTGTATATAAACAGGTAGAGATACCTGCGGTTGCGCAGACAACTGTCCGACCAACGCATCAGGTTTTAGTAGAAACGACCCCAGTATACACGCCCCCTGAAGCTAGCTTGTTGCAGCGGGATGAATTACCGGATTATGTCCAACAACAGATTCCGATCATGGAATTCTCGGCACACGTGTATTCCAGCAATCCACTGCATCGCAGCATTGTCATCAATGGCCGCTTCATGGAAGAAGGTGACCAATTCGCGTCGGATTTGACGCTGAGCGAGATCACGCCCAAAGGCGCAATTTTCGATTATCAAGGCCAGCTGTTTCACCAAAACGTCGTATCAGCCTGGAATTGACCCGTATTTCTCACCAGGCGGCGCGGAATATTGATAAGGCATAGTTTTTTTTGAGATAAACCAGGATAGCTAAAATACAGTGTGTTATTCGAACATGCCTATCACGCGAGCAGGCGCCGGATTCGTGTGCGTAAGCTTGCTCTTCACTCAAACCGTAGCTATGGCTACGCTTTTCGCTCCAGAGCGGCGCTTGCTAACACCAGCCCGCCTGTCTTACCAGGGGGGCTTCTTCCGGCGCCTGCTCGCGTGATCCTGGTGAGAAGTGCAGGCTAGCGCGGTGTTCTGAGT
>JABDQW010000173.1 GCA_013042055.1 Gammaproteobacteria bacterium | reverse complement strand
ATCAAGAAGCATCCGGTTTTCATTATTTTCTGAGCTACACCGACAGGCAGACACCACCACCGCACCAGTGCGCAGAGGTAATTTGGTCATTCAACGAACTCTACCCCTGTGCTGAGGAAACGGTCACTACAGTGGATGTCGAAAGCCGGCGTTTTTTCATCTACAGCCTGAAGGACGTAGGTATCATTCTACTCGAGTTCGGCCACCTAAAATTACCGGCTGAAATGGCCAATGTACTGTCCCCAGTAATACATCAGCTATCACTGGCAAGTTCCGCCTGCCTGACGATTTATACGCTGAAAAACCAGATCAATTCGAACAAGAGTCTGGAGAAATCCTACGAGGAACAGGCCAATCGTGATCCTTTGACGAAATTGCCGAACCGACGCGCCTTCAGGTACAACCTCTACCAGGAAATCGCCAATACCCGGCGTTACGACCATTTTGGTGCGGTCCTGTATATTGATCTCGATCATTTTAAGAATATCAACGACTCACTTGGTCATTCCGTGGGTGACATGTTACTCACCAAAGTTGCGGACCGATTTATCGATGAAGCCCGTGTCGGCGATGACGTCTACCGCCTCGGTGGTGATGAATTCGTCTACATTCTGCGCAATGTTGGCAGCAGCGAGTCATTGGCGATTAACACGGCGCAGGCTGTTGCTCGCAGAATACTCGACGCCATGGCGGAGCCGTTGCAGGTCGGCCAGTATTCTCTGCATATAACACCCAGTGTCGGTGTTACGATATTTCCGGATAAAAGCACCGAAGATAATGACAGCGAGAACGTCCTCAAACACGCCGACACTGCGATGTATAAGGCAAAATCTGATGGCAGAAATACCTATGCCTTCTACGACCCAGAAATGCAAGTTTCAGCCAGTAAGCGTCTGATACTGGAGGACTATCTCAGAAAGGCGATCAACAACAATGAGCTCTACCTGCAATACCAGCCGATTGTCGACGCCAGCGGCGTAATTATCGCATCAGAATCTTTGGTACGCTGGAACAATTCAGCCCTGGGTAGCGTGTCACCCGATGATTTCATCAGCATTGCCGAAGAAACCAATTTGATGCTGGATGTAAGCAACTGGGTACTGAACACCGCTTGTGCTTATACCCGGCAACTGAAATCAAAGCTTCCTAAAAAGACGACTTTCAAATACGTTTCGATCAACATCAGTCCGAAGCAGTTCAAACAACAGAACTTCGTTCCCAAACTGTGCGAGGTGCTGCAGCGCTACGACTTATCACCAGCTGATATCCAGCTTGAGTTTACCGAGAACATCCTGATCGATAATATCGATGACACCATTGCTAAAATGGAAGAACTGCTGTCTTCGAATATTAAGTTCGTCCTGGATGATTTCGGCACCGGTTATTCTTCACTCTCCTACTTACACAAACTGCCGATACGCACCATCAAAATCGACAAGTCCTTCGTGACCGGCTTTAAGTATAAAAGCTACGCCAATAAAGCGATCGTCGACGGAATCATCGCCATGGCTGATCGCATGGATTTACGCTGCGTAATTGAAGGCGTTGAAACCAAAGACGATGCCGACTACTTCATCAATAAGAATATCTATGCGATGCAGGGCTACTATTACTACCGGCCGCTTTCCGGCGATGGCTTGATCGAATTACTCATGCATAATAACTAGCCCTAGCCGTGCCACTTTTTCGCTACGGGTATTTCTACCGCGCAGACTCCTAGGTTTTTCTGGTTCTGTTTTTTCTGTTCAACTCGCGTAACCCTTTCAGTTTTTCACCGATTTTGATCTCGAGTCCGCGTTCCGCCGGCTGATAGTAAATTTTCTCGTCTATCTCATCTGGGAAGTAGGTTTCACCGGCCGCAAACGCGTTCTCTTCATCGTGTGCGTAGCGGTAATCCTTACCATGCCCCAACTGCTTCATTAAACGGGTCGGTGCGTTGCGAATATGCAACGGCACATCCAGTGAGCCCAGCTCACGCGCATCCTGCATTGCCATGCCGAAGGCCGTGTATACGGCGTTGCTCTTGGCCGTGCTCGCAAGGTAGGCGATGGCCTGTGCGATAGCCAGTTCGCCCTCAGGACTACCCAGTCGCTCGAAAGTATTCCAAGCATTGAGCGAAATCTCCAGACCACGCGGGTCAGCATTACCTATGTCTTCCGAGGCCATGCGCACGACACGGCGTGCGATGTATCTGGGATCGCAACCGCCATCGAGCATACGCGCAAACCAGTAAAGCGCGGCGTCGGGATTACTCCCGCGTACCGATTTATGCAATGCTGAAATCTGGTCATAAAACAGATCGCCACCTTTATCAAAGCGACGAAAACTTTGCGTGGTCACATCCTGCACTATCGTGTCTGTGATGGCGTTGTTATCCGAGGCGAGATCCGCAGCAATCTCGAGCATATTGAGCGCACGACGTGCATCACCATCTGCAGACGTCGAGATCTGTAACAGCTGATCACCGGCGATTTGAACATGACGCTCGCCCAAGCCAAATTCAACGTCTGTGACTGCCCTTTGCAGCAACAACGCAATATCTTCTTTGTTCAGGCTCTTCAACACGTACGTCTTAACACGAGACAGAAGCGCATTGTTCAATTCGAACGACGGGTTTTCTGTGGTGGCGCCAATAAAAAAGATCGTGCCATCTTCAACGTAGGGCAAGAACGCATCTTGTTGCGATTTGTTGAAGCGGTGCACTTCATCGACGAACAGAATCGTCGCCTTGCCATACGCCTGTTCCTCCTTGGCCCTTGCCACCGCAGTTCGGATGTCTTTGACGCCCGACAGTACCGCCGAGATACTCAGAAACAAGGCATCGGCACCATTGGCGATAATGCGCGCCAGCGTGGTCTTACCGGTGCCCGGCGGGCCCCAGAACACCATCGAATGCAATGTGCCTGCCTCGATCGCCTGACGCAGCGCGCTGCCTTTGTGGAGAATATGATCTTGACCTATGAAATCGTCCAATGTTGCTGGACGCATACGATCGGCCAGTGGCGAATACAGCGGATTCTCCGTTCGCGATGCTTCATCGGGCATTATGAGCCCCCAAAGACGTCAACACCCTCCGGTGGAGTAAAACGAAAAATCGCTGGATCGAGCTCGGGATTGGTTTGCAGGTCAGTAAAATAAATATCCGTTGTCTGTTCGAACTGATCATGCAGTCGTAGAAAACGCAATCCCTTGTTATCCAGACCGATGACGATGCGATCAAAATCCACATCGTTTTTCTTATTCAGCAGCTCCAGGCGTTGTAGGCCGGCTTCGATACCAAGTTCATGTATCTCGAAAGCATCCTCGAGTTTTTGTTTGTTTTGTAATAAGGCTATTGGCGTGTTGTTTTGAGCGGGTCCCTGTTGCTGCACGGTCACTTGCTCGAGATCGACGTCGAATACCCAAACCTGCTCTCCATCAGACACGATTTCCTGCGGATAGGGCTCGGAATAGTTCCAGCGAAATTTACCCGGTCGTTGCAGATAGAACTCACCTGACGACTCCTGCAGTGACCGACCATCGTTGGCAGTTAAAGTCTGTTTGAAGTTCGCTGACATTGTCTGCGTCTCAGTCAAAAACCGCTCGAGCATTTCCCTGCCCTCGCCCGCAAGAACGCTAACTGGCAGAACAAAAAAAAGGTTAATTGTCAGTAATAGTCGCTTCATTGGATTTACCAGTGATTATCTCGCCGCCAGGTGAGAAATGAGGGGAACAGTCAAACGTGTTTTATAGACCACTAAACCGTGCGGAAATTCGCATTCTGATCTCTGCTACGCTATCAGTGTTGTGCCTCTGGCGGTGGCGGGGCCAGCACCTCACGCGCACCGTTCGATTGCATGGCGCTCACGACACCGGCCGCCTCCATTTCTTCGATAATGCGCGCGGCGCGGTTATAGCCAATTTTCAGCCGCCGTTGCACATAAGATATCGACGCCTTACGCGTTTCTGTGACAATCATCACGGCCTCATCGTACAATGCATCCATTTCGTCACCGGATGCACCCTGAGGCTTTTCTCCAGGCAATACGGCCTCAGTATTCTCCTTCAATACCTCTTCGACATAGTCGGGCTCACTCGATTGCTTCAAATGTTCCGCAACATTGTGGACTTCATGGTCAGCGACAAAAGCACCGTGGATACGGGTCGGCAGGCTAGTGCCGACTTCCATGAACAGCATATCACCATGCCCCAGCAGTTGTTCAGCGCCCATCTGGTCGAGTATGGTGCGTGAATCGACGCGTGAGGATACCTGAAAAGCGATACGACTGGGTATATTCGATTTAATCAGGCCAGTGATAACATCAACGGATGGGCGCTGCGTCGCCAGAATCAGATGAATACCCGAGGCACGTGCTTTTTGCGCCAGTCTGGCGATCAGCTCTTCGATTTTTTTACCGACGACCATGAACAGATCGGCAAACTCATCAACCACAACAACGATATACGGTAATTGCTTGAGCTCGGCCGGCTGTGCCCCCGGAGCGGCATGGTCAGGATCGAACAACGGGTCCTCCAGCGGCCTACCCGCATCCGCGGCTTCCTTGACCTTTCGGTTATAACCCGCGATATTTCGCACACCGAGCGCGGCCATCAGTTCATAACGCGTCTCCATTTCCGCGACACACCAACGCAAGGCGTTGGCTGCTTCCTTCATATCAGTGACGACAGGCGCTAGCAGATGCGGAATGCCCTCGTAGACACTCAATTCGAGCATCTTGGGATCGATCAAGATCATGCGCACCTCACTGGGCTTGCTTTTGTAGAGCAAGCTCATCAACATGGCATTGACGCATACCGACTTACCGGAACCAGTCGTGCCAGCCACCAGCAAGTGAGGCATGCGCCCAAGATCTGCAACCACCGGTTTGCCGGAAATATCCTTGCCCAGGCCGAGTGTCAACGGCGATGAGGATTTATCATATTCTTTTGACATCAGGATTTCACTGAGTGAAACCAGCTCCCGATGTTCGTTCGGTATCTCCAATCCAACAACGGTCTTACCCGGTATGACTTCGACCACCAGCACGCTGATGACCGACAGCGAGCGCGCCAAGTCCCGGGACAATGCCGTAATCTTACTGGCTTTAACCCCGGGTGCCGGCTGCATCTCAAAACGGGTGACCACTGGTCCTGGATGAACGGCAACGACTTCGACTTCAACTCCAAAATCAGCCAGCTTGATTTCGACCAGACGTGACAGGGCTTCGAGTGCCTCCTTGGTGAAGCCTTTCTCAGACGGCACCGGCTTATCCAGCAAGCGTAGCGGCGGTAGTTCTGTGTCAGCATGGGTTTCGAACAGCGCGATTTGCTTTTCGCGATCAAGTCGCTCCGAGATTTCGACTTTCTTCACCACGGGCTCGATGCGTACCTTGCTGCCCTTGGCTTTGCGCTCGGCGGTTTTCTGCTTGTCCGCGGCGATGACTTTTTCGCGCTGATGCCTGGCCTCCACGCCCGCTTTGCGTTCCTGCAAGTATTCGAACAACGCCATCACTTTGTTAACGATCCATTGGTAGACACCCAAACAGAACGCCCCCACCAGGTCGATCACACGGAACCACGACAGCCCAGTGAACAGAGTAATACCGGAAAGTAGCACCGCCAGCAGAATCAGCGTCGAACCCAGCAGACCCAACACGGCAGCAAGGTCATCACCCAGCCATTGACCGAGGATGCCACCACCGTCGAGAGGCAGTGTGCCAGCTGGCGCGACAAAATGCAGACTGGTCAGAGCACAACCCGATGCGAGGGTTACAAAGAACCCTGTCCAGCGTAGACCCAACACGCCGTAATCAACCTGGTCGGAGACCGCGTCATCGCGTCGTCCACGGACCACCAGCCAGCCACTGTAGGCAATCATGACCGGCACCAGATAGGCCAGATAACCAAACAAGCTGAAGAGTACGTCCGAAAACCACGCACCAACCACACCAGCGGCATTCTCGATACCATTGCGATCGCCGGTATAAGACCAACCGGGATCGTTAGCGCTGTAGGTAACCAGGGCGGTCAGGAAGAACAGAGCCAATGCAATCAACACGAACATCGCACCTTCACGCAGGCCGTGCTGGATATGCGTGGTCAGGCCCGGGCTACCTGTTGTAGTTATTTTTTTAGGGCGTGCTTGAGCCAAACAGACTGTCCTGAGTTTACACTAGCGACCAATATGGACTGATGGCCATTATAAACCCAGTTCCTCTTTCAATACAGGGTCTACGACCTGACCGTTTTGCACTGCGGTGGCGGCCTGTAATCGACTTTGCTCTAGACCACGTTCCAGTATTTCGACCACACAGGGCAGAACGGCGGATGAAAGCGCCTGTGAGGCTGTTCTGGGCACCGCGCCCGGCATGTTCGGCACGGCTTGTAACAATATGTCATCGCAGCGGTAGACCGGCTGTTCATAACTGGTCGGTCGTATATTCTCCACACTGCCACCCTGATCAATGGCGATATCGACGATGACGCTGCCTGGTGTCATGCGATCAATCATGGCTTGCGTGATCACGACTGGCGCCCGTCTGCCTGCGACCATGACTGCGCTGATAACCAGGTCAGCATCTTTGACTGCCTCGGCCACCGACTGTTCTGTCGAAAGCACGCCGGTGCAGTGTTGATAACCCAGCACGAGGCGTTGCAAGCGATCTGCATCAGAATCGATGATGGTGACGCTGGCTCCAAGCGACGCGGCGGTCGCGACTGCCTGTTCACCGGCCATACCCGCACCCAACACAGCGACCTTACCGGGGTCGGCTGAAGCAATACCGCCGAGCAAAACGCCTTTACCACCATTGTTCTGAAACAAGTAGGCCGCACCCCCGAGTACCGCCAAGCGTCCGGCGATCTTGCTCATGGGCGCTAACAACGGTCGGTTGCCATTCGCGTCAACCACGGCTTCAAAGGCGATCGCGGTCAACCCAATATCGCACAGCTGCCGGGTCAATGCTGGCTGCGGAGCCAAATGCAGGAAACTGAAGACGGTGTGCTTCTTCTGTAAGTATCTCAATCCCTGTTCCAATGGTTGCTTTACCATAACGATCAGATCGGCAGCTTCGAAAAGTGCTTCCTTGCTGGTGACAACTTCAACGCCGGCGTTCCGGTAATCCTGGTCTCTATAACCACTCCCCAGACCGGCGCCAGTTTCCAGATAAACCGCGTGTCCTGCAGTGGTTAATTCGGCACAGGCACTCGGAACCAGGGCCACGCGACCCTCGCCGTACATCATTTCCAGTGGAATTCCCGTATTCATCCATACTCCCATCGTTTTATTTAGATTATGACACGCAGTTTCTCACGAGTTTAATAAACTTTTGCTAATATATGGTGCCTTAAGAATCTCACTGCTTACCGGAGACATTACATGAGCGAAGCAAAACCCTGTCAACTACTAATACTTGGTTCCGGACCCGCAGGCTACACGGCTGCTGTCTATGCCGCCCGCGCCAACCTCAAACCCGTGCTGGTTACAGGTATGGCGATGGGTGGTCAGCTGACTACGACGACCGACGTTGATAACTGGCCGGGCGATCATGAAGGTGTCCAGGGCCCCGAGTTGATGGAACGGATGCAAAAGCACGCCGAACGTTTCGGCACTGAAATTATCTTCGATCATATCCATAGCGTGAATCTGGATCAGCGCCCCTTCAAATTAACTGGCGACTCGGGTGAATATACCTGCGACGCATTGATAATATGCACAGGTGCCAGCGCCATGTATCTCGGGCTGGAATCTGAAACAGCCTTCATGGGCAAAGGCGTGTCAGCTTGCGCCACCTGCGATGGTTTTTTCTACAAGGGACAGAAGGTCGCCGTTATCGGCGGTGGTAATACAGCCGTTGAAGAAGCGCTCTATTTATCCAATATCGCCGCGGAAGTCACCGTGGTCCATCGCCGCGACGCATTGCGTGCAGAAAAAATTCTGCAAGACCATCTGCTCGGCAAGGCGAAAGACGGTAACGTCCGTATGGCCTGGGATAGCGTACTTGAAGAAGTGCTCGGTGATGACAGTGGCGTCACCGGCATACGGATCAAAAATGTCAAGGATGATTCGACAACCGATATCGATGTATCCGGTGTGTTCATTGCGATCGGTCATAAACCCAACACCGACATATTTGAAGGCCAGCTGGACATGCGCAATGGCTATATCAAGGTCGAAGGCGGAACCGAAGGAAACGCAACCACGACCAGCGTACCCGGCGTGTTCGCCGCGGGTGATGTTATGGATCATGTCTACCGCCAGGCTGTAACTTCAGCTGGTACCGGCTGCATGGCTGCACTGGACGCAGAAAAGTATCTCGATGACCTCGCATGTGAAGGCGGTTGAATAACACCGCTGTGTTGCATTCATGAAACTGACGTCAGTTTCATCTCTTGCCGATATCGCTCCGCATGAATGGAATGCGCTGACTGCTGCTGCAAATCCGTTCATACAATACGATTTCCTGAGAGCATTGGAACAGCACGGCTGTCTACAGCCGTGGGGCTGGGAGCCGAACTATCTTGTTGCCATTGATGATGACGAACTTGTTGGCGCCAGCCCGTCCTATACCAAACACAATTCTTACGGCGAGTTTGTATTCGACTGGGCCTGGGCCGATGCGTATCGACGCAACCGGCAACCTTACTACCCCAAACTGGTCATCGCGGCTCCTTTCACACCCGCCACAGGACCGCGCCTGCTGACACGACCAGACAGCGAACAAGCGGTGATTCAACAGAACCTGATCCAAGCAGCGGTTGCAGTCGTTGCTGACAACAATTTGTCTTCAGCACATTGGCTGTTCTGCAACGATGACGACCGCACCCAATTGCAGCACGAAGGTATGTTAATGCGTAATGATTTCCAGTATCACTGGGTTAATCATGACTACGATAATTTCGATCATTTTCTGACTCAACTCAGCAGCAAGAAGCGTAAGAACATTAAACGCGAACGGAGACGCGTAACCGATGCCGACATAACAACAGAGGTCATTCATGGAGATGACCTCAGTGAACAACAATGGCACCTGCTGTATGACTTTTACCGTATCACATTCGTGAAAAAGTCCGGCGCTGCGACCCTTACGCTCGATTTCTTTCAAGCCATGTCCCATCAGCTCAGAGCAATATTTGCACGCCATCATAACAACATTGTCGCTGGTGCAATCTGCTTCGAAGGCAATGACACACTCTACGGCAGGCATTGGGGCTGTTATCACGAATACGACAGCCTGCACTTTGAAGTCTGCTATTACTCAGGCATTGATTATTGCATCCGAACGGGCTTACAGCGTTTTGAACCAGGCGCCCAGGGCGAGCACAAGATCGCGCGCGGCTTCTTGCCTACCCGCACATACTCCGCTCATTGGATTGCAGACGAAGTTTATCGCAATGCGATCCGCCAGCATCTGTCCCACGAAACCCGTATGCTCGATGATTATTATCAACAACTTATGTCGAGTCAGCCCTACAAACAGCGGTAACTAGGCCGTATTTCTCACCAGGCGCCGCCTGGTGAGAAATACGGGCCAAATACAGCTTAACCAAATTAGTCGGCACAACACTTGAATAACGTACCGAGCTTACATAGGATGGTCTACACAAATCTCTACGCAAAACCACTGGAAACCCACATGAAATCGTTTTCACGCATCGTCTATTCTTTGTTGTTCCTGCTCGGGATCAGCAACACGACTCTCGCAGCTCAACAGGACATCTTCGACCAAATCATCAAACGAGGCGAAATTCGGGTTGGTATCTCGATCACGGCGCCGTGGGTGATGAAAGACAAAAATGGCAAGTATATTGGTTTCGAGATCGATGTTGCCAAACAGCTGGCCAGCGATATGGGTGTTAAGCCTGTGTTCAAAGAATACGAATGGGACAAACTGATAACGGCTTTGATAAACCGGGATATCGACATCATTGCCTCCGGTATATCGATTACACCCAAGCGTGGATTAAAGATCAGATTCAGCAACCCCTATTCAAGCTCGGGCTATAACTTGGTGTCGAATCTGAAACTGACAAAAAATTTCACCAGTATCAAGGACCTCAATGACAGTAAAGTTTATATTGGTGTCGTCAGAGGGACGGTATCCGAAAGCCTGGTACCTAAGGTATTCCCCAGGGCAAAACTTGATTCATTCAAGGATATCAACGAAGCAACTAGTGCGGTTGTCAACGGCACGGTTCATGCCTTTGTTGCCTCTGCCCCGACACCCCGCTTCGTTGCACTGAACAACCCGGATGCTGTCGATCTGCCGCTGGAGAAGCCATTGCTGGTTACCAAAGAGGCGTTTGCGATCAATAAGTACAATCCAGAGATGTTGGCCTATCTGAATTCGTGGATTGTCGCCCATAAAGCCGACGCCTGGATTAAAAGCACTCACAACTACTGGTTCAAGTCGTTGAAGTGGCGTCGCAAGATAGGTAAATAGATGATGACCTTGCCAGTGCTTATGGTCCACCATCACCACCCTCGATATTTCTGGTGGCCCGTTCTGGCCTTACTGAGCGCAACAGCCGGCGCCGGCAGCGATGGCATGATCGACTTGCCCGAGTTCTATCGCACGCCACTCTCTGAGGTCATCTATCAGGAGCAGACTACTTGGCGCGCTTCTCCCGAGGACGACAATGGCTGGCGTAGACAAGATGATGGATTCATTCAGCAGGGGCGGCTGCGCAAAGAAATCCTCCCAGATGTGGATTACCAAGAACGCGGTGACCCAACCCTGGGCAGCACATTCATGAATGAGCGAGAGCTCGCCAGGCCCAAAACGAATGTATTAAGATTAAAGTTCTAACCCGGGTTATCTACACGAATGCCCGCACTAGTCTGGCTAGAGGACAATGATGACGAATTCCCGCCCGTCGAGCAGGCACTAACCGAGCCAGACGGCTTGTTAGCTGCCGGCGGGGTATTGTCACCGACGGTGTTGCTTAAGGCCTATCGCCGGGGTATTTTCCCGTGGTATTCACAAGGCCAGCCGGTGTTGTGGTGGTCGCCAGATCCACGTTGCGTGTTATTCCCCGATAAACTAAGAATCTCTCGTAGTCTCAGAAAAACGCTGAACAAGCAACTATTCAACGTAAGGCAGAATACAGCTTTTCGTGAAGTCATGCTGAAATGCGCAGAGCCGCGTAAGGGCGATGCAGGGACTTGGATCACCGCTGAAATGCTGGATGCATATTGTCACATGCATACATTGGGGTACGCGCACTCCGTCGAATGCTGGCAGAACGATGAACTTGTCGGTGGTCTCTACGGTATCGCCTTGGGCGATATGTTTTTCGGCGAATCCATGTTCAGTAGAAAGCCAGACGCCTCTAAAGTCGCGCTCGAATACGTGTGTGACACGCTCCAGCCAAAACTCATCGACGTGCAGGTATATTCCGAACATATGGCACGCATGGGGGCCGAGATGATTCCACGTTCAAAATTCATTGAATATCTGAACCACTATTGCACCTGATCGCGCTTGTTAAACACCAGCCGCGCAGAGAGAGTTTTACGTTTGGGCGATTGCTGCTCTAGCCCAAATTTCTCACCAGGCGGCGAAAAATGCTGATAAGGTATTGCTTGTTGTAGAAAAGCTAGACTGGAAAAAAATACAGTTTGTTTTTCAACCATGCCTATCACGGTTCAGGCTAGTCCGATCATTACCAAGGGGTGATCTGCATGCAACAGGAAAATACCTACGAACTGGTCTCGGCATTGTTCATCAAGCTGCTTGCCGTGGTGTATTTCATTGCCTTTGCATCCCTCTCTGGCCAGATCGTCGCACTCGCCGGTCAAGATGGCATCCTGCCAATCACAGAATTGCTACAACAGGCGAACATTCAGCTCGGCTGGAAGCGTTTCTTGGCCTATCCAACAATATTTTGGATCAATGCCGGTGATACTGCCCTGACCGCCGCAACCTGGATCGGTTGTGCTTTTTCAGTTTTACTGTTTCTGAACTACAAAACGCGATTCTCGCTGGTAATCCTGTATGTTCTGTACCTGTCGCTTTTCTATGCAGGCCAGATCTTCATGCATTTCCAATGGGACTTTCTGTTGATGGAAGCCGGCTTGCTGGCGATCTTCCTGACGCCAAACTCACGCGTGGTCATTTTTCTATACCGCTGGTTACTGTTCAGACTACGGTTTCTGTCCGGTATATCAAAGATCCTTAGCAATGATCCCGGCTGGGCTGGATTATCTGCCTTGGTCTTCTACTTTGAAACACAACCACTGCCGCATATCGGTGGCTGGTATGCTCACCAATTGCCTGAATGGCTGTTGATGCTGGCAACAGCGGCCACCTTGTTGATAGAGCTGGTTGTGCCGTTTATGATGTTCATGGCGCGTAGATACCGCTTCATTGCAGCCTGGCTTACGATCGCGCTACAGATAGTGATCATGCTAACCAGCAATCATAACTGGTTCAATATGCTCACCATCATTCTTTGTCTGTTCCTGTTCGATGACCAGGCTATCCGTAAAGTACTTCCGAGTAGCGTGAGTAACTGGTTGATACAAAAACACCCAGCATCGACCTCATCCGCTACGTTGAGACTAAGCTCCTACCTGCTAGCCGCGGTTATTATGATCGTCAGTACGATACAAATATGGGAATTGGCCACGGGTAGAGCCATCGAAGGCAAAGCCGGCACTTTACTTGCTTACATCCAGCGCTGGTCGCTATCTAATAAATATCATGTTTTCCCCACAGTCAATCAGCAGAGAACCGAACTTATCATTGAGGGTACTGCTGATGGCCGTATTTGGTCAGCATACACATTCAAATACAAACCGGATGCCTTAAACAAAACGCTAGCTGTTGTGATACCCCATCATCCTCGCCTTGACTGGATGTTATGGTTCGTGCCGTTGCATCCGGAATTCACACCCTGGTTCGAAAATTTCCTCCGAACCTTGCTCGACAATTCACCCGCGGTAACAGCGCAGCTTGCCTATAATCCATTTACTGATAGCCCACCAATCGCTGTCAGAGTACACGCTTTCGACTACCGATTCACGAATGCTGACGAACGCGAAATAACTGGCAATTGGTGGAGAAGCCGTTACCTGGGGCCGTTCACACCAGCACCCGGCCTGCATCGAGATGATAACCTAAGGCGCTAACCCGTCAATTCGCGGCTGAAGCGGCTCCTACAGATCTTGCTAGCTGATGAAGCAAATAACGTTTGAGCGGCTTCAGCCGCGAACAGGAATCGAGTTATAGCGAAATTATGTCGATTGTTATTTTGGCACGATTTGCTGGCACAGCAGTTACTGCCATGCACGTTAGTCCCGACGCTGACTCGCAACGGACGAGATGGGCGTCGGGTATTTGTTGATGACCCAGTAGGTCGAAATCACAAACGTCAATATAACCACGGTTTGGATCAAATATGTTGATCTTAGATCTATCACACCAGAGATCAGTGCACTATAGGCAACCAGTAATGAGAACTCACTCGCCTGCCCCAAGCGAATACCAAGCTCGGCTGAAATATAATCTTTCTCACCCGTAATATTGAATCCCCAGCGATAGACGAGTGGTTTAATAAGCACGATGATAAAAGCTATAAGAGCACCCGCCAATACAACATCCTTCATCACCATCAAATCGAATTGAGCACCAATCGAAAAGAAGAACAGAATCAGAAAAAAATCTCTGAGGGGTTTCAACTCTTCAGCGATCACCAGAGAAATTGGCAATGTTGCGATGGAAACGCCAGCCACGAAAGCGCCCATTTCGAATGACAAACCTATCGCTTCAGCCGCACCCGCGATCAGCAGCCCCCAGCCTAACGACATCAAGAAGGTATGCTCGCGAATCGTGTCAAATTTGGTATATAAGGCCGTTATGATGTATTTGACTGCAAAAAACGAAATCAATGTTAACAGAATCAATTTCAGAAATAACAACGACACTGTCAGCGGAATATTGTTTTCCTGACCGCCACTGATCAACAGAATAATGACGATGGCGAGTATGTCTTGAAGCAACAATACGCTCACCATCATTTCACCACGATGTTTGTGGTGCAACGTCGTTGTCGGTAACAATTTCAAGCCAATGATCGTGCTGGAAAACATCAACGCCGCACCGATAATCAGGCTATGAAGAAATGCATAACCCAACATCATAGCCACCAGCATGATAGTCGACATAAAAATAAGCGAAGTTGCCAGTGTCAGCATGCTGACCTTTCCAAACAGACCAATCATCCTGTCAGGCCGTAAGTTCAAACCAATCAGGAAGAGCAGAAGAATAATGCCGACATGTGATAGGTGCTCGATGTGCTCCGGATTATCGATCAGTCGCAGACCCGATGGACCAATTGCTACACCCAACGCGATATAGGCAAGGATAATAGGTTGTTTCAGATACAAGAACAGGGTTGCCAGTGCAGCCGCACCAGCAAAGATCAAAACAAGCTCGTAAATGATATTATCCATCGCTCCGCCTGTTTTCTTGCCTCTCCCAATGGTCAGATACCACTATTACGGTTAACATCATGGCGTTGACCGAGAAGAATTAACCTAGATTTCGCAGTTGAACACAGATTTAGCGCTGTACCGCTAGCGTCAGGGCAAGGCGCGACTTGCAGCTAATGGCCGTAGTCCTTGGCAAAAGTTGCAACGCCGCCATAGCGCTAGCGGGACGGCGATAAACTGTGTAGCAAGTCACCCGTTGTGAACGTCAAATACTGCATAACTTTTCTTATAATCATAGAGTTGACTAGAAGTAATAGCGATCAACTGCGGAATCTAGGTTTAACAGCTTACTATAAACGGGAGTAGTTTATGGCGTGGATTTACCTGATTCTTGCTGGTTTGTTTGAGTGTGGTTGGGCGATCGGCCTCAAGTATACAGAGGGATTTACTCGACTAACACCGTCGTTACTAACCGTCGCAGCCATGGCAATCAGCTTCTTGTTGTTGTCGACGGCGATGAAAACCATACCTGTCGGTACCGCATATGCCGTTTGGACAGGCATCGGTGCCGTTGGTGTTGCTATCCTCGGCATGATTCTGTTCGGCGAATCCAGGGATGTGTTAAGAATCATCAGTTTGATGCTGATTGTATTCGGCATTATTGGCCTCAAACTGGTATCGAAATGAAAACGGCAGTGGAAGACTGGCCAAGAGCGCTGTATCCTGATGAAATCGTCGACTGTTATTGTCGGACAGTGCGCGTCTTCAGCAATCGCGTCTTGAATCCTGCGCTGTGTAAAGATACCGCAAATCCTGGGGAGAGGTGCAGGCTAGCCCGGAGGTTGCACGACCGCCCTCATGCAACGACTGGTCCACGCGAGTAACTACATATTGAAACCCTATTCCGATATAATTTGCCGAATTTTTGTTTGGATCAATAATGAACTTTATCGAAACACGTGGCAACGACGGGCGTCACCCTGAGACTGTCAGCTTTTCCGAAGCGATTTTAACGCCAATTTCGTCTTTTGGCGGACTTTATTCACCCGAATCCTTACCAAAGCTGGATCCGTCTTTCTTTACCTCGCAGCTCGATTCCGATTATAAAACACTGGCACGCGTCATTCTGGCGAGCTTCAATATCGACATCGATGCGACCATCATAAAACATGCGCTGGACCTGTATGATAGCTTTGATGATCCCTCCAATCCTGTTCCGGTTACAAAGGTGTACGACGACCTTTATGTCAGTGAGCTCTACCACGGACCCACTCGCGCATTTAAGGATATGGCGCTACAACCCTTCGGTGTCGTGCTGTCTGCCATTGCGCAAAATCGCAAGGAGCGTTATCTAATCCTCGCTGCCACTTCGGGTGATACCGGCCCGGCAGCACTGGAAACATTCAAGAACAAGACCAATGTGCAAGTCGCCTGCATGTATCCGGAAGGTGGCACCTCGGACGTACAACGTCTGCAAATGGTCACAGAGGATGCCCATAACCTCAAAGTAATTGGTGTCAAGGGCGATTTTGATGACACCCAAACCGCCCTGAAACGCCTGCTTGCCTCGGAAACGTTTAAACGAACGCTGAAACAAAAGGACGTTCACTTATCGGCCGCGAATTCCGTCAACTTTGGGCGCATCATCTTCCAGATCATTTATCATGTTCACTCCTACCTGGAACTGGTGCGCCAAAACGCGATCGACATGGGTGAAAAAGTCTATCTCGATCTACCCAGCGGTAACTTTGGCAACGCACTTGGCGGCTACTATGCGATGAAAATGGGGCTTCCCGTCGAGAAGATATTGATTGCCTCGAACAGCAATAACATACTAACAAGGTTCATTCATAGCGGTCATTATGATCTAAGAACACTGAGCGTCGTCCAAACCACGTCCCCAGCGATGGACATTCTCAAGTCATCCAATGTCGAACGAGTCCTGTTCGACCTGTTCGGTGCTGAACGCACCAAAGACTTGATGCATCAACTGGATAGCGATAAATGCTATCAATTGACAACGGACGAGCTCGAGCAGATCCAGTCCATCTTTGCGGCCGACTATTGCGAAGATGATGAGGGCATAGCGTATATCAAGCGCGTTTTCGATAGAGGATATCTAATGGATCCACATACGGCTACTTGCTTCAAAGCCTACGAGACATGCAGAGATAAACCTCTAAAAACCATCGTCTATTCGACAGCAGAATGGACCAAGTTTTCGCCGGTTATCGCCAATGCGCTGACCGGCGAGATCGACGTGCATGATATCGACGCCCTCAAATCCATTGCAAAAGTGGCCGATATCACGATACCAAGCATGATCAGCGAACTGTTCGAAAAAGAAATCGCACAGAAAACCGTCATCGAAAAAGATGCGATCGAACAGGAAATTCTTGCGTTTTTGTGAGTGCGGTTTCAGCCGCGAAACACGCTAACAGCGCGAACACCTTACATGTTTAAAAACAAAGACTATTCGCAAACTTGGCGTTATTTGCGGCAAAGTAAATCGGTTTCTCTCAGTCCAGATGCTCCAGGCGTATACGCGCGACACTGCCCTCAATTTCGTCGAAGCTTTCCACTTCTGCTATCGCTGCATTGATGTTGCTTTCCGTTACCTTTTTCGTCAGCAGAACCAGGTGAACCTTGTCAGCACCTTCGGCCGGTTCTTTCTGTAATACCGCTTCGAGACTAATGTTATGCTGCGCAAAGACCTCGGACACCTCGGCGAGTACGCCCGGCTGGTCCAGTGCATTCATTCGGAGATAGCAGGCTGTTTCTACATCCTCAATCGACATGATAGGAATGTCTGACATAGCTTCAGGCGCAT
>JABDQW010000166.1 GCA_013042055.1 Gammaproteobacteria bacterium | reverse complement strand
GTGACCGTTTCCTCAGCACAGGGGTAGAGTTCGTTGAATGACCAAATTACCTCTGCGCACTGGTGCGGTGGTGGTGTCTGCCTGTCGGTGTAGCTCAGAAAATAATGAAAACCGGATGCTTCTTGATTTTTATCCGCGCCGGCATTGACAGTATCGAGTAAGTAGACGTAGGTATTATTAAGTTTGAGTTGATTGACTGCCGTCATCATAAATGATTGCAGCATTTCCCTCAGGCTCTGGCTTTTTCCGATAGCCAGCAACATCTTGTTGAGTATTCCAGTGAAATCTGCTGGATTGAATTGGATATTCTCAGCGGTCTGCACAGCGCTAACCTCATGATAATAGTCACGTCTGCACTGAGTATAGCTGCTAATTTACAATTCGTTGTCGATGGCTGCTCGCAATATTCGATTAGCGGGATTCGCAGCAGCGATCCTCTGCGTCTCTGCGGTTAAAACAGCTTTTTCGGCCTGATTCCAGTATCAAGCCAGTTTCTTGTATTTGATACGATGCGGAATGTCGGCTTGATCACCGAGCCTGCGTTTATGGTCTTCTTCGTACTCGGAATAATTCCCTTCGTGCCAGACGACTGTGCTGTCACCTTCAAAAGCCAGGATGTGGGTGGCAATACGATCCAAAAACCAACGATCGTGGGAGATCACAACGACGCATCCAGGAAATTCCAGCAGCGCTTCTTCCAGTGCGCGAAGGGTCTCGACATCAAGGTCATTGGTCGGCTCGTCGAGCAGCAACAAGTTGCCGCCACTCTTGATCAATTTTGCCAGGTGAACCCGGTTGCGCTCACCACCCGACAGATCCTTGATGTATTTCTGCTGATCTTCACCCTTGAAGTTAAAGCGACTGACATAGCCGCGCGATGGTACGGTGTAGTTACCTATGGTGATGTTATCCAGGCCATCGGAAATTTCATCCCAGACCGTGTTGCTGCCGTTCAGGCTGTCGCGCGATTGGTCGACATAAGCAATTTCGACGGTATCACCGACGGTAAACGCGCCGCTATCCGGTTGTTCTGCGCCTGTGATCATACGAAAAAGTGTGGTTTTGCCCGCACCGTTGGGTCCAATGACACCGACTATGCCACCGCGAGGCAACTTGAAATTCATGTCCTCATAGAGCAATTTGTCACCATATTGTTTTCGCACCTGATCGGCTTCGACGACTTTATCGCCGAGTCGCGGTCCCGGTGGTATATACAATGAGTTGGTTTCGCTGCGTTTTTGGTGTTCTGCTGATGACAGTTCTTCAAAACGCTGCATACGTGCCTTGCTCTTGGCCTGCCGTGCTTTAGGATTGGAGCGTACCCACTCCAGCTCGGCCTTGATGGTCTTCTGGCGCGATGCTTCTTTTCGCTCCTCGAGTGCAAGCCGCTTCTCTTTTTGCTCTAGCCATGACGAGTAGTTGCCTTCCCACGGGATACCATGACCGCGATCGAGTTCGAGAATCCAGCCGGCCACATTGTCGAGAAAATAGCGGTCGTGCGTCACGGCGATTACTGTGCCTGAATACTCCTTCAGGAAATGTTCCAGCCAGGCAACGGATTCGGCATCGAGGTGGTTGGTGGGCTCATCGAGAATGAGCATGTCCGGTGAGGACAGCAAGAGCCGACACAATGCGACACGACGGCGCTCGCCACCCGAGAGCTTGTCTACCTGCGCATCCCACGGCGGTAGACGCAGTGCATCTGCAGCCACGTCCAGCTTGCGTTCCAGGTTGTGGGCATCCGCGACCTGGATGATGTTTTCGAGCTTGGCCTGCTTAGTGGCCAGGGCATCGAAATCAGCGTCCGGCTCGGCATAAGCCGCGTACACCGCCTCGAGCTCCTCGTGTGCTTGTTTGATTTCGCTCAGACCTTGCTCGACATTGCCGCGTACATCCTGGTCTGGATCGAGTTCGGGTTCCTGCGGTAAATATCCAATACGGATATCGCTGGCTGCACGGGCTTCGCCAATATAGTCGGTATCCGCGCCGGCCATGATACGCAACAGGGTCGACTTACCGGCACCGTTGTATCCCAGTACACCTATTTTCGCGCCGGGGAAGAAGTTTAGGTTGATATCCTTCAGGATTTCTTTTTTCGGCGGAACAACTTTGCCGAGCCCATTCATTGTGAAGATATATTGTGCCATTCTGATTTTACTGCGTTACGAAAATGGCGCGATTATACGGTGTTTTCGACGGCTGCAAAATGTGGCCGCGTAATTCGTTGTAAAACATGCGGTAACAAGACATATTTGTTAAGATGAACCCTTTTTTTCTGGGCGTGTCAGATAAGCAGGCCACTAAGCGATGGGGATTCCACGATGTTTTCCAATGATATGAGTATCGAAGGCTATGATGAAGCGCTGTGGGCAGCCATGCAGCACGAGATCCGAAGGCAGGAGGAGCACATCGAACTCATCGCGTCGGAAAACTACGCCAGCCCTCGGGTCATGCAAGCACAGGGCTCGGTACTGACCAACAAATACGCTGAAGGTTACCCTGCACGCCGCTACTACGGTGGTTGTGAAAATGTTGACGTGGCTGAGCAGCTTGCAATTGATCGCGTCAAGCAACTTTTCGGCGCTGATTATGCGAATGTACAACCGCACTCGGGCTCACAGGCGAATGCGGCGGTCTATATGACATTATGCCAGCCAGGCGACACAGTGCTCGGCATGGCGTTGGCTGATGGTGGTCATCTCACACACGGCTCAAAGGTCAACTTCTCCGGTAAGATATACCATGCAGTTCAGTACGGAATTGATCACGATACGGGTGAAGTGGATTACGGTCAGGTGCAGGAACTGGCGACTGAACACAAGCCAAAGATGATTGTAGCTGGTTTTTCTGCTTATTCGCGCGTGATGGACTGGGGCCGTTTTCGTGATATTGCCGACTCCGTTGGTGCCTATTTGATGGTGGATATGGCCCATGTGGCTGGACTGATCGCTGCCGGCGTCTATCCCAGTCCGATTCAGGTTGCGGACGTCACCACGTCAACGACGCATAAGACCCTGCGTGGTCCGCGCGGCGGCATCATCCTGGCTAGATCGAATCCTGAGCTGGAGAAGAAACTCAACTCCGCTATCTTTCCGGGTACCCAGGGTGGACCGTTGATGCACGTGATCGCGGCCAAAGCCGTGGCGTTCTTAGAAGCGCAGGAAGACGAGTTCAAGCAATACCAGAAACAAGTGATTATCAATGCGCGGGCGATGGCGGATGTCGTTATGCAGCGCGGTTACAAAGTGGTCTCGGGCGGTACCGATAATCACTTGTTCTTATGGGATCTGATCGATAAAGGGCTAACCGGCAAAGCTGTCGAAGCGGTGTTGGGTGAAGCGAATATTACCGTCAACAAGAACGCGGTACCAAATGACCCGCAGTCACCGTTCGTGACCAGCGGTATTCGCATTGGCACACCGGCGATGACGACGCGCGGCCTCGATGAAAACGATTCAAAAGAGCTGGCGAACTGGATGTGTGATATCGTGGACAGCATGGAAGGATCGGCCGCTGATACCACCGTTGTCGCACGCGTCCGTGATCAGGTTCTTGCGATATGCGGGCGTCTGCCGGTATACCGCTGATTGCTGTGAGCGCAAGCCGACGCCCGCCCTAACACACGCCATAAATGATTAAAAATGCATTGCCCATTCTGTTCAGCACCCGACACACGCGTCGTTGATTCGCGTTTATCCAATGAAGGTGATCAGGTCCGCAGACGACGTGAATGTCCGCGGTGCGGTGAACGATTTACCACGTATGAAAATGCTGAGTTGAATATGCCGCGCATCGTCAAGCGTGGAGGCAGCAGGGTGCCGTTCAACGAAGACAAACTACGCGGTGGCGTTATGCTTGCTTTGGAAAAAAGACCAGTGGCTATCGAACAGATCGATGAAGCCCTGAACCGCATCAAGCACAATTTGATGGCCGCAGGTGAGCGCGAGGTCGAGTCAGAAAAAATAGGCGACTGGGTGATGGATGAACTGCTCGCGATGGATCACGTTGCCTATATTCGCTTTGCATCGGTTTATCTTGACTTTGGTGATGTAAATGCATTTCGTGAAGCGGTCGAACGTCTCGAGCAAAAAGCGCTGAAAGAGAAAATCAAGTAAGTCTTTATGGATCAGCGTGATATCGAATACATGCAACGGGCACTGCGTCTGGCTGAGCGTGGTTTATTTACAACCGATCCTAATCCACGGGTTGGCTGTGTCATCGTCAATGGCGATACTATTGTCGGCGAAGGCTGGCATCAGCGCGCAGGTGAGCCCCATGCTGAAATTCTGGCGCTCTCACAGGCGAGCGATAAAGCCGCAGGTTCAACCGCGTATGTCACGCTCGAGCCTTGCAGTCATCATGGAAAAACACCGCCATGTGCTGATGCGTTGATTAGCGCCGGTGTCGCGCGCGTCGTCGCTGCGATGCAAGATCCCAACCCGCTGGTTGCTGGAAGCGGCTTTCAACGATTACGACAACACGGTATAGACGTTACAAGCGGGCTGCTCGAGCAGGCGGCCAGGGCGCTTAATCCGGGATTTGTACAACGCATGCGACGCCGGCGCCCGTTTGTTCGCGTCAAGCTGGCGATGAGCCTGGATGGCCGCACCGCAATGGCTTCCGGGGAAAGTCGATGGATCACCGGCGAGGCTGCGCGTGCTGATGTTCAACGATTGCGCGCACGCAGTTCGGTGATACTCACCGGCATCGATACGGTGTTGCACGACGATCCGTCATTGAATGTACGTTTGACGCCAAAGCAGCTCGGCATCGCGGGTGAGATCAGGCAGCCGCACCGCGTCGTTCTTGACAGTCGGCTGCGTCTTTCGCCCGCTGCGAAGCTGCTAACGCTGCCCGGCGAGACGACGGTGTTAACGGCAAGACCGGGTCAAATACCTGGCTGTGACGTTATCACTGTCCAAGAGCACGCGGGCCAGCTGGATCTGCATGCGGTGATGTCCTGGTTGAGCCATATTCAGGCCAACGAGGTGCATGTTGAAGCCGGTGCAACATTGTGTGGCGCCTTGTTGCAGCGAAAACTGGTCGACGAAATTGTTGTCTATATAGCACCACATATTATGGGTGGTCATGCCAGGGCGATGTTTAATCTTCCCGGGCTCGAGCAAATGGCAGACAGAGTAAGGCTGGACATCACGGATGTGCGCCATGTCGGCAAGGACTTGCGAATTACGGCTCACCCTTACCCCGAAGAAAGCTAACACCAGGCGTGGAATACTAACAGGGCATTGGTTTGCTGGAGAAAAGCCAGGATGATAAAAAATACAGTGTGTTATTCAAGCATGGCTATCACGGTTCAGGCTGGTCTTCGAGTCCGTAAGCTTGCTCGTCCCTCAAACCGTAGCTATCGCTACGCTTTTCGCTCCCGAGCGGCGCTGCCTGCGCCTGCTGCCGTGATCCGGGTGAGAAAGGCAGGCTAATCGGAGTTAGAATGTCGACAATCGTTGTAGTAAAGAAAGCCGGTCAGGTATGCATTGCTGCTGACAGTCTGACCAGTTTTGGTGATCTGCGTATGGCTGCAGATTATGAGGCCAGCCACGACAAAATTCTAATTCATGGTGATAACCATCTGGGCATTGTCGGTAGTGCAGCGCATCAACTGGTGATGGAAAGTATCGTCAAACATGATGAAATCAAGGTCGATTTTTCGTCGCGACTAGCCGTGTTTGAAACGTTTCGCTCACTGCATCCCATCTTGAAAGATAAATACTTTCTCAATGCCAAGGATGAAGACGACGACCCTTACGAGTCGACACAGCTAGATGCGCTGATCGCATGCCCCCACGGCATTTATGGTGTGCATTCGTTACGCGAAGTCTGTGAATACAAAAGGTTCTGGGCGATTGGATCGGGCTCTGAGTACGCGCTTGGTGCGATGTATGCCGTTTACGACCTGTTCGATAAAGCGGAAGAAATTGCCAAGGCCGGGGTGATGGCAGGGGCGGAATTCAATAATGCGTCGGCCTTGCCAATGAGTAGTTACACGGTCGATTTGCTCAAGCTTAAGTCGGTATCAGGTTGATCCATATGTTCACAGGAATAATCGAAGCTGTTGGCGCAGTCAAACGTCTGGAACCGACCGGCGGAGACTTGAGGGTCGTGATAGCTAGCGGTGGCCTTGACATGGACGATGTGCACATCGGTGATAGCATTGCCGTGAATGGTGTCTGTCTTACCGTGATCGCGTACGATTCAGCTTCATTTTCTGTCGATGTTTCCAATGAAACCATTGCCTTAACATCACTCAAGGACATCAAAGCCGGCACAGCGGTGAACCTCGAAAAAGCCATGTTGCCGACGACACGCATGGGCGGGCACCTGGTTAGCGGCCACGTCGACGGTCTGGGCACGATCGTCAAGCTATCCGAAGACGCGCGTTCTATTCGCCTGGAAATCGGGGTCCCGGCAGGCTTGAAAAAATACATCGCCGTCAAGGGGTCGATTTGTATCGATGGTACCAGCCTGACCGTCAATACGGTCGATGACGTTATCATCGGCTTGAATATTGTGCCGCATACACAACAGCGCACCATCATCCAGCACTATTCCAAAGGTACCCAGGTCAATCTTGAAGTTGACCTGGTTGCACGTTATCTCGAGACGCTGTTGCTGCATATGGATACTGCCGACAGGAGTAAGGTCGACATGGATTTGTTGACCCGCAGCGGCTTCGTGAAATAGTTGTAGGAAAGAGATACTATGCAATTGAATTCTATAGAAGAGATCATTGAAGACTTTCGCCAGGGAAAAATGGTGATCATTATGGATGATGAGGATCGAGAGAATGAAGGTGATCTTGTCATGGCAGCGAGTCTGGTCACGGCGGACGACATTAACTTCATGGCGCGCTATGGTCGTGGACTGATATGCCTGACTTTGACTCAAGAGCGGTGCCAGCAGTTGAAACTGCCACTGATGGTGGGCTCGACCGGAGACTTGCACGGCACCAACTTTACTGTTTCGATCGAAGCTGCCGAAGGCGTCACAACCGGCATTTCGGCGGCTGATCGCGCAGCGACCATCAGGGCGGCGGTCAAGGAAAAATCCGGACCGAATGACATCGTCCAGCCGGGCCATATCTTTCCGCTGATGGCGCAACCGGGTGGCGTACTGGTCAGGGCGGGGCATACCGAGGCAGGTTGCGATCTGGCCCGTCTAGCTGGGCACGAGCCGAGCGCGGTTATTGTCGAAATCCTCAATGAGGATGGGACCATGGCAAGACGTCCCGACCTCGAAAACTTCGCCCAGCAACACAACTTGAAGATAGGCACGATTGAAGATCTGATCAGCTACAAAATAAAAAATGAAAAAACTGTAGAACGCGTTGCTGAAAGTGACTTTTCGACTGCATTTGGTAACTTTCGGCTGCATGCCTACCAGAACAGCCTCGATGGTGGTCTGCATTTTGCGTTGGTACGTGGAAAAATCACCCACGATGTGCCGGTGTTGGTGCGCGTGCATGTCGAAAATACGCTCGTTGACTTGCTCGGTTCGACCCATACCAAAGGCTGGCCGCTGCGTTCAGCGTTAAAGCAGGTATCGCAATCTGATTGTGGTGTCATCATTATGATTCGTCAGCCAGAAGAGGATAACGCGATCATTAACTGGATGTTGCGTCATCCAACCGCTGAAAGTGAAGCGGTCGAACAGAAACCCGATTTGCGCAAAGATGGAGTCGGTGCGCAGATGCTGATGGATCTTGGCGTCAGAAAAATGCGTTTAATGTCCGCGCCGAAGGTGTATCATGGCCTCGCCGGGTTCAACCTGGAAGTCGTGGAATATGTGAGTGGAGATCAAGATTAGTATGAGTGATATAAATTTAATCGAAGGCAGTATGCAGTATACTCAGGGTCGTTTTGCGATCGTCTGCGCGCGCTTCAATGGTTTTATTGTGGAGAGTCTCCTCGCCGCTGCGGTTGATACACTTAAGCGCTGCGGTGTCGATGCGGAGGCAATCACGGTTGTCAAAACGCCCGGCGCTTTCGAAATCCCGGTTGTTGTCCAGGGGCTGGTGCAAGGTGGAAACTATAATGCAATTATCGCGCTAGGTGCCGTGATTCGGGGTGCGACACCCCACTTCGACATTGTTGCCAAGGAATCGGCCAAAGGGCTGTCTGCCATTGCGCTCGATCACGGCATTCCCGTAATAAATGGCATCTTGACAACGGATACCATCGAGCAAGCCATTGAACGTGCCGGCACCAAAGCGGGTAACAAGGGCGCCGAGGCTGCGGCAGGTGCGATAGAAATGGTCAATCTGATGGCCCAACTCGATTAAGTATCATTTGTGATGTCCAAAAACACCAGTCTTGCCAAAGCGCGCGGCAAGGCAAGACGACTCGCTATGCAGGCCTTGTATCAGTGGCAAATGACCGCTGATGATATCGATGGTATCGAGCAACAGTTCATCGAAGAAAATGACATGAAGAGTGTCGATCAAGATTATTTTTCCGAACTACTGCTTGGCGTGCTGACCGATCTCGCGGGCATAGACGCGGCGCTGGAAAAGCACATGTCACGCAAAATCAACGAGGTGGATCCGGTCGAGCGCGCTATTCTTCGTATCGGTACCTACGAATTCATCAAACGTCTGGATGTCCCTTACCG
>JABDQW010000161.1 GCA_013042055.1 Gammaproteobacteria bacterium | reverse complement strand
TGGTACCGGAGGCCGGACTTGAACCGGCACGCTATTGCTAGCATCGGATTTTGAATCCGACGTGTCTACCAATTCCACCACTCCGGCGTGTGACAAAGCGCTTTCCAGGTTCTGGAGTTCGCTTTTTCGAACACGATCAATTTCCCATATGCATGGGAATGAAAGATGCGTGGGACGTGCAGGAGTATTTTATAGGTTTCAGAGGTTTGCTGCCAGCGGCCCGGCGGCGGTTGTGCGGAATTTGAGGGGATTTTGTTTTGCTTTAGGAGATCTCTCCCTTCGGTCGAGATGCCGCCAGTACGGTCGGGCGAGGTCAATGGTGCGCACGGCGCACCCTACGATACTACGGTGGGACAAGGTAAATGATGCGCATGGCGCACCCGATACTATTGGGGAGATCGCCGCGCTGCGTTCGCGATAACGACCGGGTCAGGGCAGAACTTTTTTGAAGGGTTTAACGGTTACCGAGGCATAGACACCGGCTTGCTTGTAGGGGTCGTCGGCGGCCCATGCCTCGGCGTCTTCAAGTGATTTGAATTCGGCCACAATCAGGCTACCACTGAAGCCGGCTTCACCGGGATCTTCGGTGTCGATGGCTGGGAGCGGGCCGGCGAGGAGCAGGCGGCCTTCATCGAGCAGGGTATTGAGCCGCTCCAGGTGTGCTGGGCGGGCGGCCAGTCTTTTTTCCAGGCTGTCGTCGACATCGTTGGCGATGATGGCGTAGAACATGCGTCAGTCCTCTTTCAATTCGCTGGCTTCATCCTCTTCCTCTTCCTCCTCCTGAATGAAGCGCGCCAGGTAGAATGCCTGCAGGATCACGAAAATGATCGTCAAACCCATCAGGCCAAATAATTTAAAATCGACCCAGGTTTCCATTCGGGTTTCTGGTAAAGCGCCAATATCGTAATAGAATGCGACATAGAGATTTGCCGCGCCACTGATCAGAAAGAAGACGACCCAGGAAAGGTTCAGGCGTGTCCACACATAGTCCGGTAGATCGAGCTGGCTGCTCATCATACGCTCGACCAGGTTCTTTTCACCGATGAAGATGCTGAGAAAGAAGACCAAGGCAAATGCCCAGTTGAGCACCGTCGGTTTCCACTGAATGAAGGCCGGATTGCCGATGATGATGGTAATCCCGCCAAGCACGGTGATCAGTGCCAGCGAGAACATATGCATGCGCTCGATCTTGTGCGCTTTAAACCAGCTATAGCCGACTTGAATGAAGCTAGCGACGATCGCGATACCGGTTGCGATAATCGTGGCATTGATGTGTTCAGGTCGTTCCGGATTAATCAGGTTGCCGATGAAGGTGTTGTCGATCAGGAATTTGGCCTGATAGAAACTGACAAAGAAAAGAATAATTGGAAAAAAATCAAATAGTAATTTCATGTTCCTAATGCTACATTTAGCTTTGTACTGCTCGTCCCATTGAATTGTGAGGCGGTATTATAGTGGTTTACTGGCCACTAAGATAGAATGCGACGCATTACGATCGGTAAATCATGATCAGCTGATTACATTCCGACCACCCGAGAATAAACGCTATTGACTCATTTTCCTTTAGCTTCGGCTAAATAAGTATGAGTTCCAATGAGATTTTGCTAATTGATACATGTATAAATTTATGCCGATCGCTGATTCGTTGTTGTCTGGGATAGGCATTCAGGGTCTAAAGTCACTGGATTACAGAATACGTCCATATATTCTGCCCTTCGGGCCAGCCTTCGGCTGTTACATCTGCTCCCTGCAGATGTCATCCGGCCAAAAGCACGCCGGAATGACGGGTAATTGGGACAGCAGCGGACTTACCCGCCTTTCCGCTGCATTGATCAGGATGCACGCAGGGTTTGAGCACATCCGCATTCGGCAATCATCACCTCGGTTTTGAACGTCGATTCAGTCCCGTAGACAGGAAATCCATGAGCCAGTACTTCGAAATTCATCCCACGCACCCCCAGGGGCGACTGATCCATCAGGCGGTAGCCATTATCGATCGTGGTGGCGTGATTGCGTATCCGACTGATTCGAGCTATGCCCTGGGTTGTCATATCGGCGACAAGAAGGCACTGGAACGACTGCGCCGGATACGCCAGATCGATGAAAAGCACAATCTGACCCTGGTCTGCAGTGATCTGTCCGAAATTTCGACGTATGCCAAAATCAACAACGCGGACTACCGCATGTTGAAGTCGCTAACGCCCGGACCTTACACCCTTATACTGAAGGCCACCCACGAAGTGCCACGGCGGATGATGCACCCAAAACGCAGAACCATCGGTATCCGTGTCGTTGATCACCCGGTAGTAAGGGCCTTACTCGATGAGCTCAGGCAGCCGTTAATGAGCTGCACGCTGATTTTACCCGGCAAGACCATGCCGCTGACCGAAGGTGACGAAATACGCGACCAGCTTGGGCGCCAGCTCGATCTGATCATAGACAGCGGTCATTGCGGTATCGAGCCGACCACTGTCATTGATCTGACCGGCGATACGCCGGTGCTGCTGCGGCAGGGGATGGGGCGTGATCACGGCCTGGATTGAACTCAATGCAGGTCAGTAAATTGACGGAATAAATATGATTAAAATACGCGTGCAGTCGTGTAAACTTCCCCTTTGGGTGTTACGGGTCATATGTTCCATAAAATTCTAATTTTCTGGCTTTTTCTCAATTTTCGCTCTCCAACATAGTTATCGGCAGTAATAAGAAATAACGTGCAAGAAATCCTCTATTACATTGTTATCGGTGCAGTGCCCGTGCTGCTCGCCATCACCTTGCACGAAGCAGCGCATGGCTTGGTTGCCGATAAATTGGGTGATCCGACCGCACGAAAACTCGGCCGCATCACGCTCAATCCGATCAAGCATATCGATCCGCAAGGAACCATCATTATCCCCTTGGTGATGATCGTCATGAGCAAAATGCTGCTTGGACAACTGATGGCATTTGGGTGGGCGAAACCGGTACCCGTGGATCCACGCCATTTCAAGCAACCCCTGTTGGACATGGCACTGGTGGCATTGGCGGGGCCGGTATCTAATTTCCTTATGGCCAGTCTATGGGCTCTGTTTATCTCGCTCAGCGTCGCTGTTGTCAGTGATCGCGCGCTGCTGGACCATTTGATCTTCATGGGGGAAATCGGCATCTTCATCAATGTGTTGCTGTTGGTGCTAAACCTGCTCCCAATTCCGCCGCTGGATGGCGGCCGCGTCGTCGCCGGCCTGCTGCCAAAAGAGCTGGCGTTGGTCTACCTGCGTATCGAGCCCTTCGGCATGTGGATCTTGCTGGCGCTATTGTTCACGGGCCTGTTAGGTCAGGTCATGTGGCCACTGATCCTCACATTCCAGTCGCTCGTCACCAAACTATTTATTTTCTAGGGAGTTGCTTTGAATACAGCTAGCAGACAGCGCGTTCTATCCGGTATGCGGCCTACGGGCTTGTTGCATCTGGGTCACTATCACGGTGTGCTAAAGAACTGGGTAAATTTGCAGCATGAACATGAATGTTTTTTCTTCGTGGCTGATTGGCATGCTTTGACCACGCATTATGAAGATCCACGCATTATTGAAAAGAGTGTTTGGGACATGGTGATCGACTGGCTCGCGGCTGGCATCAGTCCCGGGGCAGCGAAGATTTTCATTCAGTCTCGCGTACCGGAACATGCTGAGCTACACACGCTGTTATCGATGATCACGCCACTGGGCTGGCTCGAACGTGTGCCGACTTATAAAGATCAGCAGGAGCAGCTCAAGGAAAAAGATCTCGCCACCTACGGTTTCCTCGGTTATCCGTTGCTGCAAAGTGCGGACATCCTGATCTATAAGGCCGGCCTGGTACCCGTCGGCGAGGACCAGGTAGCTCACGTCGAGCTCACCCGCGAAGTCGCTCGGCGGTTCAATCACTTGTACGGGCGTGAAACCCGTTTCAAAGAAAAGGCACTCAAGGCATGCTCCAAAATGGGTAAGAAGAATGCCAGGATGTTCAAGGAGTTACGTAAGAAATTTCAGGAAAAGGGTGATCAAGAATCGCTCAGTGTTGCCCATGCGTTGCTGGACTCGCAGCGAAATATCTCGATAGGCGACAGGGAACGCCTTTATGGCTATCTCGAGGGTCAAGGCAAGATCATTCTGCCGGAACCGCAATCACTGCTGACGCCGGCGTCGAAGATGCCGGGGTTGGATGGGCAGAAAATGTCCAAGTCCTATGGCAACACGATTGCCCTGCGTGACGATCCAGACGATATCGTCCACAAGCTCAGAACGATGCCGACGGATCCAGCGCGGGTCAGACGTAAAGATCCGGGTGAGCCCAAAAAATGTCCGGTGTGGCAGTTTCACCGGGTTTATTCCGATAACCACACCAAGGACTGGGTCAAGATGGGTTGTCGTAATGCCGGCATCGGCTGTGTAGAATGCAAGCAACCGATTATCGACAGCGTGCTCAACGAGCTGAAACCGATACGGGAACGAGCCAAAGAGTACGAAAACGATCTCGCGACAGTGCGTTCCATTATTGATGAAGGCAACGAAGCTGCTCGCGAGGTAGCGCGTGATACACTTGACGATGTACGCAAAGCCATGGGTATAGCTTATCTCAAATGACAGATCAGGAAGAACAACAGCCAGACCTGCCGCACCAGGACGAAATGCCATTTGCACTGGTTGCGGGTGAGCCGCTGACGGTCATTCCCAAGGATCTGTATATTCCGCCTGACGCTCTCGAAGTTATCTTGGAGGCTTTCGAGGGCCCGCTCGACCTGCTGCTTTACCTGATCAAAAGGCAGAACCTCAATATTCTCGATATCCCGATCAGGGAAATTACCCTGCAGTATGTGCAGTACATCGAAATGATGCAGACCATGCGCATTGAGATCGCGGCTGAATACCTGGTGATGGCAGCTATGCTCGCCGAGATCAAATCACGCATGCTGCTGCCTCGCCCGACCGAGGAAGAAGATGAGGAGGATCCGCGAGCTGAACTGGTCCGCCGTTTGCAAGAATACGAGCGCTTCAAACAAGCCGCAGAGGATATCGACGGACTCCCGCGCATGCATCGCGATACCTTCACACCGTCAGCGGAAATCCCGGAAATCCACCAGGATCGTCCACTGCCGGAGATCGAGTTGCGAGAGCTGTTGATGGCGTTCAAGGATGCCATGTCGCGCGCGGAGATGTACAGCCATCACCAGATACAGCGTGAGGCCCTGTCTGTGCGCGAACGCATGAGCAAGGTCCTCGCCAGGATCTCGGTGACCGGTTTCACTGACTACCGAACCCTGTTTACTATCGAAGAAGGGCGACGCGGTGTTGTCGTAACCCTGCTGGCCATTCTGGAACTGGTAAAAGAGCAACTAATTGATATGGTGCAATCGGAGCCATTCTCGCCGATACATATCAAGGCCGCCGGGGGGAGTCAGGCCGATGTGCCCGAAGAGGGTTGATTGCAATATGAGGATTGATTATGGAACAACAACAACTAAAAAATATAATCGAAGCCATCTTGATGTCTGCAGAAAAGCCACTCAAGGTTAACCAAATAGAGGCCCTGTTTGCCGGCGATGTCGATATACCGTCACGCAATGAAATTCGGCAAGCATTACAGGAACTCGGGGAGGAGTATCGACAACGCGGCTTTGAGCTCAAGGAAGTCGCGACTGGATTTCGTATCCAGGTTGGTCAGGATTATGCACAATGGGTCGGGCGTCTGTGGGAAGACAAGCCGATGCGTTATACCAGAGCCCTGCTCGAAACCTTGGCCTTGATCGCCTACCGACAGCCGATTACTCGGGGCGAAATTGAGGAAATACGCGGTGTCAGTGTCAGTTCAAATATCATCAAAACTTTGCAGGAGCGCGAATGGATCAAGGTGCTCGGCCATAAAGATGTACCTGGTAAACCCGCGTTGTATGGTACCTCGAAAGAGTTTTTGGATTATTTCAATCTGAAATCCCTGGATGAGCTGCCAACCTTGGCAGAACTCAAAGATCTGGATCAAGTACACCAGGAACTCGATCTCGAGATCGACAACACCACAGCACAAGAAGATCATCTGCAAGATGGCGCAACACCACCAGCAGAGGGCATTGCTGATGACAGCCAAACGGAATCAGAGGCATCGCAACTGGCCGATGCGGCAGATGGTCAACAAGCCGAGACAGAAACCGAAGTGCACGTGGAGCAAGGCGATGAAAATGCCGATACAGAATCCGTACGAACGAGCGCTGATGCTGAGGTCAATGATAGCGAGTCAGAGTCTGGGCAGACAGATCAAGATGAAGAGGCGCTCGCGGAGACGGCCGATGCCGAAGACTTTGAAGAAGAGCTGGCTGAACCAGAACCGCAGTCAGCAGTGCGCTAGCTGACGCGCCTACTTGTCCGTTGAATGACTGATGCCAGGTGAGCGCATCCAGAAAGTGTTGTCGGCCATGGGATTTGGTTCGCGCCGCGAAATCGAGCGTTGGATCGAACAGGGTCGAATCAAAATCAATGGTAAAACCTGTGCACTAGGCGATAGAGTCAATCCCGGTGATTGGATGCATGTCGACGGCAAGCGGATCGTGGTGCGGAAACAACGAGCACAAACCCGGGTGATCATGTACCACAAACCTGTCGGTGAAGTGTGTACGCGCGATGATCCCGAAGGGCGTCCCACGGTATTCGATCATCTGCCCAAAGCGGGACGGGCACGTTGGGTCAGTATCGGTCGTCTCGATATCAATACCAGCGGGCTATTGCTGTTCACGACAAATGGTGAACTCGCCAATCGGGTAATGCACCCGTCCCAACAAATAGAGCGCGAATACGCGGTGCGGGTCAATGGTGACGTGAGGCGGGATATACTCAGACAATTGACCACAGAAGTGATGCTCGACGATGGCCCCGCCCATTTCGATGAAATCCAGGATGGCGGGGGCACAGGCTATAACAAATGGTACTACGTTGTCATCAGGGAAGGGCGCAAGCGTGAAGTCAGGCGCCTGTGGGAAGCGGTTGGTATTCGCGTCAGCCGTCTGATCCGGGTTCGCTACGGCTTGATAATTTTGCCCAAACGTCTGAGGAAAGGGCGAATAAAAGAACTGGACGCCGACGAGATCAGGCAACTGGCTGAGTCTGTTGGTCTCGAGATCGATGTCAAATCACAACCTGCAATGGGCAAATCGGCAAGGCCCGACCGTGATCAGCGGCATGGGAAAAGAGCGCCTAGAAAGAAACGCAGTCCGGTAAAAAAGCGAACCCGGTGATTTGATTAGGGTCAAAGTCGGATAGCCAACAATTGACATGACCTTACAGCAAAACTGCGTTATCGCGAGCAGTCGCGCGGTTGAAGCTGCTCATATACGTTGACGAAGTAATGTAGGGTGCGCTGCGCGCACCAGTGAGCTGGAATCAGGCATGTTAGTGCGGGCATGCGGTGCGCACGGCGCACCCTACGTTGGATGCATATGCCCAATCCTTTTTAAATTTAGTAAGTCATCCGTTAGAGGTGAGTATGAAATCGAAACCAGTTGCTGTGTTAATGTTGTGCGCGCTGATGCTGATATCAATGCGAGTACAGGCAGCGGGTGAAACCGAACTGACTCCCGCGCTGGTCAATCCTGGTTACGAAGAACAGCCCGAGTGGTTCAAAGTATCGTTCCTGGATTTATTTGAGGATATTGCGGAAGCTGCCGATGAAGATAAACGCGTTATGGTCTACTTCTTTCAAGACGGCTGTCCCTACTGTAAAAAGTTGCTCGAAGATAACTTTGGCCAACGTCAAATCAGCGACAAGACCCGTCAGTACTTCGAGGTAGTCACGCTGAATATCTGGGGAGACCGCGAGGTCACTGTCGGTGACAAAGTCATGACAGAAAAAGAATTTGCGGCGGCGCTCAAGGTACAGTACACACCGACCTTGATTTTTTTCAATGAGAACAACAAAGCGGTCTACCGCGCCAACGGCTACTACCCGCCGGAAAAATTTGACGTCGTACTCGACTACGTTGGGCGCAAGCAGGAAAGCGCGGTCAGCTTCCAGGACTATCTGGCAAAGGTGGATCCACAGCCGGCTTCTGGAAAACTGCACACCGCAGTCAGCAATATAAAATCCATCAGTAATCTGCGTGCCGCCCTCGAACCGGGAAAATATCTGTTGGTGATTTTCGGCCAGAAACAGTGCGCGACCTGTGATGAGCTGCATCTCGATATCTTGCAACGCAAGCAGACAAAAGAACTGCTCGAGCGCATGAATGTTGCGGTTGTTGATTTATGGTCCGAACAAAAGATTGTGACGCCGGATGGCAGCCAACAGAAAGTCTATGATTGGGCGAAGAAGCTCAATATCAACTACGCCCCCAGTTTGCTTTACTTCAATGACAAGGGCGACGAAGTGTTTCGTTCTGATGGCTATCTAAAAGCGTTCCATGTTCAGTCCGTGATGGATTATGTGACAACGGCTGCGTACCTGGAGCAGCCGAACTTTCAGCGTTATATCGATAGCCG
>JABDQW010000156.1 GCA_013042055.1 Gammaproteobacteria bacterium | reverse complement strand
TAACAATCAGCTTCCCTGGCAGTTGCCGGCCGATCTTATTCATTTTAAGAAACTGACCATGGGAAAGCCCATTATCATGGGGCGGAAGACCTATGAATCGATCGGCCGGCCGCTGCCGGGGCGTGAGAATATTGTATTGACCCGAACTGCGACTTTCCAGGCCGAGGGTGTTTTCGTTACAAATTCCCTTCAGCAAGCGCTAGAGCATGTCGCCAGTACAGAAGAAGCGATGATCATCGGTGGTAGTGCGATCTACGAACTGGCGTTGCCCAGCGCCGATCGGCTCTACATCACTTATGTAGAAGACAGCTACCAGGGTGATGCCTGGTTTCCCGAGATCGACACCGATCAATGGGACATCATATCGACTGAACGGCATGCGGCCGATCAAGAAAATCACAGCGACTTGCATTTCGTTACCTATCAGCGAAAAAAATACCCGATTGATTGAACCATCGGTGAAATGACCAGTCACACTTATTGAATCATTTATCCTCAGATTCATTTTTTAAAGGCAAGCAATAGGCTCCATTGCTTGCCTTTTTTTAATTGTGATCTTACCCGAATGTGCCGCCGGGCTCGTGTTTGGCCGGTAATATCGGTTTCTGTGATTCGGGGCAAGGGACACTGATTCGGTTATAGGGTCTTTCATCGATACGCAGTGCGGTGAGTCTGCCTCCCCAGAGGCAGCCAGTATCCAGCGGGTAAACATTGTTGAATGACATATCGTCTACCAACGCCAATGTTGACCAGTGGCCAAATATAATCGGGTCTTTCCTGCTGCGACGATGTTCAATCTCAAACCAGGGGTGCAGGCCGGCTTTTTGTGTTCCGGGTGCATTTTTCTCGGCCATATTGGTTTTTCCATCCGCTTTGCAATAGCGTAAGCGCGTGAAAATATTGGTAATAAAGCGCAATCGAGGCCAGCTCCTTAAGTCTTCTGACCAGGAATTCGGTTTATCTCCATACATGTGCCTGTAGAACTGGGTGTGTTTGTCGCTGCGAAGAACGGATTCGACTTCAGCTGCCAATCGTTGGGCTTGATCGATCGACCACTGGGGATGCAGTCCGGCATGTACCATTGTTAGCTGCAGATCATCGTCGACATGTATCAGTGGTCTGGAACGCAGCCAATCCAGCAATGCATTCCTATCGCTGGCACTTAGAATTTCGTCCAGCGTATCTTTTTTGCCTGGCTTGCCATGGTGAAATGCGGTTGCGAGTAAATGAAGGTCGTGATTGCCCAGCACCGTGATCGCGTTTGCGCCCAATGACCGTAACTTTCGCAGCGTTTGCAATGACTTGGGCCCACGATTCACCAGGTCACCAGTGAACCATAAACGATCTCTGTCTTCGTTGAAGTTGATTTTGTTCAGGAGCTGTAACAGTTCGTCATAACATCCCTGAATGTCACCAATGGCATAAATCGCCACGTGGGCCCCCGTATTGGCAGTCAGATTTGTTTGACCAACTCTATCAGTCTGAACCAGCCACCGGCAAGCGCGGGATCATCATTGAGAACATGAAGGTCCTGACTGCCAGACAGCACCTCTTCGAATACGACATCTGTGCGAGTCGCAATATGACGCAGCAGCGTATTCAAACCACGTCGGACCGGAGCCATTTCGCCGGGCTTGAGGAACAGCGCTCATTCTATGTTCAACTGCGGAATCTCGGTTCAACATCGATGGCGTGATATCCGAGCCCGTGTATTGGGCACCTGTAGGCAGGTAGTCGAGGTCCAGACCGGTGCCGATGCCATTGATCAATACCGCCTTGCCTTCTACATTTTGCAGACGCGACAGGCTTCGTCGACGGGCCAGACCCAGTGGTCCTTTGACAGCCACGTCATATAGCGGCGCCAGCAGGCTGTAGCTATGTTTAAGAGCCATAAACCAACCGGACCAATAATAACCTGATCAATGAAGCATTTTGGGTACATTCAGGCTGAATGAGGGAATCTCAGCATCGAAACTGACGCCATCATCCGCAATCATCTGATAACTACCGTGCATGGTACCAATGGGCGTTTTCATCATCGTGCCCGAGGTATAGCGGAAATCTTCACCGGGTTTCAAATGCGGATTTTCTCCAACGACGCCGTCGCCTTTGACTTCCTGCGTTTCGCCATCGCCGTCGGTAATAATCCAGTGACGGGTGAGTAACTTAGCGGGTACATTACCGGTATTCTTGATCGTAACCGTATAGGAGAATACATACTGGTTATTCATCGGATCGGATTGTTCAGCGATGTAGGCGGGTTGCACATCAACGCTTATGGTGTAGGTTTTATCAGACATAGCGCATTCCCTCCAACAATTTGAAAGTATATCACCCGGTAGATAGAAATAGATTACGGAAGCGCTGAATAATTCCAGCCAGTTACAATCAGAGCACGAAATACAAAAAATCGATTTTTATTTTTTTCATTTTCAGACACATATGTGATTCAGGATGGCGGCACAACCATGTACTGTAGGGAAGCTCTGAAAAAGCAGAGTTTCTCTAAACATCATGAGGCGCTGTCTCGGCTTTTTCTAACTGGCTCAGAAGTTTGACGTAGTCATGGATATCCAATTCCTGCGGTCTTTTGCCGGGATCAATGCCTGCGGCATTAATTTGTGATGAATCGCACAGGCCTTTCAGCGTGTTTTTTAACGTCTTGCGTCGATGAGAAAAAGCTTGCCTGATCAGTGCTGAAAACGCGTCGTACTGCTCAGAAACGATCGGCAGGCTTGGATGCGGTATCAACTGAACAAGCGCCGATTCCACTTTCGGTGCCGGCCTGAAGCAATCAGCGGCCACGGTAAACAATGGAATAATTCTGAAATGCAGTTGCATCATCACCGACAACCTGCCGTAGTCGTGTGATCCGACAGCGGCGGCAATGCGCTCGACAACTTCCTTTTGCAGCATGAAATACATATCTTGCACGACGTCTCTGTGCTGTATCAGATGAAACAAAATTGCTGTCGAAATGTTGTACGGCAAATTGCCGATGATACGGAGTTTCTGACCGTCAAAATTTGATTGCCCGAACGTTGTGAAATCGAAAGCAAGAACATCGATGTTGTGTATGCGCAGTGCTTCTTGATCTGCCAGTTTGTGGAGTTTTGGAATAACGTCGCGGTCCAGCTCGATCACATCGAGCCGGTTAACCCGGCCCAAAAGGGGCTGGGTTAGCGCGCCGAGTCCAGGACCGACTTCGATGACGTGGTCATTCGGTGCGGGGTCAATACTGGTGATGATTTTGTCGATGATATTGGCATCGACGAGAAAATTCTGGCCAAACCTTTTCCTGGGGCGGTGATTCAAGGGGTTAACCTACCTTTTTTATGAGTTTTCAATGAGTTATAATGCTGCATTCAGGATTTATCCACTAAAAACACCAAGTTAGAACCATATGGGGTGCGATCACAACTCTCATCGATTTTCGCATCGATGATTTTGAGACGGAATCTATTGCTCGCACGATGATATCACTCAATAGTGATGTTAGATCAGAAAGTTAGAGCGAATATGCTGATTAGATTTTTGATTTTTCTTGAAATGGATCCTATCGCGTGCCATTATTCCAAGGTTGTATAAATACTATAAACTGTTGAGGGTTTGAGATTGCCTGGAGCACTGCTAGGAACGCCTATTGATTGGAATATTG
>JABDQW010000148.1 GCA_013042055.1 Gammaproteobacteria bacterium | reverse complement strand
GGCTGAGGATATGCTCTGTTTAGCAGTCTCCCGAGTCAGGTAACGACCGCAAAGGAGAAGCAGCCCAGGCTGAAATAGATCTATTTACCGCAGAGACGCGGAGGCGCAGAGGATTATTAGTTATAAGGAGCGACTTTAGTCGCGAACTGCAGATATTCGCGACTAAAGTCGCTCCTACAGCTAATTTGAGTCTCAATAAATATTTATCGAACGAGCTCTAATGTTAATAACTCTGCGCCTCCGCGTCTCTGCGGTTAAACAAAAGCCTTTCGCCGGAACAGGTGCAGGATTCGCGTTTCGAACGATTCAGCCAATGTCATCCCAGAACGCACCGATCGCCGCGATCCCCTGCGCACCCGCGTACCAGGCTTGGTGCATATCCTCGAGCCTCATCCCGCCGAGTGCGTATACAGGTATATCGCAATCATCGACAAGCTCCTTGAACGCCGGCCAACCGAGCGGCACCGCATCGGGATGGCTACGCGTGCGCTGCACCGGAGAAAGAACCGCAAAATCGGCATCAATCGCCTGAGCTTGCTCGAGCTGCACGCTGTTATGGCACGAGGCTGAAACAAGTGCATGGGGGGGTCTACGTTTAGTTTTCTGCAGCTGCTGGCTGTTCAGATGGATACCCTCTGATATCAACGAGCTAAACTGCTCTGGCAGGTTCAGCAGAAGCCGGGCACCGTAGCGTTGACACAAAGCTGTGCACCGATCCACAATCACGTGCACAGCAGCCCGTGTTTGGTTTGTTGTCCACTCCTGGGTCAGGCGCAGTTGTACCAACTCAATGCCGCCCTCCAAGGCAGCCGACAAGTGCCGGTCAAAATCAACCGTGCTAGAAAAATCGCCTGTGATCAAATAGCGGTCTGGCAATAGCAAGGCATTGATAATTGGAACGTCTGCCGCGGGAAAGTCCTGTGGATCGAGTTCATCGGTGTAACGCCAGGCTATCGTCTGACCTTCAACACCCACGGCTTGGCCCGAGTAAGACTCGACCCGCCAGACATCGAGCAAGACGGATTTATCTGGGTAGTCATGCCGGGTTCGGATCATCGGCCGACTTGATAGCGGCACAATATCCAGCTCTTCTTTGAGTTCACGCGATAACGCTGCCTCCAGGGTTTCTCCAGGCTCAAGCTTACCCCCGGGAAACTCCCAATAACCGCCCAGATGAGTGCCCTGCTTTCGCTGACTAACCAGCACTTGGCCACAGTCGTTGATAATCGCAGCGGCGGCAACATGGATGAATGTGCTTCTCACAAATCCGGGCTAGGTACGATATTCCGCATTGATTTTTACGTATTCGTAGGACAGGTCCGAAGTCCATATTTTTGCCTGCTCAGCACCCCGGTTCAGCATCACACGAATGGTAATTTCATCCTGCTCCATCACTTGCTGTCCCCTGGCCTCGGTGTATGTCGGATCACGCCCACCATGGCTGACAATACACACCTCATCCAGATACACACGTACCTGGTCAATATCCAGATCGTCAATCCCGGCACGTCCAATCGCTGCGAGAATTCTGCCCCAATTGGGATCACCGGCAAAAACAGCCGTTTTTACCAGCGGTGAATGCGCAATCGTATACGCAACTTGTTTTGCTTCAGCAGGCGTCGCGGCAGACTGCACAGTCACCGTGACAAACTTGGTAGCGCCTTCGCCATCACGGACAATCATTTGTGCCAACTGGATAAGTACTTGATTGATTGCTTGTTGGAATGCCTCGCTATCGGCACCATTGCCATCCAGTGGACGACAACCAGAGGCGCCAGTAGCAGCGAGGATGCAAGCATCATTGGTTGAAGTATCGCCGTCGACCGTGATGCAATTGAACGAAATGTCGACGGCGGATTCGAGGCAGTGTTGCAACCAGGCGCTGTCGACGGCAGCATCGGTCGTCACAAATGCCAACATTGTCGCCATATCGGGGCGAATCATACCCGAACCTTTTGCAATGCCGGTTATCGTCACGTCAGTACCATCGAGCTGCAGTCCGCGTGAAAATGCTTTTGCGATGGTATCGGTTGTCATGATGCCGTTAGCTGCCTGCAACCAAGCATCCGCCGCAAGCTCGTGCAGAAGCCGCTCGATCGCCGCTTCGACTTTACCCATGGGTAGATCCTCACCGATGACACCAGTCGAAAAGGGCAAGACTTCGTTCTCCGCACAGTCAATGGCATCAGCGACCAGCGCGCAGCACTGTTGCGCATTGCGCAACCCGTGTGCGCCAGTGCCTGCATTAGCATTGCCCGAATTGATCAGTAACGCTCTGGGTGAGGTCTGCGCAAGATGATTTTTTGCCACGATCACCGGTGCCGCAGAAAACGCGTTACGCGTAAAAACGCCAGCACAGTGGGTATCCGCATCAAATGTCAGCAGTACCAAATCGGACTGTTGATTGGATTTGATACCAGCAGCAACTGTTGCCAGTCGAACACCTTTGACGATTAATAGATATTCGGGCGGCGACAAACCGACAGACATTAAGCCAGCTTACCATGACAGTGTTTGAATTTTTTGCCCGAGCCACACCAGCAAGGTTCGTTACGTCCGAGTTTACGTTCACCACGCACATAAGGCTGCTGCGGCGCTGCGGCAGCCGATTCATCCGCATTCGACCTTCCAGTCTCTGCACTCTCATGCATAGCGTCAGCCTGCTTATGCTGGTAACTCACATTCTGCGGTTGTTGGTGACCTTGCTGCTCTAGATCGTCAACCTCTTCCCGAGCGCGTATCTGCACCTTCGAAAGAATGGTCACAGCTTCATGCTTGATACGATCCAACAGCTCGGTGAACATATTGAACGATTCGCGTTTGTACTCCTGCTTTGGATTCTTCTGCGCGTAACCACGTAAGCCTATGCTCTGTCGCAGATAATCCATTGCTGCCAAGTGTTCTTTCCATAATTTATCCAGCACCTGCAACAGGATATATTTTTCGTACTGGCGCATGCCTTCCGCACCAACGATCTGTTCCTTTGCAGTATAATCCTCGAGCAAAGTACCTAGTATCTTCTGACGTAAGCCTTGTTCATTCAGATCGGCATCCTCGTCCATCCACTTCTTGACCGGCATATCCTGGCCAAACTCAGTGTTGATGGCCTCCTGCAGGCCATCCAGGTCCCATTGTTCATCAAGACTGCCGTGCGGGATATACTCCGACACGATATCATTAACCACATCTTCTCGGATATTGCGCACGATATCCGACAAATCATCAGATGACATCATCTCATTGCGCTGTGAGTAAATGACTTTGCGCTGATCATTGGCTACATCATCGTATTCGAGCAATTGTTTGCGGATATCGAAGTTGTGGCCCTCGACCTTTCTCTGGGCATTTTCTATCGCGCGCGTAACCCAGGGGTGTTCAATCGCCTCGCCGGCCTGCATACCAAGTTTCTTCATCAGTCCGCCGACTTTGTCTGACGCAAAAATACGCATCAGGTCATCCTGCAACGAGAGATAAAACCGGCTGGAACCCGGATCACCCTGTCGCCCTGAACGACCTCGCAATTGATTGTCGACGCGCCGTGATTCGTGCCGTTCACTGCCAACCACGTGCAGACCACCGGCTTCCAGTACCTGACGATGACGTTCATGCCAGGCTTCAGTGATTTTATGCTGTTGTTCGGCGGACGTATCTGGCGTGCTGTTGAGTTCGGCTTCGAGATTACCGCCGAGCACAATATCGGTACCGCGACCGGCCATGTTGGTTGCAATTGTCACTGAACCCGGCTGACCTGCCTGCTCGATGATGTGCGCTTCATTCTTGTGTTGTTTAGCGTTCAACGTATTGTGCTTGATTTTTTCCTTATCCAACATCTTGGATAAGACCTCGGATACTTCAATCGAGGCGGTGCCAACGAGAACCGGTTGATTGCGAGCGATGCAGTCTTTGATATCGGTAGTGATCGCCTCGTACTTCTCGTCTTTTGTTAAAAACACCTGATCAGTATTGTCAACACGAATCATTTCCATATTGGTCGGAATAATGACAACTTCCAGATTGTAGATTTGCATCAGCTCGGGCGCTTCCGTATCAGCCGTTCCGGTCATACCTGAGAGCTTGTCGTATATCCTGAAATAATTCTGGAAGGTAATCGATGCCAGCGTCTGGTTTTCTTTTTGTATCGGCACACCTTCTTTTGCTTCGACGGCCTGATGCAGCCCCTCTGACCAGCGTCGACCCGGCATGGTGCGACCGGTAAATTCATCGACAATGATGACCTGATTATCTTTGACGATGTAGTGCACATCACGATCAAACAAAGCATCGGCGCGTAACGCCGCGTTCAGATAATGCAGCAGGTTGATGTTCTTTGCGCTGTACAGGTTTTCGTTGGCTGGTAGAATCTGCTCATCGGTCAGGATCTGCTCGACACGCTGGTGACCCTGCTCGGTAATGTGAACCGTACGGTTCTTTTCATCAACCGAATAGTCACCCTCTTCAGGCTCGTCTTTAGCCTTCATTTCTCCGCGTTCGAGTTGCTTGACTATATCCTTGAAACGCAGGTGCAGATCGCTGCTTTCATCAACAGCACCGGAAATAATCAACGGCGTTCGTGCCTCATCGATCAGAATCGAGTCAACTTCGTCGACGATGGCGAAATTTAACTGACGCTGTACCTTCTCTTCAGCCGTAAAGGCCATGTTATCCCGCAGGTAATCAAAACCGTATTCGTTATTAGTACCATAGGTGATGTCGGCAGCGTACGCCTGTTTTTTACTCGTATGGTCCATGCCATTCAGGCTTACGCCTGTCGTCAGACCAAGAAAATTGTACAAACGGCCCATCCATTGTGCATCACGGCTGGCCAGGTAGTCATTGACAGTAATGACGTGCACGCCGTTACCCGGTATCGCATTGAGATAGGCCGCCAAGGTCGCAGCCAACGTCTTGCCCTCACCGGTACGCATTTCAGCGATCTTACCGCTGTGCAGTACTATACCGCCGATTAATTGCACGTCGAAATGACGCATATTGAGGACGCGCTTGCCGGCCTCGCGTACCGTAGCGAAGGCTTCCGGCAGTAAACGATCCAGACTTTCACCATCCTCATGACGTTGGCGATACTCCAGGGTCTTGGCCGCCAGTTGCTGATCAGTCAATGCCTCGAATTCTGGTTCCAACTGATTGATTGCAACGACGGTCTTACGCTGCCTTTTGATAATTCTTTCATTACGGCTGCCAAATAGCTTGCTTGCGAGATTCGAGATCATGTTTCTGGTTTGCAAATGTAGGGCGGATTAGGAATACTTCGGCTTGAAATACAAAGGGGTATATTATGCCCGAGATTGATCGCCCGGTCACTGTGATTCAAAAACGGTTAGTCAGCCTGGATGCTGCATTAAAAATTCGGATTTCAGGGGCAGGTTAGGCGATCGCTCGCAGATTCAGGGAGTCATTTAGCCCGTATTTGCCACCCTAGGAGGCTTTGCTTTGAACGAATCGAATGGGATCGACCTGGCGATCCTTTAGCAGTACTTCATAGTGGACGTGCGGCCCGGTTGAGCGGCCGGTTGAGCCCATTTTCGAAATAGTCTGGCCACGAACCACACTATCGCCCGCCTTGACCAGAATTTCTTCATTATGCCCATATCGGGTTACGTAGCCATTACCATGGTTGATTTCGACCAGATTGCCGTAGCCATAACGCGCTCCGGACCAGGTAACGACACCACTGGCGACTGCGATGACATCGCTGCCTTTTTTACCGGCAAAATCCATACCCTTGTGCATCTCGAGCTTGCCCGAAAACGGATCTGTGCGCTTGCCATAGTACGACGATATCCAGCCTTTTGAAATCGGTCGTCCGGTCGGACGCGCTTCTCTCATCAGCTCACTGCGCATAATCACATCTTCCAACAATGACAGCTGCTGCTGACGACTCAGTAGTTGTTCGTTCAGATCGCTGAGCACGGTATTGATATCGATCGATGCCGTGTTCTCCGGCTCGCTGGGGCCACCATAAGCTGGCTTGCTTTCAAAATCGAATTCATCCGAATCGAGCTTGGCAATGGTTACCAGCCGTTGGCCTAATGCGTTTAGCCGGGTGACATTGGCCTGCATCTGGCCAATATGGGCGGCCAAGGCATCAAGGTCGGATTGAGCGTTCATCCGAGTCTCTGCAATCAACACCTTTTCAACAGCTATTTTCTGTTCTAAATCAACTAGTTGTAGAATTTCCTTGGTCGTAAATCCCCACCAGAAACCGGTGCCCGCGACTGCGGCCAAAACTGATAAAATACCGCTCAGGCACACCAGTTTCTGCCAGCTGTGGCCAATCTGGTAACGTACCGGTTTACCCCTGAATTTGCCGAGAAAGATGATATTCATAATGATTTTTTCCGTGTTCAGCACTTACAAGCATAGACCAATCGTCGAAATTTGGTTTAGATTTGGATACTTTTAATTCCAGGCTGGACAAGAGACTCATCAAGCGTGTCAAGGAGTTGGGACGCCTGACATCATTGCTGCACGCTCAGCTGCCCCCGGATTGCGACGGCCATTACCATGTTGCGAACATTAAGGACAGAACCGCTGTGATCATGACCGACTCACCGGTTTGGACGACCCGACTGCGCCAACTGGGGCCAAAGATTTTAACGGTATTACGCCAGGACGGCAGAAAAAACCTGCTGCATGTTCGGGTTTTCAGTCGACCATCCCAGACCCTAGGTGTCAAACGGGTAAAATCGAGAAAACCGCAGCCAAAACGGATCAGCCCACGATCAAGCGAGTTGATACACCAAGCTGCTGCCAGTATCGACGATGAGGCGTTGCGGCAGGCACTGCACAAATTGGCAAGCCACACGATCCCAAAAAAACCAGCCTAGCCCGCATTTCTCACCAGGCGGCGCCTGGTGAGAAATGCGGGCTAGGTGTCACGTCGCCTGCAATGGCTGAGTGTAGGAAATCGGTGAAGCGGCCTCCTCATCCTCGAAAGTCACCTCTTCCCACGCGGAAAGATCTGCACACAACGCTTTGAGCAATTTGTTATTGAGCGCGTGTCCCGAGCGATAACCAGAAAAAGCGCCAATGGAACTGTGCCCGAGCAGATAAAGGTCGCCAATCGCGTCCAAGATCTTGTGCTTAACAAATTCATCGTTGTAGCGAAGTCCATCTTCATTGAGCACACGGTATTCATCGACTACAACGGCGTTGTCGATACTACCTCCCAGGGCCAGATTCTGTGAACGCAGCTGTTCGATATCACTCATGAAACCAAAGGTCCTTGCACGACTAACCTCTTTCACAAAGGATGTCGTGGAGAAATCGATTTCTGCTTTACGTGGCCTACCCTTGAACACGGGGTGATTGAAATCAATTGTGAAACTGACCTTGAAACCATCAAACGGGTCAAAACGGGCCCATTTGTCCTTATCCTCGACGACGATGGATTTCTTGATGCGTATAAAGCGTTTAGGCGCCTCTTGTTCAGCAATACCTGCGGACTGGATCAGGAATACAAACGGACCTGAGCTGCCGTCCATAATCGGGACTTCCGCAGCACTAAGGTCAACGTAGGCATTATCGATACCCAGACCCGCCATCGCAGACAGCAAATGCTCGACGGTGGATACCTGGACACCATCACACTCCAGCGTGGTCGACAAGGTCGTTGGGCCGACATTTTCAGCGGTCGCCTTGATTTCGACAGGCACGCTGAGATCCACCCGGCGAAAGATGACTCCGGTATCCGGCGGCGCAGGTCGCAATGTCATATAAACCTTTTCACCAGAATGCAGGCCCACCCCGGTCGCCCGAATCACATTCTTCAGTGTTCTTTGTTTGATCAAAGCTCCTTTACCCCGCCGTGGAGGTGTGCCAACTTGCCACAATAATGATAAAACGCCTCATTCTCACACATATTACGCTCAAATTGAAATTATTATTTGTTAATTTTTTTTTACTTTATTTATAAAACCTTAGCGCACATTTGTCGCAATTCAGCTCAGCAAAACACACCCAACGCAGTTGATACGCTATTAATCCGCCTGTCTGCGTAAAAACGCGGGTATATCGAGCAACTCTTCGTCGTATTCATCAGGTGCCGGTTGACGCTCCTGACGCCGTATCACGGTTGGCTTGTCGAGTTTCGCCAAGTCCAGCTCGCCATCGGGTTTAACGACTTTAGGTTTCGCCTGAGGCGCAACCTGTGGTGCATGGGGTACACCTAGACCGGTAGCTACTACCGTAACCCTAATCTGGTCATCCAGCATTTCGTCGATCGCCGTTCCCATGACGACAGTAGCATCCTCCGACGCAAAAGAACTGATGACATCACCGATATCTTGGAATTCGCCTAGCGTCATATTGGCCCCCGTGACGTTAACCAGTATTCCTCTCGCCCCGGAGAGATTGACGTCCTCCAACAGCGGACTGGCGACGGCTGCCTGTGCCGCTTCAGTTGCACGATTGTCACCGGCCGAACGGCCCGAGCCCATCATACCCATGCCCATTTGCGACATCACGGTTCGGACATCCGCAAAGTCTACGTTAATAACGCCCGGATTGGTAATCAGCTCGGTGATACCCTGTACCGCGCCACAAAGTACATCATTTGCCCCCTTGAACGCATTCATTAAATCAAAATCACGCCCATAGACATCCAGTAGTTTGTCATTCGGAATCGTGATCAGCGAATCCACATGCTGGGTCATTTCCTTGATACCCTGCATCGCAATTTTCATTCGGGTAGCACCTTCGAACGCAAACGGCTTGGTCACCACACCGACTACAAGGATACCCATTTCACGTGCCAACTGAGCCACAACGGGCGCAGCACCCGTACCGGTGCCTCCACCCATCCCTGCAGTGATAAACAACATATCACTGTGCTCGACTGCCTCTTGGATAAGCTCCCTGTCTTCCAGCGCGGCCTGCTGACCGATATCTGGCGTTGCACCAGCACCCAGGCCTTTGGTGATATTGCAGCCGATCTGCAACGATTTCGCATCTGTTATCTTGCTCAACGCCTGAGCGTCAGTGTTGGCGCAAATAAAATCGCATCCACTGATTCCGCTAGATACCATATGCTGAACGGCATTACCTCCACCACCGCCAACACCGATGACCTTAATGATGGCGTCTTGTGCTACAGAGTCCATAAGTTCAAACATGATTTTTCTCCTCTGCTTTATGTATGGTTGTTTGAAACGTCTGTGTTTTTTCCGCTATGTATTTCATTTAAAAGTTTCCCTGAAACCAGCTCTTCATTCGAGCCAGTAATCCCTTTACGCCACCTTCCATAATGAGGTGGCTAGTTCCTGAGTCACGGTGCTGATATCCAAACAACAGCAACCCAACTCCCGTCGCATGAATCGGATTGCGGACAACATCAGACAATCCAGAAACATATTGTGGAAGGCCCAGTCTGACCGGGACATGAAATATTTCTTCAGCCAGATCAACAGCACCTTCCATCTTTGAACTGCCGCCCGTCAAGACCACACCAGCGGCAATCATTTCTTCAAATCCACTCTTACGCAGCTCTGCCTGCACCAGTGAAAGCAACTCCTCATAACGTGGCTCAACTACTTCGGCCAATGTCTGGCGAGATAACCTTCGTGGTGGACGATCGCCTACACTGGGCACTTCGATGGACTCTTCAGGATTGGCCAATTGACGAAGTGCACAGGCATACTTGATTTTGATCTCATTGGCGTGCTGCGTCGGTGTACGCAGTGCAACCGCTATATCATTGGTGACTTGGTCTCCAGCAATCGGAATCACCGCGGTATGACGTATCGCGCCATCAGTGAACACAGCGATATCCGTGGTGCCACCGCCAATATCAACCAGACAGACACCAAGTTCCTTTTCATCGTCGGTGAGTACTGCATAGCTGGATGCCAATTGCTCCAGAATAATATCATCTACTTCCAGACCACAACGTCTGACGCATTTGATGATATTTTGAGCTGCGCCCACGGCACCAGTGACGAGATGAACTTTTGCTTCCAGGCGTACACCGGACATACCAATTGGTTCGCGTATGCCTTCCTGCTCGTCGATAATGAATTCTTGCGGGAGGATATGCAGAATTCGCTGATCCGCCGGAATCGCAACAGCGCGTGCCGCGTCAATCACTCTATCTAAGTCACCGGTAGAAACTTCGCGCTCACGAATAGCGACGATGCCATGCGAGTTGAGACTACGAATATGACTACCAGCGATGCCCGCATAAACTGATTGTATCTGGCAGCCAGCCATTAATTCGGCTTCTTCGATAGCACGCTGAATCGACTGTACTGTTGATTCAATATTCACGACAACACCCTTCTTTAAGCCACGTGACGGGTGAGAGCCAAGACCGATGATTTCTATCTCATCTTCGGGATTAACCTCACCAACGATAGCGACAACTTTCGAGGTACCGATATCGAGGCCAATAATCATGTTCTTATCTGACTTTTTAGTCACGCCTATGCGCCTCTTTCATATGCGCTCCTTTGACGCGTAATACCGTGTTCACCTCTTTGTCTTGATAATACGTCGACAAGTAAATACCCACTACGCCATAACAATTTGAACACATAAAAATATTCCAGCCATACTGATGAACTATGCATGTCTTTTACACCTCGAAACGTCGTTGAGATCTGCTGCACTGACTTTATCGAGCTCTGATTTACTTTTCAGTGCAAAACCATTGGGATATCGCAGATCGATATATTCAATGTCATCAATATTTGGTGCATTTTGCATTGAGAAAACCTTGCTCAACCGCTGCATACGTTTTTCGGTATCATTTCTTCCAAGTCGTACGCGGATGCCATTCGATAAGCGCATCGACCACGACCTACGCTCATCCAATACCAGCTCTTCAATTTCGAAACCGATACCGGATAATTCTGTGTGCAACACGTGCATGAACTCCCAGACTTTTCGATGCAAACCATCTGGACCATTGATCACGGGCATCTGCATGTGCCTGTCTATTTTCGCCGGTTTGAACAGTTCACCTTGATCACTCAACAGCGAGTTTTCCGACCAATAGGCAACCGGCTGTTTCTCCTCAATATGAATCAACATGGTCGAAGGCCACTGCCTACGGACCGATGCTTCCTGCACCCATGGCATTGACACCAAGACTGCCTTCATCGCTGCGATGTCGGCGGTAAAATAATCACCACTCAAATTTTGTTGTAGCTGCTGCCTGATATCATCCTGCGACAAATAAGCAAAGCGGCCGCTAACCTGCACACTGTCGATGGGCATAATCACCTCGGGCAAATGATCGCTCAACTGCCAGCCGGCAGCAACAATCAACAGCAGTACAAGGCGTTTTAACCAGCGCCGGTATTGCAGTCTCGTCGTTTGCTTTTGCTTTTTACGCCTAGCGCTCATGGCTGCTTCTCAATATTTCAATGACCAGCTCATCAAAACCTATACCGGCCTGCTTCGCCGCCATGGGAACGAGACTGTGGCTTGTCATACCCGGAACGGTGTTCGCTTCGATCAACCACGGCCGACCATCGGTGTCGAGAAAGAAATCGACCCGGCCCCAACCACTCGCACCAATCGCATCGAAGGCGTTCAGCATGACTTCGCCTAGCTCCTTTTCTACCGAAAGTTCCAAACCACAGGGACAGATATAACGCGTATCATCGGACTCGTACTTGGCAAAGTAGTCATAAAATTTCCTGTCAGTTTCCAGCCGTATCATCGGCAAAACCTTACGGTTAATTATCGCCGCCGTGTATTCGGCCCCAGTGATCCATCGTTCGGCAATAATCGCACCCGAACATTCACGTGCCTTGATAAAGGCGGGCAACATTTCAGTTTCTGCTTCAACCTTGCTCATACCGATACTGGATCCTTCGAGTGCCGGTTTGACTATCAACGGTAGGCCAAGCTCTACGATCGCCGTGTCAGCATCCTGCTCGGTCTCGATCTGCATGTACTCGGGTGTGGGAAATCCCTCTGCCGCCCATACCTGCTTACAGCGGAGCTTGTCCATGGCTAATGCCGATCCGAGTATTCCCGAACCCGTGTAGGGTAGCCCCATCACTTCCAACAATCCCTGCATGGCACCATCCTCACCACCGCGTCCGTGCAACATGATCAAGGCGCTATCGTAGTCTCCTGCGCCCAAGACGCGGGCAATATCCCGGCCCACATCGATACCGTAAGCATCGATGTTCTTTCCCTTCAAGGCCTGCAGCACTGCCCTGCCGCTGAGCAATGAAATTTCACGCTCAGCTGACCAGCCGCCCATCAACACGGCGACTTTCCCAAAGTCATGATTGGAGGCTAGATTCATGTCCGTCCTCCAACAATACGTACCTCTGTTTGCAGCTTTATACCCTGTTTTTCTAATACCGTTGTTTGCACATGTTTGATTAATGACTCGATATCATTGGCAGTGGCATTGTGGTCATTGAGGATAAAATTCGCATGTTTGTCCGAAACGGCAGCACCACCGATACGATAACCTTTCAAGCCACTCGCCTCGATCAAGCGGGCTGCATAGTCATTATCAGGATTGGTGAACACTGAACCACAGCTGGCTGCACCCATCGGTTGAGTTGCAGCACGTTTGGTAAGCAGCTGTTTAATTGCTTCACTGGCAGCCGTACCATTACCCTGTTCGAATTGAAATACCGCGGCAGTAAACCATTCATCAGTTGGACCGCTGACGTGGCGATAGCCAACCTGATACTCATCGGCATGACGCTGATGCAGCTTACCCTTGCGATTGATGGTCTCCACGCTGATTACATGCTGCCATGTTTCGCCGCCAAATGCACCAGCGTTCATTGCCAGTGCGCCACCAATCAAACCAGGAATGCCAGCAAAGAATTCGGCACCAACGAGATTTTCCTTCGCACAGAACCGAGCTAGTTTTGCTCCGGTAACACCAGCACCGACATAAACACGATCGTGATCAAGCCTGTTAAGGTCGATCAACACGCCATGCAAAGCAATCACGGTTCCATCGAAGCCTGAATCGCGCACCAAGGTGTTGCTTCCTAATCCAACCCATAAGATATCTTCATCTTTTGGCAGCCATGCCAATAACTTGACGATGTCATCCAGATCGGCCGGTACGAAATAACATTTTGCCTTACCACCTGCACGCCAGCTGACATGACGCGACATTGGCTCGTCATAACGTAGCTCACCTCTGAGCTGCGGTACTTTCATATCACGCACGGCCTCCATGTCATGCCGCCTCCTGCAACTTTCGCGGCAGCTTGGTTGCAACCCGTCCGATACTGCCTGCGCCCAGCGTCAGCAGCACATCGCCGTCCACTAATACAGAAATCAGTTCCTTTTCGACCTCGTCGACATCTTTAACAAGTATGGGATTCACTTTACCGCGCTGTCGAATCGCTGCACACAACGCCCGGGCATTGGCACCTTTGATCGGTTTTTCACCCGCCGCATAGACTTTGCAGATCAACAGCACATCGATATCTGCCAGCACGGCGGAAAAATCATCGAATAAATCGAGCGTGCGGCTGTAGCGATGCGGTTGGAACACAACCACCAAACGCCGTTCCGGCCAACTGCTGCGAACGGCCTCCAAAGTTGCAGCGACTTCGGTCGGATGATGCCCATAATCGTCGACCATGGTAATAACACCGGCGGGTATATTAATGTCGCCGTATATCTGCATTCGCCGACCAATACCGGCAAAATTCTTGAGCGCGGTTTTTATCGCTCGACTGTCAACACCCAACTCAAATGCCACAGCGATGGCCGCGAGCGCGTTGAGGATGTTGTGCCGACCAGGAAGATTCAATGTAATGTTCAACGGCGTATCACTCCCGGGAAGCATGACATCGAATGTGCTCTGTAAGCCAGAAGTGCTGATATTGGAAGCACAAATATCAGCATCCTGTTTTATCCCGTAACGAATTATCGGGCGTGTGATCTGCGGTAACAAGCGACGAGCATTGTCATCGTCAACGCAAACGACTGCCAGACCGTAAAACGGCAGGTGATGTAAGAACTCGACGAAGGCATCTCGCAATCGGTCGAAGTCACCATCATAGGTCGACAAATGATCCGCGTCGACATTTGTAATCACAGCCAGCATGGGCTGCAGATATAAGAAAGACGCATCGCTTTCGTCGGCTTCTGCAACGAGGTACTGTCCGCTACCCAGTTTCGCATTGCTCGCAGAGCTATTGAGTTTTCCACCGATTACATAAGTAGGATCAAGATTGCCTTCTGCGAGTATACTGGCGATCAATGATGTTGTGGTCGTCTTTCCATGGGTACCGGCAACCGCAATGCCATTACTAAAACGCATCAATTCAGCCAGCATTTCTGCGCGGGGTACTACGGGTATCAGCCGTGTGCGCGCAACTTTGATCTCAGGATTTTCTGGTGACACTGCGCTTGAGGTGACAACCACATCAACATCACGAACGTTTTGAGCCGCATGGCCAGTATAAACCTTGATACCCGCAGCTATTAATTTCTCGGTCACAGGGCCTGTTGCTAAATCCGACCCGCTGACTTCGTATCCTATGGTGTTCATCACTTCGGCAATACCGCTCATACCAACGCCGCCAATGCCAACAAAATGTACCTTGTGTACACGCTGCATAAACGGTGTCAGATGCGCATGATCTGTAATCATGCCAGCCGTCCAGCCTGCATACAGCAATCAGCGACTGCAAACGCCGCATGCGGTTTTGCTATGGATCGGGCAGCCTTGGCCATCTTGAGCAGCGTGTCGCGCTGCTGTGTCAGGTGCGTTATCGCCTCACTCAACCATTCACTCGTGAGCTCATGTTGTTGTTTAACAATCGCAGCTCCCGCTTGCACCAGGTAGTTGGCGTTAGCAGTCTGATGATCATCTACAGCATGCGGGTAGGGAATCAAAATCGATCCAACCCCAGCTGCAGCAAGCTCAAACACAGTCATTGCACCGGCGCGGCATATGACCAGGTCCGCCCAGCCATAGGCTTGAGCCATATCATCGATGAATGCTTCGATACGCGCCTCAACACCATGACGCTGATAAAACGCCTGAGTCATCTCCAGCTTGGCGGGTCCGGTTTGATGTATTATTTCAGGCCTGGCATCCTCAGCTATCTGACTGAGCGCCTCAGGTACAATTTCATTTAAACGCTGCGCGCCGAGACTACCACCGATCACCAATATCCTTAATGCATCCAGGTGTCCTCCAATTCGAATCAGCGGATCCGGCAACTGCTGTATATCCTTGCGTACCGGATTGCCGACGACCATTGCTTTCTTATTAAAGGTATGCGGAAAGGCTTCGAGGACCTGGCTAGCGAGAGGCGCAAGGAGACGGTTGGTCAGCCCGGCTACTGCGTTTTGCTCGTGAATAACCAGTGGCCGGCGCATCAGCCAAGCCACAAAACCACCCGGACCGGCTGCGAAGCCGCCCATACCAAGCACTGCACCCGGTTTTCTTTGCCGCAACACACGTAATGCCTGGGCACAGGCGATCATCAGTCTGAACGGTGCAAGCAGCAAAGTGGCGGTACCCTTTCCGCGCAAACCGGTAATGCTCAACCATTCAATCGGATAACCCGCTTGCTTGACCACTCTAGCTTCAATACCACTGCGGGTACCCAACCAGACTACAGGAACCCCGCGTGCGCGCAATTCGTCCGCTACGGCTAGCGCAGGGAAAACATGGCCGCCGGTGCCGCCTGCCATGATCAGTATCGGTGGCACTGACATCATCCTCCGATCCTCCGGTTTCGAGCATGAGTACGCCTGCTTCGCTTTGCGGCCTTGCGGTCGACCGCCTGATTGGTATACACACTGCATTCAAAATGAATACGAAGCAACAAGCCAATGGCCATACAACTGACAATCAGGCTACTGCCACCATAACTCATCAACGGTAGGGTCAAGCCTTTGGTCGGCAGCATACCCATGTTGACACCCATATTGATAACAGCCTGCATAGCCAACCAGATGCCAACACCGTAAGCGACATAGGCAGCAAAACGGTTGCCACTCTTTTCTGCCTCTACGGCGATACGCGTCGCACGATAAAACAACACCGTATACAACAGAATAACCGTGCATACACCAATAAATCCAAGCTCTTCAGATAACACCGCAAACAGGAAGTCGGTATGCGATTCTGGCAAGTAAAATAGCTTCTGCACGCTGCCACCAAGGCCCGTACCGAACCAACCACCTGTACCGATTGCGATAAGTGACTGGGTCAGCTGAAATCCGCTATCGAAAGGATCAGCCCAGGGATTCATAAATGATAACAGTCGTTCCAGACGATAAGGTGATGACACTATCAGAAAGAATGCAGCGACACTGAACAGACCGAGGAATGTGACAAACTGCAGGAAGTGAACACCACCAAGATACATCATCGCCATAACGGTACCAATGATCACAACCGTTGCACCAAAATCCGGCTCAAGTAGTAACAGCATCGCCGCAAGGCCTATCATCAGCATAGGCTTGATGAAGCCCCAAATTGAGGTTTTAACGACCTCACCATGACGCACCAGATATCCTGCCACATAGACTATCAGGAAAAGTTTCACGGCTTCAGATACCTGAAAATTGAATACCCAGAGCGATATCCAGCGCGTGCTGCCGTTGACTTCTTTACCCACACCCGGCACCAGAACCATAATCAGCAGAAACAGCGAAAAACCCAGTAAGGCCATGCCCGATTTTTCCCAATGCACTAAACGCACCTGATAAACGAACCAGGCAGAGATTAGGCCCAACATGATAAATATCGCCTGACGCTGCAGATAATAAAATGGTGAGGAGAGATTGCGGTCGGCGACACTAATAGATGCTGACGTCACCATTACCAATCCAATAGCCAGTAGTGCCAGACTTGTTACCAATAAAACCGGATCGAGTTTGTTCAGTTGCCCATCTGCCACGCGTTTGACAGATGGAACAGCCTTGGCTATGGGTACGGTTAAGCTCATGACTGCAACTCCGCAACCGCCTTCATGAATACCTCGCCGCGGTGGGCAAATCCATCAAACATATCAAAACTCGCACAGGCCGGCGAAAGTAGCACGTTATCGCCTTTCTTCGCGAGCGCTACAGCAAACTCTACGGCTTGTTTCATATCTTTAGCGATTCTGACCGGAACGACTTCATCGATGCAACCTGCAATCGTGCCTGCGTCCTCGCCAATCAGGACCATAGCTCGTAACTTCTGCTCGGCAACTGCACGTAAGGGCACAAAATCCGCAGCCTTGCTCTGACCGCCTGCAATCAAGACATGCTTTCCCGGCAAGCCATCGATAGCGGCCACTGTTGCGCCAACGTTCGTTCCCTTAGAGTCGTTGTACCAATTGACACCGTTGATCTCTGCTACCCACTGCGTCCGATGCTCTAATCCTGCGAATTCCTTGAGCGCATCAAGCATCGCGTCTGATGGCAAACCAATACTTGAACCCATGGCCAGCGCCGCCAACGCATTCGCATAATTATGTTGTCCTCGAATTTTTAATTTTGACGTCTTCAACAACAATTCATCGCCCGTACAGAGATATTGCTCGCCATCTTTTTCGCAGAGTCCAAAATCACCCGCAGCCGGCTTATGCAGGCTGAATCCAATGACCTTTTGCTGATAATTTGGCATTTTGCTGACTAAAGCATCATCTCGATTAATAATGGCGTGCTCAGCATTTTCGTAGATCGCCTGTTTGCTCATTGCGTAGGTGTTAACATCTGGGTACCGATCCATATGATCAGGACTGACATTGAGCACAACCGCCGCAACCATCGGCAAGCGCTGCAACGTTTCCAACTGAAAACTGGATAATTCCAGCACATATAATTCGTTGTTACCGTTGAGCATATCGAGGACTGGCAGGCCAATATTACCCCCCTCTATTGCTTTAATACCTGCCCGCTTTGCCATTAGTGCCAGCAGCGATGTTACGGTACTCTTGCCATTGGAACCGGTTATGGCAACGACAGGGGCATCGACCTCATGTGCAAACAAGTCGATATCACCAGTAATCTCGACGCCATTGTCACGCGCTTGTTGCAGCACCGGTTCACTCAGCGGCACACCCGGACTGACCACAATACGTTGTGCATTGACAAACCGCTTGCTATCAAACTTTCCAGTATATAAAGGCACATCACTAAATGACTGTTTAAACGCTTTCAGTGAGGGCGGAATATCACGACTATCGACTACAACCATTGCTTCACCCAACCGGTGCAAATAGCGCACAACGGACATGCCGGTAACACCCAGCCCGACTACCAGTGTATAGGCATGCGCGTCCCTTTGAGGTTTCGTCATTGCGTCATTCCGGATAATCGAGCGTAACATCTTCTCACTAGCGCACCTTCAACGAAGCTAGCCCAATCAAGACGAGTACCACGGTAACAATCCAGAAGCGAACGATCACTCGTGGTTCTGGCCAGCCTTTTAATTCGAAATGATGATGTAATGGCGCCATGCGAAAAATTCGCTTACCAGTCAATTTGAAAGAACCGACCTGCAGGATGACTGACACCGTCTCCATGACGAATACGCCACCCATGATCAATAACACAATTTCCTGCCTCACCATAACGGCAACCACGCCCAGTGCCGCCCCCAGTGCCAGCGCACCAACATCACCCATGAATACCTGCGCCGGGTAGGTGTTAAACCATAAAAAGCCAAGTCCGGCACCAACCAAAGCACCACAGAATATAATTAACTCGCCGACACCGGCAACATAAGGAATACCAAGATAATTCGCAAATGTTGAGTGGCCGGTTGCATACGCAAATACGCCTAGGGCCCCCGCGACCATTACTGTCGGCATGATGGCGAGCCCATCCAGTCCGTCGGTCAGGTTGACCGCGTTACTTGAACCAACGATGACGAAATAAGTAAACACAATGAAAAACCAGCCCATATCAAGAGCGACATCTTTCAGAAATGGCATTATCAATGATGTTTCTATTGGGGTGTCTGCCAAGCGATAGATGACTATCGCAGCACTCAACCCAAAAACGGTCTGCCAGAAATATTTGGCCTTTGCGGACAAACCTTTTGAATTGCCGTAAATCAGTTTCCTATAATCGTCAACACCACCAATCAACCCAAACAACAGCGTGACGATTAATACTACCCACATCTGATGATTATGCAGATCACTCCACAACAGGGTACTGATAGCGATTGAGATCAAGATCATCGACCCACCCATCGTGGGTGTACCCGCTTTCGACAAATGTGACTGCGGGCCGTCATCACGAATTTGCTGGCCGATCTTGAAACTTGTCAACTTGCGTATCATCGCTGGGCCAATGATCAGGGATAACACCAATGCCGTTATTGTCCCGAGAATGGCACGCAGGGTCAGATACTGAAATACGTTAAAGCCGCTGTGAAATTGCTCGAGAAATCCAGTTACATACAGCAGCATCAGTGGACCCTCTGTTCGTTGCGCTGAGCGAGAAGCGCATTGACTATTTGTTCCATTGCCATACATCGAGAGCCCTTAACCAGCACAACCGAATCTTTGCTGATGCTTTCGATTAGCGTGTTAATTAACTGGTTACGATCTTTAAAAAAGTGCCCGCCCGGACCGAAGGCCTCGGCCGCAAAACGAGCCAACTTGCCGATCGCGAGCAAATGCTTAACACCAAGCTCGCGTGCTTGTTCGCCCGCCTTACGATGCAAAGCTTCTTCTTCATCACCCAATTCAGCCATGTCGCCGAGAATCAGCCACGTATCGGCTGCAGCGGCAACCAATACGTTCATTGCAGCATTTAGCGACAATGGATTCGCGTTGTAGGTGTCGTTGATTATGCGCGCTCCAGATGGAGTATATGAGGTGGTCAATCTTCCTGACACACCGCCGAATTCACTCAAGCCCTTGACGATATCTTCCAGCGCAATATCCAATGCGACCGCTAACGCTGTCGCAGCAAGCGCATTCATCACATTATGCATTCCAGGCACAGCGAGCTCGACTACAGCCTCGCCCACAGGAGTCGTTAGCTGCATGCGCAGGTCACTGTTTACGCCTGTGACATTGACATAGATGTCGGCAGTTTCATCCTGCGTCGAGAATGTGAGTAGTTTTCTGCCGTTACCCAGTTTTTTACAAACATCCTTCCAGTAGACAGCATAGGCATCATCAGCATTGACAATAGCTGTACCGTTCTCAACGATGCCCGCAAAAATTTCAGCCTTGGAACTGGCCACGTTATCGAGCGATCCGAAGCCTTCGAGGTGGGCGGGACCCGCGTTGGTAATAACAGCAGCATGCGGCCGTGCAATATGCGTCAGGTAGTCGATCTCACCTGGATGGTTTGCTCCCATTTCAATTATTGCAAATTCATGCTGCTGACGCAGATTCAATAAGGTCATTGGCATGCCGATATCATTATTCAGATTACCCCGGGTTGACAAAACCCGGTCAGCACCTGCCGCCTGTTCTAAGATACTCCGCATCATTTCCTTGACGGTAGTTTTACCGTTGCTACCGGTAATACCTGCCAGCTGACCTCGATATTGTGATCGCCAGAAAGCAGCGAGTTTGCCCAAGGCCAATCGGGTATCATCAACCACTATCTGTGGTGAAGCGATTGCTTGCTGCTCGCTCACCAGCACTCCGGTCGCACCGGTTGCCAGCGCCTGCTCAACAAAACCATGGCCATCGAAGCGCTCGCCTCTGAGCGCCACATAAAGCGAATCCCTGGCCATCTCGCGCGTGTCCTTGGATACTGCGGTGAAGCCGGTATCATTGCCGATCAGCTTTCCATTGACCGCATTGGCCACCTGTGACATCAGCATCATCGGGCCGCTCCAAAAGCGCTCGTTTCGAGTAATTCGCGGGCAACCATTCGGTCATCAAAAGCAATACGCTGGCTGGCGATGATCTGGACGGACTCGTGACCTTTGCCGACGACTAGTATTACATCCTCTGTTGCAGCTTGATTAATTGCATGCGAAATTGCTTGGCGGCGATCAAGGTAACAACTGGCCGCATCTGCATGGGTAAAACCCGCAACGATCTGGTTAATGATTGCCTGTGGATCTTCATCTCTTGGATTGTCACTGGTTACGATAACGTGATCTGCATTTTGTTCTGCCGCCTGAGCCATCATCGGTCTTTTCTCGCGATCACGACCACCGCCACAGCCGAACACGCACCAGAGTTGTCCGTTAAAATGGAGCTTGGCTGCTTTGCAGGCTGCGATGATACCTTGCGGGGTGTGCGCATAGTCAACGATAACCGTCGGTCTCGCTTCGATCTCGATCAGTTCCATGCGTCCAGCAACCGGCCTGATGCCCTGCAAGCGACGCAGCGCCTGATCCAGCGCCATATTGTTTAGTAACAGGGTGGCAAGCGCTGCCAATGCGTTCGAAACATTGAATTCACCCAGTAAATTGAGTTGACACTTACCTTCACCTACTGGTGTGGATACGTGAATTTCGAAACCGGACCGTGTTGGCTTGATGCTTTTTGTATAAATAATGTGATCAACACAGGAGGCCAGCTCATCGACTGCCGATAAGGTACTGTAACCGTAGACCGCTAATTTACCGTTGTGTTCTTGGGCGAGCCTGCAGCCATAGGCGTCGTCTAGATTGATCACAGCAGACTTGAGCCTCGCCAGCGCAAACAGTTTTGATTTGGCTTCAAAATAGGCATCCATACCACCATGATAATCAAGGTGATCCTGTGACAAATTAGTGAACACCGCCGTATCAAACTCAACACCGTTTACTCGTCCCTGATCAAGACCGTGAGAAGATACTTCCATCACGACCGCTTTAGCACCCGCCCCGATCAAACTGGCCAGACCGCTCTGCAGCTGAACAGCACCGACTGTAGTCAAACCGGTGGGACGAAGGTCATGAATGAGCCCGTTTCCAAGCGTGCCCAACACACCGCAGGGCGCGATTTCTGAATTCAAACATTGGGCAATATAATGACTGACCGAAGTCTTACCATCGGTACCGGTAACGCCGATAACATTGAGATCGTGCGACGGCTTTTTGTAGAAGCGTGATGCAATCACACCCACCTTCGCCTGCAGGTTCTCCAACTGCAGACATAACACCTTATCGGCAAGTGCGCCATTAAGCTCATATTTATCAATCGCATCTTCAGACAACACCACGCTCGCGCCAGCAGCGACTGCCTGTTCAGCATACTGCAAGCCATGCGAGGTTGTGCCTCTAACAGCGATAAACAGGTAATTCTCGCCAACGTCCCGACTATCCTGTGCGACACCGTCGACGACAATATTTGCTACAGCCGAGAGCAAGTCTTCATCAAGCAGTCCCTGCAGCAAGGTATACAATGCGATTCCGCTGTGTAGTCGCAAGGCCGGCATCATGTGTTTTCTCCCGACGCCGACAGTACTCGCTGATGCGAAAGGGTTGAATCCTCGTCTTCTTTGTTCTGATTATGCGGATCAAACACCAATCGGCCTGCTTCGACACTGTCAGGCGGCACGTCGAGTAAACGCATAGCGCCTGCCATGACCTTACTGAACACGGGCGCGGAAACTTCGCCACCAAAATACTCACCATTGCGTGGTTCGTCAATCATCACCACCATGACCAGCTTGGGATCCTGTGCCGGCACCATACCTGCAAACAGAGACAAATAACGGTCTTCGGCATAACCACCCGCAGTAAACTTGTGCACCGTTCCGGTTTTACCGGCAACAGTGTAATTTGCGACCTTTGCCAATTTGCCCGTACCTTTCAAGCTGACGACTTGCTGCATCATCTTGCGTACCGTAGCCGCAGTTTCTGCCGACATTATTTGCTCACCTCTCGCTGGCTGCTGCTTATGCAATAATGTCACTGGCCTTAACCAGCCATCAGATGCAATCACGGCGTAAGCTCGCGCCAGTTGTAATGAGGTAACCGATACACCATAGCCAAATGAAAGCGTTGCACGCTCAAAGTTATTGCGTAGTGCATTATCGGATAAACGACCGCTTGCCTCCCCGGGGAATCCGCTACCCGTTTCCACACCCAATCCGAGTTTCTGGTACATCCCCCATTGCTGCTCGGCATCCAGCGAAAGCGCTATTTTGCTGATCCCGACATTACTTGATTTCACAATGACACCAGTAACATCGAGATCACCGTAATTGTGTGTATCACGAATGGAGTTACCCATGACTTGCATGTAACCGGGACCAGTTTCCACCTTATAGAAATCACGCCAGCGCCCACTCTCGAGCGCAGCAGCCACGGTCAATGGTTTCATAGTCGAACCGGGTTCGTACACATCGATAACCGCACGATTGCGTGTTGAACCAGGGCGCAACTGACGCCTATCATTGACGTTGAACGACGGTTGATTGGCAATCGCCAGCACCTCGCCGCTGTCAACATCAAGCACGACCGCAGAACCAGCAACCGCATTATGCTTCAGCACTGCCGCCTTTAGGGTTCGGTAGGTCAGATATTGCAATCGCTTGTCCAAACTGAGACGTATTGACTTGCCGGGTTCTGATGAGCTTATGCGCTTAACGTCATCAACAGCACGCCCATATCGATCTCTGATCACCTGCTTACGGCCCGGCTCACCCTTGAGCCAGTTATTAAAGGCAAGCTCGACTCCCTCCTGCCCACTGTCATCGATATCGACAAAACCAATCACGTGTGCCGCGACTTCACCTGCAGGATAATAACGACGATATTCATCCTGCAAAGCGATGCCGGCAATATTCAGGCTCACCACTTTGCCTGCCAGTTCCGGGGAGACATGACGTTTCAGGTACATAAATTCACGATTCCGATACGCGCTGATTTTGTTCTTCAAACGCGCAGAATCGAGCGAGAGCAACTTTGCCAGCTGAGCGAAACTGTCCGGTTCGGCGTAGAATTGCTGTGGATTGAGCCATATGCTCTTAACGGGCGTGCTAATAGCCAAAGGCTCGCCATTTCGATCAACGATGTCACCGCGATTCGCTGGTATAACGACATGGCGTAGTTGCCTGGCCTCACCTTGCTGCTCGAAAAAAGTGCTGTGCAGCACTTGCATATCCAGCGCACGTCCAGCGAGGGCGGCTACCACGCAGAAAAAAATCACCAGCACGGAGAAACGTCGCCAAGGCATCGTTGCCTTGCCGCTTTTAACTTGTCGGCCTGTTCTCGAGATCGCCTTCATGGTTTGATGAAAGACATCTGTTCTGCTTCGGGAATAACCATACCGAGCCGTTCTCGTGCGATGCGCTCGATACGACCATGATCAGACCAGGCGCTCTGCTCCAACTGCAATTGGCCCCATTCAGTATCCAGATTGACAACCTCTTTCTTTAGCTGTTGTAACTCGACGAACAGCTTTCGTGTTAGGTGCTTGCTGTAAACCAGTCCGATAGCCGTTGCCAGAACAGCAAAGAACAGGACACCCACTATTAAAAAAACATACAGTCGCTCATTCATAACACGCGCTCCAGAATCCTTAAGCGCGCACTGCGCGCGCGCGGATTTCTTTTTATTTCTTCCTCAATGGCCACGACCGGTTTACTAACCAGCCTAAAGGGGACATCAAGATCCGTGTTTACAATGGGCAAACCCGGCGGCATCCTCGGCGGGTTTGAGATATCACGCATGAAACGCTTGACGATCCTATCCTCAAGAGAATGAAAACTGATTACCGCCAACCTTCCAGCCACTGCGAGTACAGATACAGCCGCCTGCAGCCCCTGCTCCAGAGCCTGCAACTCTTGATTGATAAAGATTCTTATTGCCTGAAAACTGCGTGTTGCCGGATGTTTTTGTTTCTCATATCCAGGTACCGCTCTGACAATAATATCGGCCAGTTGTTTTGTGTCGGTGATTTCCATATCTTTTCTGTGCTTGATGATTGCCTCCGCAATTCGCCGCGCCGACCTTTCCTCCCCATACTTCTTCAAAACGAGCGTCAACTCATTCAGGCTAACACTGGCCAGCCATTCCATCGCGCTCCGACCCTGCTCGGGGTTCATGCGCATATCCAGCGGACCGGAACGGCTGAAACTAAATCCGCGAGCCGCGTCATCCAACTGTGGTGATGACACGCCCAGATCCATCAGCACACCATCTACGTTCTTATCCAAGCCGCGCTCCAAAGCCATGTTCGCCACCTGCATGAAGTTGCCATGAACAATTTCGATTCGGTTATCCCGATCAAAGATCCGACGACCGTACGCTACTGCTTGCGGGTCCTGGTCAACAGCCAGCAGCCGGCCATTGTCATCCAGATGCTCCAGAATTACCGCAGAATGACCACCTCGTCCGAATGTTGCATCGATGTAAACACCATCCGGCTTGATATTGAGTGCGTCGATTACTTGTTGTAATAAAACCGGCTGGTGTTCGAATTTCGAACCCGCCTGCATCAGAGTGATAACTCTTCCAGCGCGGCTGGAAGCTCATCGTCACCATTCTTAACGCTTTCAACCCATTCTCCCTGACTTTCAGTCCAGGCATCTTCGTCCCAGATCTCGAATTTTTTTCCCTGGCCAATGAGAACAGCTTTTTTATTCAGCCCGGCGAATTCGCGTAACATGGCAGGCAACAGAATTCTGCCCTGACTGTCGATTTCACATTCGGTGGCGTAGCCGATCAGTAGGCGCTGCAATAATCTTGCCTGCTTATTCAGGCTAGGCAAATTGACCAACTTGTCTTCAATAATCTCCCATTCCGGCATTGGATAAACGAGCAGGCAATGATCACGATCAACGGTAACGACAATTCGACCCCCGCAAATCTCGAGCAAACGCTCGCGATAGCGCGACGGCATCGCCATCCTGCCTTTGGCATCCAGCGTAAGATTATTGATCCCCCGAAAACTCATCCTCTGGCTTTATCCCACTACAATCCACTTTCCTCCACATGCATACACTATAGGTATCTATTCCCCACACTGTCAAGTTTTTTCAAGCTTAAATTTTGTAAGAAAAATGCTATATCTCACAGCAACTTAGCTGTGAATTCGGAGGATTATTAGAAAGCCAGATTACACTCACGCTTAAATCATTAGCTTGTTTATGAAAGCTAATAATCTACTTTAAGTTTGGCGTGTATAAGGCGCTTTAATGATCGCGACGAGTCGACTATTGGCGGCGATAAACTGTGTAGCTAGTCACCCGTTGGGTGAACGTCAAATACTACATAACTTTTCGAATAATCATAGAGTTGACTAGAACTAATAGCGATCAACTGCGGAATCTAGGATAATTGAATTGGAATCGGGAGTTGACCGATAAGCCGGGTTCTGTCATTGAGCAGTCATTCATCTGGGATGTTCGTCACCGAACACCTCGAGCAACCTACCCGGGAACAGTGCGGACCACACCGATGTTCCCCTATTTGGTCTTGCTCCAGATGGGGTTTACCCTGCCGTGCCTGTTACCAGCCACGCGGTGCGCTCTTACCGCACCATTTCACCCTTACCCGACCATTCGATGATGGTCAGGCGGTATATTTTCTGTGGCACTTTCCGTAGGCTTGCGCCTCCCAGGTGTTACCTGGCACCCTGTCCTGTGGAGCCCGGACTTTCCTCCCCGACAAGACATGCTTACCGGAGCGACTGCCTGGCCAACTCCCACATATAATATAACAGATTTTAATCGACCGGCGCCTGCGTCAAACAGCGACTCAGGATAATACCGCTCAACTCAACAGCCTGCTCACGGTCATTTCACTGGGCTGCTTGCGCATCATACGTCCTAGCAACCGGTTCAGGAAATGTTCGCGTTTTAAGAAAGGTAGTACGTTACGCCGGCGTGAATCAATCAGCGCAGAAGCCCTCACCAACTGGTGATGTCCGGTGTCTATCTCACACCCGCGATTGATCGCGTCGACTGCTCGTTGTCTGTTATCGACGTGCCATTCAGCACAAGCCAAGTTCAGATAGACATCCGCTCCGACACCCTCGGAACTGGCTGCATCGCGACACAATAGCAGGCCATTACGGTCCGATGTCAGAACCTGGGCGAGCCCCAAATATGATACAATTCTGTTATACAGCTGATGATGCTCGCCGATGGATTTCAATGCATCCGCGAACTCACGTTTGGC
>JABDQW010000145.1 GCA_013042055.1 Gammaproteobacteria bacterium | reverse complement strand
CTCGATTCATAGGACCAGTTGCCGCGCGACGCGACGGCATATTGATTGCCGGTGCTGATCAAGCCCAGAAAGTTCCTCTGCGCTCGATAAGGACGTAAGCTCATGCCGGTAGCTGCAGCTCTCAAGTTGTCCGCGAGTATCGGTCCTTGTCGAACCGCGAATACCCCTGACTTAGGCCGGGGATCGCGCAACTCGGCCACGTCTCCGACGGCAAAGACATTTTCATGCGAGAGTGATTGCAGATACTTATCGACTTGAATAAAGCCTCCCGAATCGACGGCAAGCCCCGAGTGCGCGGGCCAGCCTGGCGAAGATGCGGTGGTGACCCAGATCACAGCGTCGCTGCCGATTGAGCTGCCATCATCCGCGCGTACGCAGTCCGCCGTTACTTCGTTCACGCGTGCGCCGGTTTTGATTTCGATCTTACGCTCCGCGAAGATACGCTCGAAACGTTCTCTTACCCCGGCATTGTGCGTGGGCAAGATACGATCACTGGCAGTGATTAGCGTATGCTGGAGTTGATTTGGATCTTTCCCCTCGGCTCGTAAGGTGTTCTGCAGGCGCAGTTGGGTAGACAACGCAAGTTCTACCCCGCCGGCACCGCCGCCCACGACGACAATGCGGAACGGACCATCAGTGACACGCACTCTGTCAACCAGTTGTTGCCATTTTTGCAGAAAAATATCGATGGGTTTCGCGGCGAGGGCGTGTTCATCAACCCCGGGTACGTCGATGCTGTTGGGACGAGAACCGATGTTTATCGAAAGAATATCATAGGCGACCGGTGGACGACCCGGCGCATAAATCAGCTTCCTCTCGAGGTCTACTTTATCGACCTCGGCATGATAAAGGCGTGCACCGGCAAATCGAGCCAGCGGACCGAGATCGATATGACTGTCATCGTAGTCATAGTGTCCGGCAACGTAACCCGGCAACATGCCCGAATAAGGTGTATGAATATCACGCGTTATCAAGGTGATGCGCAAGCCGGGAAGCGGCTTCATGCCGAATCGTTTCAAGACAGAAACGTGCGCGTGGCCACCACCAATGAGCACAAGGTCTTTTACTATGGGAGCGTTGGTTTTTTGCATAATTAGAAGTCTGGATCGTCAGCCTGCGACGTCGTTTCGCTGAAGACAAATGCCGATCCACTGCGACGCTATAGCCGTTTTCATGCCGCTAACCACCATGGTTATTGCGCGGCTATAAGATGATGTTGTCAAATGAATAGGCGGTGACTCTGGATGCATCGGCGTGTGTCAGCTTGTGATAGCGCAGGTGCGAAATCCGGCAAACACATCATTACGCTCGCGTCCATAGTAGGTTCGCCAGGTGTTGCGAATCATGCGTGCACGCGTGGGCCAGGCGCCACCCCGTAGGACTTTTGTGATACCGAATAGCGGTTGCGAATAATCCTGGTACATATCGGGCACAAAACCGGGATAGGGTGCGAACGTGTCCTGCGTCCATTCCCAGACATTGCCGATCATTTGGCGGCAGCCAAAAGCGCTGTCACCTGCCGCGTGTGCACCGACATCAACGGTACCCAGCGCATAACCATCGAGGTTCGCTTGGTCCGGACGCGGTGCCTCGTTACCCCATGGAAAGTGACGCTTGGTCGCGGCCAGCAATCGACCATCGGCCGTCGGTTCAGCGGCCGCTGCCACTTCCCATTCAGCCTCAGTGGGTAGTCGTCTACCGGCCCATCGGCAGTAGGCCTGCGCTTCATACCAACTCACGTGTATCAAGGCTGCGTGCATCGACAGGGGTTGCCACTGGTCGAACTTCCTGATCATCCAGCCATCTGCATCATGGCGCCAGTAAACAGGGTGCTCAAGTCCAGCTCGCTTGAGCCATTGCCAGCCGTCATTGTCCCAGTATTCCTGTTTGGTGTAGCCACCTGCCTTTACAAATTTCAAATAGTCGCCATTACTCACCGCCGCCCTGGCGATACGGAACGGCTCGATCTCGACTGCGTAAGCCCATTTTTCATTATCAAATACAAATCCATCATGCTCTTTGGCACCCAGCAAAAAGGAGCCGCCCGGAATACTGACATCGCCATCCAGGCCGCCAGGGCTCGAAATGCCGTGCGCTGCTTTACCTATTTGTGGTTCGGGGTATTGCAGTATCTGGCGAGTATAGGTGTACGCCTCATTATGCATATCATGATGAAACACGGCATACTGCGCGAGGTAGTCTCGTTGTGGATCATCGCCATCGGCCAGGCAGGCTTTAATCTCTTCTTCGACGGCCCGGATATAGGCCAGTGTCTGTTGCAACTCAGGCAAAGGCAATGTCCAGCGATCATCGTGAGCGATTGTGATCGAATCGTACAGACCATCCGCATCCTCGCGAATAGGCGGCATTTTCATGTGCTGGCGCAGTACCCAGTATTCGTAAAAGTAAGCCGCATGACCGATTTCCCAGAGTAAAGGGTTGACGGTTGCCAATAACGGCCCGATTAATTGCTGATCAGAGAGTCCATGGATCAACGCCATCGTACGTTGATGTGCATCCTGGAGTTGATTTGCAATGCTGTTTGGATTAAGTTTTTGCATATGCAGTTGCTGGTTTCGGCTGCTGGCATTCGGCCAGGACTAGAATAACAGATGAGTAGGCCGACTTGCATCCTGTGCGCCATCGTATTGAAGTGTTGCGTTTCGATACGCAACGCCTGTGTGGTTCAGGGGTATTCCTGATCCGCTATCGCAACACCAAAACAGCTTAATAAATCTTCCTTAGCCGACAGCCATGCGCATTATTCTGATCACACCGGCACCCCCGCAGTCAAGAGCGGGCAACCGAGCTACAGCCTCGCGATGGGCTGGGATACTAAGGGCACTCGGGCATAGAGTTGAGATCGCTGTTACCTATACCGGTCAGAACGCCGATCTGATGTTGGCCCTGCATGCCTGGCGCAGTGCAGAGTCTATCCTACAATTTTCCGATGCATTTCCAAATCGCCCACTGATCGTGGCCGTTACCGGTACGGATGCCTACCGTTTTATACACAGCCACTCTGACACAACGCTCCGATCCATCCGCCTGGCGGACTACCTGGTCGGCTTGCACGATTTAATCGGTAATACGCTGCCGCCAGATCAACGCCACAAGCTAGTCGTGATTCACCAGTCGGCCGAACCGATTGGAAGACGTGAGCCCTACAAGCGTTATTTCCATGTCTCGGTGATGGGACATTTGCGCGATGAAAAAGATCCAATGCGTCCTGCAATGGCGGTGCGCAACCTCCCACCCGAAAGTCGCATACAAGTGCACCACTATGGAAAGCCGCACACACCAGAATGGGCGGATTTGGCGCGAGCGGAAATGCAAATCAACCCACGTTACACATGGCATGGTGAAATAGCGCACCATAAAATTAGACAGGTTTACCGACGCACCCACTTGCTGGTACTGCCGTCGCGGATGGAAGGCGGTGCTAACGTGATCTCGGAAGCCATTGTTGCTGGCGTTCCAGTTATTGCTTCCGATATCGAGGGATCAATAGGACTGCTTGGTGATGACTATGCAGGTTATTATCCAGTGGAAAATGAACAAGCCTTATCGACTCTGTTATTGAAAGCGGAATCAGATAAGGCCTATTATACAAAGCTTGAGCAGGCCTGCATTGCGAAACAACCGCTATTCACACTTGAAAATGAAACCAGTGGATGGAGCGAGCTATTAAAGAGGGTAGGGCATTAGGCGGTAGCTTGGTTTGACCTCAGCATTCTAGCGACAATGTAGTTACTTGAAGCCACTGGATCCCGGCCAAAGACATGCCGGGATGACGACTACGCGGGGCAGCAATGGTTTGAAGGGATATTGATGAAAATTAATAAGATGGCTTTTTTGTTGGATGGTGCCGGTGAGCTATATATCGAGCCGAATTTGCTATTTTTTATACCCGAGGCACAAGTAACCATTCTTCGACCATCGACCTATCAAATAAATAATGTCGTGTTGAACGTTGAAGGGACTCAAGTGCCTGTGCCGCCAGCAGCGGTTTTGTTCTTGCTGGGTTTGGCAGGTTTGGTTGGTCTAAACAGTCTATTACGCACAAGAAGATCAGCCTGACGATTCATACAAGTACGCCCGCAACAAGTACCGGCTGAACGCCGTATCGAACGCGCGCGACGCCCGCTGAATTCAAACTTGCAGTTGTCGAAAAGAAGTGGACATAATTTCGGTGCAATAGAAACCAATTCGCGGTTAACCCGGATGTTGCACGAAGGCGGACATGCACTGTTGCGGATTAGTTGCCACTTCAAGCAGATACGCCGTAAACAACGAAGTATTGTTCGGTTACAGTTTGTCCTATTTGGTTTTACGTGCAAGTTGGCGTCGCATCTTGAACGATCCCCCTTGATCCATAGCTAAGGCTATGAATCGGTGGGCGATCGTCCAACCTGCTTTGCCAACTTACCCCTAAAATCCAAATCCTTCATGCAACATCCAGGCTAGCGCCGCTCCTACAAATTCAGTTGCCAGATCAAAGGCAGAACGTAGGAGCGACATTAGGCGCATTGGGTGAAGACGCTAGATATCAACGTTCTCATGGCCGTGCTGTCTACCGGCAGTGACTTTCCACATTGCCAGCTTACCGGTGGTTAAAGCGCGAGATAGTTGGCGATTGCCTGTATCTCTTCCGGCGTCAGGGCGATGCTTCCCATACCGCCGAGATTGCCGCTAATGGCACTGGTGATCTGGGGAGCCGTTGTACCGTTCACGCCCGATGCGCCATGGCAGCTGCTGCAGCTGTTTGTATACAGCGCCTGTCCGTCCAGCGCGGCAGGGGGCGCAGCAGGCGGTTCAGCGGGGGCAGGCGGCTGAACGGGGGCAGACGTCTGATCGGGGGCAGGCGGCTGAACGGGGGCAGACGTCTGATCGGGGGTGGGGGGCTGCACGGGGGCAGGCGGTGTCGTTCCAGGATCGCCGCCACAGCTGTGGGCCTCATTCTCGTCGTCATCGACACCGTCATCGTCATGATCGCTGTCGTGGTCGCCATCATAATCATAGTCGTCATCGTGATAGCCATCACGGTCATGGTCATCGTCATAGTATCCATCGTGGTCGTGATCTTCATCGTGATAGCCGTCGCCGTCGCAATCACCATCGAGCGCGTCGTTGCCATGATCGGGATCATTATCCGGATTGGCGTCAATGTGATCCGGTAGCCCGTCGCCATCACGATCATCCGGGTGCTCCGCGTGGTCATGATCATAGACGTTCGGGATACCGTCATCGTCATGATCCTGGGGGTCGACCGTATCGCTGTGATAGTGGTAGCCGCCATGGTCATCATCATCCCAGTCGTTGACACCATCGTCGTCTACATCGGACAGTGACAGCGGGTTTCCGGCACCGACGTCATCCAGTACCAGCGGGTGGTCGAGCACACCATCATCATCGAGGTCATCTTGAGCCGCAGCGTTACGACCCATGTGAAGCGGGACGTGACCGAGGTCTACCTGCTCGCCTTTGTCCAGCATCAGGCGCGTGCGCACCCTGCCGGAGGAATCGCGAAAACCGATCGGCGTGACTACCTCTTCAGACGTGCCATCGCCGGTGATCATCACCATATGAAAGCCGACGCCAGCGGGTACATCGAGGGTAAAGGGATGCATGGCCGTGCCATCATCTGTAGATTTTACTGCGTAATACGAGCCATTGTCTCCGTAGGCTTCGATCACGGTTCCGGGCACCGTCCCGCTAACTGAGGTGCCACTGGGTAGAGACGCGCTGCCACTGCTCCCATCATCACCACAGCCAGATTGTAAGATTGCAAGTACGGCAACACTGATTAAGCTACGTTTAAACATTATTTTTCCCCTTGGTTGAAAATGGGATTAAATTCCCAATAATTTATAATAACCCTCTTGCCGACCCGTGTCAAACTTTTGCAGAAAAGGTGGGTCAACGTGCAAATGAGGACTCCTAGACTAGCCCGCATTTCTGACCAGGCGGCGTAAGATTCTGATTTGGCGCAGGCCTTTGGAGTAAAGCTGGGATGACAAAAGATAAAGTGTTTTATACAAACAAACCCGTTACGGGTCAGGCAGGTCTTCGTGTCCGAAAGATCGTAGGGTGCGCCGAGCGCACCGGGAAGGGCGAACAAGCTGAAGATTCGCGGTGCGCATGGCGCACCCTTCAATCTCTCCACTTGAGGCGTACCAATGGCTACGCTTTTTGCTTCAGAGCGGCGCTTACGAACACGAATCCTGCGCCTGCTCCCGTCATCCTGGTGAGAAATGCGAGTTAAATGCGCTCAGTGGTTACGATCAGCCGGCGTCTGGTTTGGCTTGCGAACGGTTTCGTTGATCGCTCCCTGATCGGACTCGAGTTCCGTCACGTCATCTTCTTCCCAGTCATAATGTTTCTCCGGTGAGTACGGATCATGGTGTCTGAGCACCACGGCCAGGATGAGGCCGATCATCGCGCCGAAAAAATGGCTCTCGAATGAAATACCCGCTTTACTCGGAAAAATACCCCAGATCATACCGCCGTATAGGAAGAACACGATCAGAGACAACGCGATCGCTCGACGGTCCCAGCGCAGCGCACCAATGGTAAACACAAAGAACATGAAACCAAAACTGAGTCCGCTGGCACCGATATGATAGGCTTCCCGTGCGAAAAGCCAGACACACAGGCCGCTGCCAAAATAGACGGCCGGTATCACGATCTTTGCCGACTTCGGGTAGCCATACAGCAATGCTGTACCAAGGATCAACAATGGCGCGGTGTTAGCCAGTAGATGCAAGAAGGAGGAATGAATCAACGGTGATAGCAGAATGCCGATCAGGCCGCTTAGCTGTCCCGGGTAGACGCCATATTGGCCAAGGCTGGCTCCGAGCGCGACCTCGATTATTTTTGTCGACCACAACACCACGGTGAAAGCTGCAGCAATCTTGAAGGACTGCTTGAGATGATGGGTGTCCGTTTGTGGAGTCTGATTCGTCATAGCCGACTCAATCGTCAGGTTCTTGGCTTAAATATATGGGCAAGATAGAAAAATCACAGGCTTCGTTGGGATTTGTAACTGAATGCCAGAGCCAGGCCAGATTCGCGCAGCGTTTCAGCGTCTTAAGTCACTGGACCCGGCCAGCCCGCATTTCTCACCAGGCGGCGTAGGATACTGGTAAAGCACTGGTCCCTCTGAAGAAAACCTGGATGATCATAATACAGTGTGTATTTCAAGCATGCCTATCACGGTTCAGGCTAGTCTTCGTGTCCGTAAGCTTGCTCTTCACTCAAACCGTAGCGATTGCTACGCTTTTCGCTCCAGAGCGGCGCTTACGAACACGAATCCGGCGCCTGCTTCCGTGATCCTGGTGAGAAATGCGGGCTAGAGACATGCCGGGATGACGGTTAAATGAAACAGCAGTGGCTCCAGGCCAATTAAATCCGGCTACAAACATTCCGGGATGACGGCTAAGGGGGACAGTAGCGGTTACTGCTCTATTATCTATGCGCGATGATCGATGTCAACGCGTTGCTGCCCCGGCGAAATTGTGCAGCGCTGTGGCAATTTTGTCGATAACGTCGTCGCACCCGGTGATGTTATGCCGTTGCACAATATATTTTGGGTCGTTATAGGCAAACCAGACCACGCCCGCTTCATCTTCATAGATGAGCGCCTTTTGCGGAAGGTCCAGTCCCGCCAGCTGACCGCATTGCATCAGCGGCGTACCGACGACTGGGTTGCCGAATATCACCAGTTTGGTTGGTCTTAATTCCAACCCGGCTTTGGCGGCGCCATCGGAATGCGATATCCGTTTGAATATTGTCATGCCCTTCGCCGATAGCGCTGACTCGAGCTTGTCAACAGAGGTGGCTACGCTGTGCATACTCTTTACCCGTACAACGCCATCGGAATCTTCTGCCAGTACCTGAAAATGAATGGAATGAATCAGTAAGAAACCGGCAATTAACCATCGCAGTTTATTCATCGAGTTGACCCTTCTGTGTTGTTTATTCCGTATGAGCAAGTCCATTGCTGTATTTGGTCATGAGGCGCCACTGTTTTTTTCAAGCTGCTGTGGTGTCGGCGTACAGCACTGTTTCTATGGTCCATTCTGTTTCGCTGGCATGAAGTATCAGGCAGGATGGGCCGCCTTTGGTTCTTTCTTTGCCGGCGGCACCAGGATTGACGATCCAGGGCTTTGCCT
>JABDQW010000142.1 GCA_013042055.1 Gammaproteobacteria bacterium | reverse complement strand
CCATTGCACATGGTTTCGTCCAGGACCTGTACAAAGAAGGGCATCTGGAACAGGTACAGACCTTCAAGGCAATGTACGACGCACAGAGTCTGAAATACGAACCGGTAGCCAGCGCAAACACCGCGGTCGACAGTGATGGACGCGAGACAAGCTTGACGGCTCAGAGTCTGTTGTAATCGATGGTCCGGCAACGTTCAACTTGACTTGCGATGTCTAGCCGGTCAGCTATAGAGCCAGTGCTAGGCGTTTTCTGACACAAATTTGACTAATCCGTTTGTTGCATGAAGGATTTGGAGTCCGGGGCGGGTTGGCAATAAATCGTCCGGAACGATTTATCGCGCAAGCCCCGTCAGGGGCGAACGGTACTTGCTTAACAGCTATCGTGGGGCAATCGCCACGCCGACACGGGTTATTTCTTCCGGAAAACGCCGTGAATACGTCCCTGTAGGCTCGACGGCGGCATCCCTGCCGCCGACATTTCCTCCAGAAACAACCCGTATCGGCTTAAGTAAGTGCCATTCCCGTCAGGGTCGAGTCTCATGGAGAAGACGAGCAACCAGCTTGAATGCGACGCCAACTTGCACGTAAATCCGAATAGGACAAACTGTAACCTCAAAATACCTTGCTAGTTGAAGCGTACCTGATTGAAACATAGATTAATCTACTACATTGCGTGTCCGCCTTCGTGCAACATCCGGGTTAAGCCCGTCCAGAGTTCAACAGCCTGCCTCGGCAGGCTTTTTTTTGAGTCGCAAACAACCGTCACACAGTAGCCAGGTTAAATCCACAGAGACATGCGCAGTCGGTAATACGCATGGTTATTCCCATCCTCCAAAACATCTTGTGTGACAAATCCGTCTGGAATGGATTTGGACCGCAAAGCGATCCCGCAGGAATAAATGAGGGATGCATTCCATCAATTCGAAACCCGGTGTGATCACCCCCCTTTGGCAACACATGCGGGCTAGGTTCTGTAACTGCCAATTTGACGTGATTTTCAAATTTTTTTTACGAAAGACTGGAATTCTAAATATTTTTGGGATATATTTCCCAATTATAGGACTGAGTGATCCTATAACAGTATTTTTGAACGACGATCAAATCGGCATTCGGTTGGTCGCACAAATTAGTCTGGGGAATTTGATATGAACATTAATAAGTTAACGTATGGTGTGATAAGCGCTTTGGCAGTGGCCAGTTTGTCTGCCTGCAGCGATAGTGACAGTGGGAGTGTTCCCACCGAAACAACGTCAGCAGGGAGCACCGTTGTCGGTTCCGTTGCGGGATTTGGCAGTGTCATTATGGACAATGGGGTTGAATACGACACCGACAATGTGACTGAATGTGATCTTGACGATGCTGTCATCGCAGGTACGTGCGAGGACAGTATGGCGGTTGGGATGAACATCAGCATGCAGCTGGATGACAGCGGTGCGGTTTCATCAATTCATTATGATGATGATCTCGAAGGCCAGGCTGGTGATATAAACGGGACCGATGGCAACTTCACATTCAAAGTCCTGGGTGTGGACGTGACCACGGCATCACCGGGTACCCAGTGGGACGATTTCTCCACCAGCCCGCCGCAAGCGGGTGAACTCGAGGGTGCGATCGTTGAAATCAGCGGTGAGTGGCAGGGGTCGGTGCTGGTCGCAAGCTATGTCGAAAAGCAAAGCGACAGCGATAGCAGTTACGAGGCCAAAGGTACTGTCAGTACGGTCGATTCAACCAGTTTCACGCTAACCCTGATGGACGGTAGTACCGTCGGCGTCGATGCAAGCAACGCGAACATGATTCCGGTGGCTGGCGATTATGTCGAGGTTGAGGGAAGCTTCGATGGTACAAAACTGATCGCGATCAGAATTGAAATCGAAGATGAAGACGACTTCGACGATGATGGTGAGGCTGAAATCACTGGGACACTAACGCAGGATGATAGCAGTTCAACCGGGTATTCAATCGCGAGTACTGACGTGGATATCAGCAGCGCACTAAGTTGCAATGACTTGGTCGGCTCAGTGGTTGAAGCCGAAGGCATCTATGATCAGACAACAGCTATTCTCGTCGTCCAGAAGTGCGAGGATGAGGATGATGAGATCGAGATGAAATGCCTGGTCAGTGCGGTCGATGTAGATACGGTGCAACCGAAGGCCGGTGCTATCTCCTGCGCCTTTCCCAACACGACAGGCGGCCCGCTGAACGTTGAGTTTCGTGATTCACCCGACCTCGCTGAGTTTACCGATGACGACTCGATAGATCCGTTTGACCTGACAGATATCAATAGCGGTGATTGTGTTGAAATCCAGGCAAGCAAAGACATCAGCGGGATGCTGGTTGCCGGCTTACTCGAGCTGGAGGAAGTTGCAACCGACTGCGAATCCTATGAGCTCGAAGGTCCGTTGGATGCGATGACCACTGACGCAATAACCGTGCTCGGTATTACGTACGGACTGGATGGAAACACCTCGATGCCTGTTTCAATGCCGGCACTTGGTGACATCGTCGAGGTCGTCGATACAAATGCAGACGGAGTTGCAGATTCTGTGGACGCGGATGATACCGAGACGGTTGATGTGAATGAAAATAGCTAAAATACAGGCGTGTTGAAACAGCCTACGCGCCTTCTCTTTAGGACGTCTGTTGACGGACCACCGTTTGGGTGGTCCGTCGTATTATCAAAAAGAAGAGCAGCTCGCCCCCGTTTCTTACTGAAATGCACGCCAGCCCGTCCAACAGCATTTATTTGGTGGTAGAGTAATCGATATATCAAATCACGCAGTACGCAAATGTAGATGGTTGCGACTGTAGCTGCTGGCGGCACACGGGTGTGGTGCCGCCATCCTAAGATGGCTGCATCGTGCAATCCCAGGAGACGATAGCATGGGTCAACGTTATTCAATCATATCGGACAAATTGAAGCATTTCATCGAGAGTCAGAAGATCTTTTTCGTGGGCACAGCTGCTGCCGAGGGCAGAATCAACGTCTCACCTAAAGGAATGGATACCCTCCGCGTCGTCGATAAAAAAAGAATTGTCTGGCTGAACCTGACCGGTAGTGGCAACGAGACTTCTGCACACGTCCAGCAAAATCCAAGAATGACCCTGATGTTTGTGGCATTTGACGGCAAGCCAATGATCCTGCGGCTGTACGGCGATGCCAGAGTGGTACATCAAAACGATCGGGATTGGGCGGGATTGTATGCACTTTTTCAACCGCTGCCAGGATCGCGACAAATTTTCGATGTCGCAATTGATCTCGTGCAGACGTCATGCGGTATGGCGGTCCCTTGTTTCGACTATGCAGGTGACAGGCAGCAGCTGAAGCACTGGGCAGAAAGAAAGGGGCAACTGGGAATACGCCAATACTGGGGAGACAACAATCAGATAAGTCTGGATGGCGATGCAACGAATATTATCGAAAAAAATGTTTAACAATCGCCATATCGCTCCACTGAATCCGCTTTGTGATAGCACTAGAGGGAGATTATGACCGTCACGGTACAAATCCAGATTGACAAGCCGAGAGAGATCGTCTGGAAGGCGATAACGGATATCGAAAACGCTGAAAACATGATTTCAGGCATTTCGGCTATCCATGTATTGCATAAGCCTGAACACGGCCTGGCCGGTTTAAAGTGGGAGGAAACGAGGAAGATGTTTGGCAAGTCCGCGACGGAAACTATGTGGGTCACTGATGCGATAGAAAATGAGTACTATGACACCCGCGCGGAAAGTCACGGGTCGGTTTATCTTACCCGATTAAGTTTAAGGGATAGGGGCAGCGGTACAATGCTGGCGATGTCATTTACCGGAATCCCGCAGACTACTGGTGCAAAAATACTGTCGTTTTTGCTGGCTCCTTTGATCACCAAATCCATCAAAAAGGCCTTACTGAATGACCTGCGGGACATCAAGACTTTTACGGAGAAATAGCCAGTCGCTGTTGCCTATTCTTGCTGAAACGGTACGGCGAATTCTAGGCGATCGAACGTATATGGGCCAGGAAATCGTATAATAATAACCTTATATTGTAACTGGTGAATTTTGTGGGGAGAAAAACCTGTGTTTGCTTGATATATATGCCTATCCAGGCCCTGTTAACACTATGAAATATCTTCTTGCTTTGATTGGTTTTGTTATAGTCGTCAGTTTGGCTCTGGCGGAGCCGGCCGAGACAACCTTAGCACCTGTTTATCAAATAAGCCCTATTGGCTGGGTACGAAAAGCGGCTGATCGAACTATCATTGAAATTGACAAGCGCTACCAGCCCGCTTTGTTAGGCCTAGATGAGCTTGACACAATCTGGGTGTTGTATTGGTTCGACCGCAATGATACACCTAAAAAACGTTCAATTCTGCAAGTTCATCCGCGCGCCAATCCCGAGAATCCGTTACGTGGTGTATTCGCTACTCGCGCGCCTTTCCGACCCAATCTCATTGCCATGAGTCGTTGCCGGATCGTCTCTGTTAAAGATAACATTATAGAAATAGACGCTATTGATGCTTTTGCCGATACACCGGTGCTCGACATCAAACCGTAGTTACACGAAACATGGAGTGATCGCACCAGCTTTTCTTAGATTTCTAACTAATGTCTAAAATAATTATCGTATGCGGTAGCCCTGGTGCGGGGAAAACGACACACGCCAAACGCTTAGCGGCTGACGGCGCAGCAACGCTGTTGGATATCGACACAGTGAGTGAGCGCTTGGTTAAGGTTGGTCTGATCGAGTCTGGCCATCATCCCGACGACCGAGATTCTGATTATTTCAAGCGTACTTACCGCGTGCCAATCTACCAAGCGCTATTCGATATAGCTCGAGAAAATCTTCCTTATAATGACGTCGTGATTGCAGGACCGTTTACAAAAGAAATTCAGGATCCTGACTGGATTGTGAAGCTATCCGGTCGACTCGATAGCTCAGTGGAAGTGCACTATGTACAATGTCCTGCTGAAATTCGCAGACAGCGGCTAGCGAATCGTGGTGACGAGCGTGATCGAGCAAAATTGGAGGATTGGGATCGGTATATCCAGTACTATCAGGAAGAGCGGCCACCCGTGTTTGACCATGTGCTTGTCAATGGTTTGGATTCCTTGTAGTAGCAGCCGTGTTGGGTCGATCTATTGCACGTCGCCTGTCTGACGACACCGCTCGAGATCGGATGGTATAGTGAACAGATCTAAGTATCCGATGCGATTGAGAATATTAATTGATTTTTTCTCGCATTCGGCGGTCTCACACAGCGGTCAATAGAGCAAAGAAATTCTTTTATCCTGTTCGACTTTGAACCTATTGATTTTTCTCGACATAGGAACAGTAAATTATGAGCTTACAAAATCTTTTGAATCAATTTATAGGATCAAGCGGTGCAGAGTCTTCCTCTGGAAATACGTCACAAAATATCGGAGAGACGTTTAATAAACTGTCGAGTAACATACCGGGCGGACTCGTCGGTGGGGCGGCTGCCGGCGGCATCATGGCTCTGCTGATGGGCAACAAGTCTGCCAGAAAATTCGCCGGTAAAGCTGCTACATACGGCGGCGCTGCTTTACTCGGTAGCCTTGCTTATAAAGCCGTCCAAAACTGGCAGCAAAATAGTAGCGATCAGACAGGTGCGGACACAGAGTTGAATATGCCAACAGCACCGGATGAACGGGCTTTCGTATCGAATGAAGTGAGGCAACCTGCCTTCGAGATGACACTGATCAAGGCGATGATAGCGGCAGCTAAAGCAGACGGTCATATCGATACTGATGAACGGCAACGCATCTTCAAAGCTGTCGAAGAGATGTCGTTGTCAAACGAGATGAAAGGTACGGTGTTCGATTTGCTGCAACAGCAAATTTCGGTCGAAGAGCTCGTTAGGGGCGTCAGCAAAGTCGAGCATAAATCCGAGCTTTACCTGGTATCGTGCCTGGCGATCAACCCCGATCATCCATCGGAGAAGGTGCATCTCGATCAACTGGCTAGCGCACTTGAGTTACCTCAAGGTTTAGCACACGAACTGCAGTGGCAAGCGCACAAGCCAGGGTAGTAACTCTAGAATTTATAGACGTGTCATCTTTTTGGAGCGAATGACCATGACGATGCTATATCGGCACAGACTGGAATCAGTCTCATTGAGCAGTCAGTTAGATACAACATTTTTGCCTCGTTCACGGTCGCTATGTAGAGCAAACTACGGTATGGATTGCATCATCGTAGACTGTTCTGAATAAGTCTGTCATGGCCAATCCATTTATCGACGACAGCTTCCACATACGCTGGTCCCAACTTATCGCTGATGCCATCGAGCCAGACATCACGCAGGCACTCGAACAAGCCCAAACCGCGATCGATGCTCTATCGGCTCCGTTGTTGGCTGGTGAGTGTCTTAGCTTTGACAACACGCTGTTGGCACTGGAGCAGGCTACAGAGGAGCTTGACCTGGCGTGGCGCCGTGTCGTTCACCTCGACGCGGTGCGCAACAATCCGGACCAGCGTGAAGCCTACAATCGAATGCTCCCGCGTGTATCTGAATTCTACGCCGGCCTGCCCTTGAACCGGGACTTGTGGCGGCGCATAGAAGCCTATGCCCGCACCGATGACGCGGCCAGACTGAGCGGCGCCAAAAAGCGCCTGCTGGATGAGACCCAAGCAGATTTTCGGCAGAATGGTGCCGATTTACCAGTAGAAAAGCAACAACGCTTGGAAGTCGTTCAAGCCGAGCTCGCCAGACTGACACAGAAATACGCTGAGAATGTACTCGACTCCACCAACGCCTGGGATTTGATCATAACCGATGAACATCGTCTCGCCGGTCTACCGCCGACTTCCCGGGCGATTCTTCGTGGCGAAGCCGAGGCTAATGGGCTCGGTAGCGATGAAAAGCCAGTCTGGCGTGTTACGCTGAAAGCGCCGAGCTTCATCCCAGTGCTCGAACACGCAGAAGATGCATCGCTGCGCCAGGACGTGTGGCGCGGTAGCGTGTCGATCGCCTGCGGTGGAGATTACGACAATACCGCATTGATCTGGCAGATCCTCGAGTTGCGCCACGAGAAAGCCACCTTGCGGGGCAAGGAACACTTTGCAGATCATGTGCTTGAGCGTCGCATGGCCATAGCCGGGACACAAGCGATGCAGTTTGTCGAAGATTTGCATGATAGAACAAAACAGGCTTTTGAGCGCGAGTGTACCGAGCTCGAGCAGTTCCGTGCGCAACAAACCGGCGAACCAACTGAAGCCTTCGAGCCCTGGGACTTGGCATACTGGGCGGAGAAACAACGCAAAGCGAAATACGATTTTGATGATGAAGATCTGCGGCCGTACTTTCCGATTGACGGCGTACTCGACGGCCTGTTCAGGATCGCCGAAAAAATCTTTCAATTGCGAATACAGCCACGGGAATGTGTTTATACAGAACCCGGTTCGGATGCGCCCGATGGCATTGAAGTCTGGCATCCGGACGTTAAGTTTTACGATTTATTCGATGCCGGTAGCGGCGAACATCGCGGTTCGTTCTATGCCGACTGGCATCCACGTGACGACAAGCGCGCGGGTGCCTGGATGAGTTACCTGCGGACCGGCATGCCGCCGGATGCGCCGGGCGCGCCGCGCAAACCCCATCTCGGACTGATCTGTGGCAATTTGACACCCTCTTCAGACGGTAAACCAGCGCTATTGACGCACCGCGAAGTGCAGACCGTGTTTCATGAATTCGGACATTTATTGCATCACCTACTCGGCGATGTGGCGATCAAATCGCTCAATGGTGTCAATGTGGTATGGGATTTTGTCGAGCTGCCCTCGCAAATCATGGAGAACTTTTGCTGGGAGCGAACCAGCCTCGACTTTTTTGCCAGGCACTATGAAACCGGAGAACCAATCCCGCAAGACTTGTTTGAAAAAATGCTGGCTGCTCAAAACTATCGCTCGGCGACTGCGATGATGCGTCAGCTCAGCTTTGCCAAGCTCGATCTCGAACTACACGTGCATTTCGCAAGCTACCGTGGACGCGATCTCGACGCCTTGGCCGAGGACTTGCTGGCGGACTATCAGGTCCCGCTTAAGACCATTCCGCCGACTATTGCGCGACGTTTTGGCCACTTGTTCTCAAGTGCGACCGGCTATGCCGCAGGCTACTACAGCTACAAGTGGGCTGAAGTGCTCGATGCCGATGCCTTTACCCGTTTCAAGGACGGTGGCGTACTCAGCCCGGAAGTCGGTCGTGAATTTCGCGAGAAAATACTCAGCAAGGGCAATTCCGAAGACGCCGCCAGGTTGTTCCGCGATTTCATGGGGCGCGACCCGAGTCTAACTGCACTGCTGGTACGCAGTGGCTTGGCAGTTTCGTGATCATTTCGCCCCCTGGCGAGAAATGCGGGCTAGGAGTCTGCGCGGTAGGGACACTTTCTACCGCGCAGACTCCTAGACTTCGGAATATATTTCTGAACCCGCCTTTTTGAACTCTTCAGCTTTTTCTTTCATCCCTTCTTCAAAAGCCATTTCTATTTTCCCAAGCCCGTGCTCAGCCGCATAATCCCTGACATCCTGCGATATCTTCATCGAACAAAACTTTGGCCCGCACATGGAACAGAAATGCGCTACCTTGTGCGCTTCCTTCGGTAAGGTTTGATCATGATATTCACGCGCCCGCGCAGGGTCGAGCGCCAGGCGGAACTGATCTTCCCAGCGAAATTCGAAGCGCGCTTTAGACATCGCGTTATCACGAATCTGCGCGCCCGGGTGACCCTTGGCCAGGTCGGCGGCGTGTGCAGCGATCTTGTAGGTGATGATGCCTGTGCGCACGTCCTCTTTGTTGGGCAGGCCGAGGTGTTCCTTCGGCGTGACGTAGCACAGCATCGCGCAGCCGTACCAGCCGATCTGAGCGGCACCGATGCCGGAGGTGATGTGGTCGTAGCCTGGAGCGATGTCGGTGGTCAGCGGGCCAAGGGTGTAGAAAGGTGCTTCGAAACAGTCTTCGAGCTCCTTGTCCATGTTCTCCTTGATCATCTGCATGGGTACGTGGCCAGGGCCTTCGATCATGACCTGAACGTCATGGTCCCAGGCAATCTTGGTCAGCTCGCCCAAGGTCTCCAGTTCAGCAAACTGGGCCTCATCGTTGGCATCGGCGATCGAACCCGGGCGTAGACCATCACCTAGGGAGAACGACACATCGTAAGCTTTCATGATCTCGCAGATTTCCTCGAAATGGGTGTAGAGGAAACTCTCCTGATGGTGTGCCAGGCACCATTTAGCCATGATCGAGCCACCGCGTGAGACGATGCCGGAGACCCGCTACGCAGACAGCGGCACGTAGGCCAGGCGCACGCCGGCGTGGATCGTGAAGTAATCCACGCCCTGTTCGGCCTGCTCTAACAATGTGTCTTTGAAGATCTCCCAAGTGAGGTCTTCGGCGACGCCGTCGACTTTTTCCAAGGCTTGGTAGATCGGTACGGTACCGATCGGTACCGGCGAATTACGTAGAATCCATTCTCGGGTTTCGTGGATATTCTGTCCGGTGGACAAGTCCATGATCGTGTCCGAACCCCAACGGATACCCCAGACCATCTTTTCAACTTCATCGGTGATACTAGAGGTCACCGCCGAATTGCCGAGGTTGCCGTTGATCTTGACCAGAAAGTTGCGGCCGATAATCATCGGTTCCAGTTCGGGGTGGTTGATATTGGCCGGAATGATCGCACGACCTGCAGCGACTTCGTCGCGGACGAATTCCGGGGTGATCTCCTTCGGCAGATGGGCGCCGAACGACTGACCGGCGTGCTGCATCAAGACCTTGTCATAGTCGGAATTGCTGCGTAGCTGCTGGAGTTTCAAGCTTTCCCGAATGGCGATAAATTCCATCTCCGGGGTGATAGTGCCCTGGCGGGCATAGTGCATCTGGGTGACATTCTTACCGGCTTGAGCGCGGCGTGGCTTGCGCAGGTGTTCGAAGCGCAGGTGGGCTAATGCCGAATCGGACTGACGCTGCTGGCCGTACTCGGAGCTAGGACCGCCAAGCCACTCGGTGTCTACGCGCTCGTCGATCCAGGCGCTGCGCACATCACCAAGGCCTTTGAGGAGATCGATTGTAACCGCCGGATCGGTGTACGGGCCCGAGGTATCGTAGACTGGGATTGGTGGATTCTCTTCCGCACCGAAGCTCGCCGGCGTGTCGTCAAGCTCGATTTCGCGCATGGGTACCCGGATGTCGGGGCGCGAGCCTTCTACGTAGAGCTTGCGCGAGCCATCCAGAGGTTGCGTGGACGAGGCCGACAGCTCGGTGGCGCGTTGCATGAATTCGTCGGGGATTGCGCTCATGTTGCTAACCGGATGTTGTGTTACAAAAAAACACATCATACCT
>JABDQW010000141.1 GCA_013042055.1 Gammaproteobacteria bacterium | reverse complement strand
AAAACGAATGGCTTTTTGCCATTCACAGGCCGAAAGCGGCAACCACTTTCCGCCTTGCGGCAAAAAGATGTCAGGCCGGCAAGTGATATTGCCGGCTGAGTTGGGTGGTTAAGATTGATATCGGCCGTAAACAAATATACTTAAGCCTTCGGCGCATGGTTTTTTACCGCAGAGGCGCGGAGACGCAGAGGTTAATAATAGTTCTTCACTTAACTAGCCCGCATTTCTCACCAGGATCACGGGAGCAGGCGCTGGATTCGTGTTCGTAAGCGCCGCTCTGGAGCGAAAAGCGTAGCCATAGCTACGGTTTGAGTGAAGAGCAAGCTTACGGACACGAAGACCAGCCTGAACCGTGATAGGCATGCTTGAAATACACACTGTATTTTAATCATCCAGGTTTTCTTCAGAGGGACCAATACTTTACCAGTATCCTACGCCGCCTGGTGAGAAATGCGGGCTAGCAGCGTATACGTGTAGATACAAGGAGCGGCTTCAGCCGCGAATGGCGGGTGTTCGCGACTAAAGTCGCGATTAAAACTTAAGTTCTCTGCGTCTCCGCGTCTTTGCGGTAAACACAGTTTTTTTAGATTGTCTGAATCCAGGTGAAAAACTACGCTCAGGCTTTGGTCAGAGAATGGGTCTCAGCGGAGATGGTTTTATAGCCTGATTGATCGTAGAGCTCAGGTCTTGCCGTTAGCTTTGGTGAAATACCATGCAGAATTTCCAGTGCATGACGCGATTGACGCGATACCAGTTCGACAATACTGCCATTGATGCGGTTCATTTCCTGGCATTTTTCCGCCAGCAGTACCAACTCGTTCCACAAAACCGACAGTTGCTTGTCAGCGCTGGGCGTACTGCTCCCGTGCAAAGCGAGTTTGAGTTGTTCCTCGGTCGTTGTGTTCATGGACGCGAGCAAGGTATCCCGCTGCTGGCCAATGCGCTCCAGTTCGCGGATGGTTTCCTGTTTTTTACGCACGATGTTCTCAAGTGAAGCCGTGTGCTGTTCGGCAAGCGCAGCGTATTCTTGCTCCAGTTCGTGCATCAGTTGCTGCACCTGATTGATCTCACGTTGCAACAACAGCACCAACTCCTGCTGCTTGACACCTGTTTCACTACCGACTGCTCGCAATTCCATCAGATCAATCTGACTATTTCAATACGGTCTCGAACCGCATCATTTTTTCAGCGACTCTTGCCGGATCGACTTCATAGCTTCCGTTATCGATCGCCTGTTTGACCTGTTCGACACGCTGGGTATCAACAACCGGTGCCGGTGCAACACTATTGTCAAGCTTGCCGAGTTGTACCGCACTATCCGACAGACTTACGGTATCAGTCGTTGACGATTTACCGCTGTCCTGCTGCGTATTGGGCTGCTCTGCGGTCTGCTTGAGCTGCGGGTCATCACTCGTACTCGGTACCTTAGAATTCGTTACACTATTGATATCTATAGACATAATCTGTCATTCCTCATTTTAGAAATTACTTTACTACTGTTGTTATCGTCACTAAATCATAATACTTTAGGGTTTTATATATCTACCCTGATGTCGCCCGACGGAGTGACTGTCCCCTCGATTTTCTTCTTCGATTTCAAGTTAAGCACTCTAATCCTATCGCCTACGGCGCCATGCGCCATTGCTTTACCAGCCATTCGGACTTCCATGCCGCCTGCCCTGGCGATGATGGAGACGCGCTGACCGCGCTTGATGATCTTGGGCTTTCTGATCATGGACGTGGTCAACGGCGCCCCATTTGAGAGCTGGCGCTTGAGTTCCATTCCGACACCCTCTGTAAGCTCGTCCATATAACCGGCCGGTAATTTTGATTTATCATGTTTGGCAAATTTCAAATCGTTCCCAGTCAGAATCTTACCGCGAGGTAATGATCTGGCGGTCACGATGACTTTTTGGTAGATCGTGACTGTAACTGGCACATGCAGCGACCAGGGCTTTTGGCCTGAACACCGAACGCCCAGCGTAAACCGACCAAGATCACGACTACCTGTGGGTAGATAGACATCGAGAGGCAGGTTACACTGACGCAATCTCAGGCGTGAATCCAGCTTGCCGATGTTAATTTCAGCGGGCTGCTGGTAAACCGTTTTTGTATGCTCCGTGATGAATTGCCGCGCTGCTTTTCGAATACTGTCGATGCTTTGAACTCCGCCAGCATGAGCGCCTGAAATGTTACACACCAGCCAGGTAAGACACATTATTGTTAAAGACTTCTGCATTCGTTCTATCAACTTAAGATGACAAAATCTTGTCCTGTTTAGAGTTGGTATATCTTTTCATGCAATGTACATGCCTAATTTTGTCTTATCCAGCCACCTTCAAAACCATATTTCTCGCCAACCTTAGAAATAAAGTCCTTTGCCGACTCTCTGGAATCGAATCCATCGACACTTAATCTGTAGACCTTTCTATCGTTAACAACCACTTCTTCAATCAGTGGTGATACGCCAGATTGAATTAACAGATCGTAGGCCGCCTGTGCCTTGTCCCTGTTCGTCAGAGAAACAAGATTTACCACCAGTTTATTGGGTACAAAGTCTTTCTTAACCGTCTTGATTTTATTCTTTGACACTGGTTGCGTTTTAAGCTGACGTGGGCCTTGCCTCGCGACATGACTTACTACCGAATCACGTATGCCATCACGAATAAGCTTAAAATCGCTCTTTAGCGTAGCTACCTGGTCATTGTCCATAGGGACTGGCATTACCAGCGGCACCCTCTTTACCGGCCCTTTTTTATCTTGGTGTTGAGACGCCATTTTTTGGTCAAGCTTTATCTCGTGTAACTCCTGCTTCAACTCTGACAATGTCTCACCAAGACTATTTAATCTGGGTAACATTTCATCAGCTGGCAGCTCTAGAGATTCTTTAGTAATGAATACTTGCTCTTCTTTAACGCGCAGTGCCTGGCTCAATTCATCCGCTTTCAGTGTAAGCTGATAGAGTAAAAATCCAATCACTGCAATAACGGCGATCAGCAGCACCAGGACGGATTGGTACCAGATGGAATTGCCCGTTAGACCGGCTGGTTTAGTTTCCTCGCCGGATTCAGCTTCGTTGAATGTGAATGGCTGCGGAGGTGGTTGCTCATGTTCGGTCCGCCTCGGTACACTTGGTGTGTAAGTGTCTTCCGCAAGCTGCAGATTATCGACCTTCGCGCGACGAAAACCGCTTTGTTTCTGATTTTTTCGTTTTTTTTGATGCAGATTTGCTGGTCCCTCATCAGTTATCTTCGACACAATATTGCTGATATTACGATTATGATACGGATCATATTCCTCAAAAGATCGTACCGCCGAGGTCTTACCAGCTTGCTCATGAAGCGAAGACTGCTGCGGCTGGGATGCTCGCGCTAAAGCAGCGCGAAAATCTGCATGCTCTGACCTCGAATAACTGAATTCCTTGGAATGCACTAATACTGCTCCTGTAAAACAGGATCAACTCTAGACTCTGCCTGAATGCGATCCTTGCCTAGTGCCTTCGCTTGATAAAGCGCTCTATCGGCTCTATCGACCAGTTTGAACGCGGAATCGTTTGGTAACACTGTCACCACACCGATACTCATCGTAAACCGGATTTCACTATTCTTAAAAATGCAGGGCGCTGACTTCACTGCTTTCTTGATCCGTTTCGCTGCTGTACAGGCAACCGATATGTCGGTGTTTGTCAGAAACACAAGAAATTCATCGCCGCCTTTTCTAAATATGATGTCGCTGTTTCTTGCCTGACTTTCCAGCCTTTTAGCAACTTCGAACAGGACGCTATTTCCTGCATCACGCCCATACTGCCTATTGATTTCCATAAAATTATCCAGGTTTATCAACAGTAGCGAGAAGGGAATCTTGTATCGCTTGGCGCGCTCGATCTCATAGCTGATGTTGTCGTAGTATGCCGTGTTGTTTCTTAATCCGGTTAGATCGTCGCGCAATGCAAAGCACAACGCCTGTTGATATTGCAAGGCGTTTCTCAATGGTCTAACAAGGCCAGCCAGCAGGTTTTCGATAATAACCTGCTCCGACTCGTGAAACCTTTTCTCCCTAAAGAAACCAATATCCCCCAACAACTGCTCGCCAAACTGGATCTTGTAGTCACACCGATGATGGCCCAGGACTCCATCCATAAAGTATAGCCCTAGGGTATCCTCATTGTATTCAACGCCGTCACAAGGCAGTTGCTTGCGTACCTCGGTGATGAATGTGTCCAGTAGCTGATACACATCTTGGGCCCGGTACGTGCTGGTGTAACCGTAGCTGTCTAAATCTGTGTGTTCAAACTGCGCTGTCGTCGTATTATTATTGTTTTCTGCGGTTAATTGATACTTATCCGCTCGCGGCATTGCCATCTTATTAGCCATGCATATGGCTCCTTTGTTATCGTTATAAGAGTCTAGCTAGCAACAACCGTGCCATTTTATTTTTCATAATAAAATCATAATTTTAAATCGTTTAAGCGTATGTATAGCCAATATTTTGGCTGCTGACAACAGCTCCAGTTGCCGGATCGCGCATATCAAACACTTTTTTGGCGCCTTTCCGACATTCGACCATGCCGGGAAACTTAAGCACAGGCGAATACAGCCGACTTCAACTATATAGGTTGTTAACGACGCATCCGTCTTACAATTGACTGAGCAAGTGATAAATTCACATCACTTGACGTCCGCCTTCGCGCAACATGCGGACTGGTTATGCCCAGTCGACAGCGTGACCCAGTTCGACGATCAATGCGTAGGGCCTTTGGTTAAGGGATGAAAAATCGTTTTTTAGGCTCTAACTAAATGCGAATACTGAGAATAAAACAATTATGTAACCATTGTCAGTTTAAGGGTAATACCTGCTAGCAGTATTGAGATTATACGTTTATAGTTGATAAGCATATTATGAAAGCGCCTTTGGTTAAAACACCTTCTATTGCGACCAATTTTGGACGTCCAGAGCATAGCTTTTCTAATCAGCAAGGTCCGAATTCTATGAAAGTTGGCCAGCGCGTTGATGCACTTGTGTTGTCTCAAGACCATCATGGACAAGTTAAGCTTCGAATCGGAAACACTGTTTTAACCGCATCGTCCGATATTGGTCTGCCGAAAAATTCCCATTTACTGCTTCAGGTTATACAGTTACACCCGCAGGTGCTTCTACAACTGATACCTGCAACGGGCGAGAGGGAAGTGTTAAAGGCTCTACAGGATGCGGTGACCAACTTTTTACCACGGCAAGATGGATTGGCACCGTCACTTGCAGCTTTGCTGCACAAGACATTTATTTATGGCAAATCGAGAGAACAGCAATCGCTACGCACGCTGTTTCATTCCCTGGCCAGAGCCATACCAGAGCGACCATCGATTAGCCACGGCGAAGGTCTACGACAAGCGATTATGCACTCTGGGCTATTTCTGGAAGCCATCTTGTCTAGATCCCGCAAACATAAGAAAACCGATACTTCAAAAGATTTAAAAGCCTGTTTGCTGCGGTTACAACATGGCTTGGAGCAACACAAGTGCCAAGGCAACCCAGCGGCCGATCAGCGCTCCTCGCCTCTACCGCTACTGTCAAATAGCATAATTCCACCAACCAAAAAAGGCCTGCCCATCCCACAGCACAACCTGCCAATTGGTTTCACATCCGATAACGGCGACATTGAGGAACACATGCCTGACATTATGAGCCGTACGCGTTCAGCGCTCTCACGTTTAGGCCTGCTTCAAATTTATTCTGCAGAAAACTGCAATCTGGGTGAATACATGTGGCAGCTTGAATTACCGGTCCGATACCGTGACGTTGTTGAAATAGTTTCCATATCGATCGAGAAAAATGATCAACGCGGCACAGATGGCAAACACACATCATGGATTGTCAATCTTGCTGTCGACTTGCCCGTGCTGGGTGCTGTACAAATCCGTGTATCCGTATTCGATCAAGGCGTATCTTCCTGCTTCCAGCCAGCATCTTCAGCAACAGCGGAGGTAATTAATATGCAATTCGAGCGTCTGCGAACAGGTCTCCAAAGGCGCGGGGTCACAGTGCTAAATCTGAGCTGTCAAGAGAAACGCACGCATATATTCCCCTCTGAACACACTAATTCGATCATGGATATAATTGCATGATCGATAAAGCAGAAGAAAAATCGGCTAAAACAGTTGTTGCCCTTCAGTTCGATGGTGTGAACGCCCCCACTGTCACGGCGAAAGGCACTGGTCTAACTGGTGAAATGATATTAAAACTGGCGCGAGAACACGGTATTCCCTTGTATGAGAACAGTGATCTCGCAAAAACATTATCGTCTATCCCGCTGGGTGAGGAAATTCCATTTGAGGTCTACACGGTGGTAGCCGAGATTCTCGCGTATATTTACTATCTTGATGACGTGCAAGCAAAGAAAGAGATCTAGCCCGCATGTTGCATGAGAACGCTCACAAATCTCCTTAACTATATGAACGGAATTGAAATTTCTCGAATATTAGAAAAGCACACTATGTACCCAACAATGCTATGCAGTTTTTGGAAAAATTTCAGCGGCCACTTTGCCCGATTGACCTGTAACCATAGCTATGGCTATGCTTTTCGGCCAATCGCACAAATTGACTCACTGAAATTTCCCCAAAATTCTGCATTCTCATGCAACATGCGGGCTAGCCCGCATGTTGCATAAAGGATTCGAGCTGGTCTTCGTGTCCGTAAGCTTGCTAATTGAATGCGTATCACTGAAGCTTAGTCGAGAATTTGCGTGTCACTTATCGTGTCGTGTTTATCTTCTAATGGTATCGTAAATGTAAAAGTCGCACCTGTTGCATCGTTATTATGCGCTTCGATAATGCCGTTATGATGTTGAATAATTTCTTTGCATATTGACAAACCAAGACCCGCCTCTCCCGTTCTAGCGGCCATTTTGCTCGATTGCGCTAATTTATCGAAAATACTTACCAGCTCATTCTCAGCGATACCGGTTCCCTGATCTACGACGCTAACAGACAATGCAAGCCTATGTTTTTGTTCTGCGGCTGAAATGACTGGCGGTAGGCTTGCTGCTTCGATTACAACACTGACGACACTACCTTCCGGGCTGATTTTTATCGCATTATCTACAAGGTTTTTAATCACCTGCATCAATTTTTCGTTATCGTAGTGCGCGATTGTTACATCTACCCTTGATATGATATCAACTTTAATCGATCGTTCGTCCAGCACTGGTCTCATTTGTGCAATGACAGAATCAATGGTCGATCGCATATCATTTTTTGAGATCTGAAAATGTATACGACCCGCTTCAAGATTCGACAGGTCTATCAATGCATTCAGCAAATTGAGCAAGCGCTCTCCGCTTTCATTAATGCGGAAAAAGTAACCCTGCAGCTTCTCACGTGAGATCGATGCCGACTTATTCGCCCCTAAATCTGAAAAACCCAGAATAGCGTGCATAGGCGTTCGCATTTCATGCGACATGTTAGCAAGAAACTCTGACTTCGCACGGCTCACTTGATTGGCCTGCTCACTTTTGACTCTCAACTCTCGTTCTCGATTTACAGACTGAACTTCCCTTGTGAGCATTCGTTCCACATTCCTGCATGTATCCATTACATATTTAATCAAAAACATCATATAAAAAGACACCAAGAAAGAAGCCAAGAGTGGCTTAGCTGTTGCTAAGCCTCCTGCGATGTAAATCCCCACCATCATAGGAGCCGTGACTATTACGATGAAGGAAATAGCCATCTTGTACTTATAGGATAGCGTCGAAGCTGTCTCTGTAACAACCGCTATTGTTAAAATCAGGATAACCAGTTGCGCCTGAATATCGACCAGCGGAATCAGAAATAAGCCGGCACTGCCCCATGACAATCCCATCATAATTACCATAACGAGCAAGAATTGTCTCGCCGTATAATAATCCGCCCGAGATCTTTCTTTCCGTTTTGCAAAAATACGCAGCAACAAATAGCCGACAAGATAGATTGAGAGTGAGCCCACAATCCAAATATCAAGTACTGGGCTATCAACGCTTACCTTCAACAGGAAAAATTGTGTCAATGCTGCAAGCACTGCCGCTAAAATCGAGTAAGGGCTGGAACTAAATATCAGATCAAATTGCAACTGCTTAATACGCGACGAGGTAATCATAGCCCGCTCTGTTCGGCCTTTCTGAAATACATTTCTCTCCCGTGATATGGCGCAATTTTTATTATCTTTCTATACGTAATACTCCGTTATCAGCGCTTATATCCACACGTGCTAATACAGGCTTTGCAACACTGGATTCATGCGTATAATTTTTACATGAAAGCCCAGTTCGGACCTGACCTAAATCAATAAACTTGACGTGCCGCAACCTAACATAGGATAGATTGTCAACAACAGATTAGAGTCGCGAGTAGTTATCTAAGTACTGGATATTAGTCAAAATATTCCAGCTGAATAAAGAAGTGAAGCAAAAGGCGTTTACAATTTTTTACATTTAGTCGTCGATTTGATGTACCGTGCAACGGTTTCTGCCTTCTCTCTTACTTTGATAGAGTGCATTGTCAGCTTTTTTCAAGAGCTGTTCGGCTGTGTCATTGCCTTCAAGCACCGCTATGCCCACGGAGGATGTAATTTGACAGGGCGAACCTTGATAATGGAACCCACTCTCTTCTAATCTTATACGTAACTGGTTGTTCAAATCTAACGCATGATTAATGGGCGTATCCGGCATTAGTAGAACGAACTCCTCTCCCCCTATTCGAGCAAACATATCGACTTTTCTGACTCGATCAACGATGATTTTCGCGAGCAACTTCAACACCCGATCCCCCGCATCGTGCCCATAAGTATCGTTGATATGCTTGAAGTGATCTATATCCCACATAGCCAGACACAAAGGCGCATTGCTACGCATGGAGCGGTTGATCTCCAGTGCAATTCGTTCCTCATATGCCAGCCTATTTGGTAACCCTGTCAGTGGATCGCGTAACATTTTACTCTGACTTTCCTGTAGTTGTTCCTTCAATATCTCTGTTTCTTTCTGCGTTCTCGCTAACTCGTTTATGATGTGCGCGTAACCCTGCTTCGACATCTCCTCTTTTTGTATCTCAGATAGCTGATGCTCCTGGACTCGCTTTCTTATCTGTGACAAGTGACCTTGAACATCATTCCTTAGTCGGGCGATATTATCAGCACTCTCGACTGTCTCTTGGATAGCAACAACATTGTTGTCTACCGAATCCTTCAATTTTGTTGACTCATTTGCAGTTTCAATACTCTGCTGCCGCGATTCCCGGACATACTGATCAATTTCTGCCAGTTGGTCGGTGAATTTCTTAATGAACGCCTGTAATTCTATCTTCTCTCCCTGTAATGAACTGATGCTTTTATTAATCAGAGC
>JABDQW010000137.1 GCA_013042055.1 Gammaproteobacteria bacterium | reverse complement strand
CACCAGATGGACGATCCCTCACTTGCTCTTTAAATCCACAACGGGTTTTCAGCAATCTGTATTTAGCCCGCATTTCTCACCAGGATCACGGGAACAGGCGCAGGACGGAGCCCGCATCTCTCACCAGATGGACGAGCCCTCACTTGATCTGTGAACCTGGGTTCTGCAGTTGATCGCTACTGCCACTTGTCAACGCTATGATTACAAGAATAATTATGCATTATTCAAAACTTTTCCAACGTATGAATCGCTACACAGTTTATCGCTGTTCCTCAAGCGCCATGGCGGCGTTGCAACTTTTGCCAAGGACTATGGCCATTAGCGGCAAGCCGCGCCTTGCCCTGACGCTTGAGGAACAGCTCTAAATCTGTGTTCAACTGCGGAATCCGGGTTAAATCCACAAAGGATTTTGCTCAGTCGGAAATACACACGGTTATTCCACTCCTTCGCAAAATCCTTTGTGTATCCAAATCTCGGCGTGAACATCTCGTCCCCTGGTAAGACGTGCGGGCTAGTGTTCGTACGCGCCGCTCTGTAGCGAAAAGCGTAGCCATAGCTACGGTTTGAGTGAAGAGCAAGCTTACGGACGCGAAGACCAGCGTGAACCGTGATAGGCATGCTTGGATAACACACTGTATTCTGATCATCCGGGTTTTCTTCAGAGGGACCAATGCTTTACCAGTATCCTACGCCGCCTGGTGAGAAATGCGGGCTAGGATAGTTCACTCGCGAAGGAAATTGACGATCCATTTAGCGACCTGTTCGTGATCGACAGGCTGTTCCAGCGATGCGATGGCCTGTCGGTAAACCGTATCGCCGATATCCTGGCGCCGATTTACTATCAGATAACGCAAGTAGTCGCGACTGAATTCCGGGTGGCCCTGGAAGGTCAGTATCGACTGATCCACCTGAAAACTGGAAACCGGACAGAAATCGTTGGTCGCAATCAGTGCGGCATCGGGGGGCAAACGGGTGACCTGATCCTGGTGGTTAAACAGCAGGCCGAACACATCGAGCTCGGGTGACATCCAGGCTGGCGAGTGCGTTATTCCACTGCGGATCAGACCAACACCCCATCCCTTTTCGCTTTTGTGTACATCACCACCGAGCGCATGTGCAATCAACTGGTGGCCGAAACAGATACCGATCAGCTTTTTTTCACGGGCGTAGCAATCACGGACGAATTGTTTCAAATGCCCGATCCAGGCGACCTCTTCGTAGGCACTGAACTTGCTGCCGGTGATAAGGTAGGCATCGCAGGCATCGATGTCTTCTGGGTATTGTTGTGATAACGCGCAGTAAGTCCTGAACTGCAGTCGCGGGTCGGCAGTGCACAACAACTCCGCGAAACGATCGGTGTAATTGCCGAACTGGCGCAGCACCTCCTCGTCCAGCTGATCGGCCTCCACGATTCCGATAATCAAACCGAAGCTCCGCATGACGACCCGAGGACGGCGCGCTCGAACAAGCGGGTATACATGGCAGCGCTTAATTCGACCGGGTTGCCAGCGGCCGAGGCATCCGCGACCGCCATCTCGCCGATGCGCTGGCTGTGCGCGGTGTCGATGTCTAGCGAGCGCAGAGCGTCCGGGATATTCAATACGGTTCTGAGCTGGCATATCCACTGCATGAAAGCATCAGCCGATACCTCTGCCAGGTCGAGTACACGCGCAAGATGAATCAATTTGTGTTCGATCACCGGTCTGTTTTGCTGTAACACATAAGGCAATATTATCGCATTCAGCAGGCCGTGGTGTTTGTCGTAGAGCGCACCAAGCGGATGCGCCAACGCGTGGACCGCGCCCAGGCCTTTCTGAAAGGCAACCGCGCCCATCATCGAAGCCGCCAGCATATGGCTTCTGGCTTCGAGGTTGTCGGCATCGCGGTAGGCGATCGGCAGCCAGCGGTAAATCAGGCTGATGGCCTGTAACGCAATGCCGTCTGCCATCGGGTGGTAGCCATTCGCACACCAGGCTTCGAGGTTGTGCACCAGCGCGTCCATACCGGTGGCGGCCGTCAGCGCCGGTGGCAGGCCGGTGGTCAGCGCGGGGTCGGCGATCACCCGGTTCGCCAGCATGCCGGGATGGAAAATGATGACTTTGCGTTGACTTGATTCATCGACGATCACCGATGCGCGCCCGACTTCGGATCCGGTACCGGCGGTCGTCGGGATCGCGATCGACGGCGCAATAGCGTCGGCATCGACCCGTCGCCAGTTGTCGCCTACATCCTCGAAGTCCCAGATCGGCCTGCCCTGCCCGACCATCAACGCGATGGCTTTGCCGGTATCAAGTGCGCTGCCGCCGCCGAGTGCGATCACGCCGTCGTGTCCGCCCTGTCGATAGGCCAGCACACCCTGTTCCACATTGCTGCCGGTGGGATTGGATTTGACCTCGCTGTACAGGCCGCTATCGATACCGGCCGCCAGATTGTGTTCGATCAAGCGCGAGACAATCGCCAGCCTGGCTAGCCCGGCATCGGTGACCAGCAAGGGTTTATGCATACCCAGGGAGTTGCAGGCCGCTGGCAGTTGCCGGATGGTGCCAGCACCAAAAGTCACACTGGTCGGAAAACTCCAGTTGCCCCGCAGGGGGTTGTACGTGGCGTCGGTGCTCATGCGCTCATTTCCTAACCAACCGTTGTATCGTTTTCATTGCGGCATCTAACCAGGCTGCCTGAGGTAGAACGATTTGGGCCGGGTCAGCTGCTGATAACCCAGCGATGACAGCGAGCAGCCACGTCCTGAATCCTTGACGCCCACCCAGGCCAGCGCCGGGTCGAGATAGTCGCAGCGGTTCATGAAAACCGTACCGGTTTGTAACTGCCGGCCCAGCTCGGCGGCGCGGGTATCGTCGCGCGTCCAGAGCGACGCGGTCAGGCCATAGTCGCTATCGTTCATCAGCGCGAGCGCCTGTGCATCATCTTTGACTTTCATGATGCCGACGACCGGACCGAAGCTTTCCTGTGTCATCACAGCCATCTGATGATCAACATCAACCAGCACCTGCGGTGCCAGGTAGTTGCTGCCGGGCCGGTCTGCCGGAAACAGCACGGCATCGATGCAGGCCGTTGCACCGCTGTCGCAGGCCTGCTTTATCTGCGCGCGCACGAACTCGGCGGCTCCGTCATTGACCATCGGACCGAGGGTGGTGTCGGCATCCAGCGGATTGCCCAGCCGGTACTGTTTCACCGCATCGACGAAGCGTTCGACGAATGGCTGGTAGATCGCCTGATGGACATAGATGCGCTCGACGCCGCAGCAGGATTGCCCGCTGTTGAAGTAGACGCCATCGACCAAGTTCTCGACACTGAAATCCAGATCGGCATCACGCATCACATAGGCAGGATCCTTGCCACCGAGTTCAAGCGCGACACCCTTGAACAGTCCGGCCGCAGCGCGTTCGACGGCTTTGCCACCGGAAACGGATCCGGTGAACGAGACGAAACGGACCGCGGGATGCTCGACCAGTTTTGCGGTGCTGTGATGATCGAGGTGTAAAAACTGAAACGCGCCTTCTGGCAGCCCGGCCGCGCTGAACGCCAGCGCGAAACGCTCGGCACAAAGCAGTGTCTGTTTGGAGTGCTTCAGGATCACGGTGTTGCCGGCCATCAATGCCGGAATCACCGCATTGACCGCAGTCAGGTAGGGATAATTCCACGGCGCCAGCACCAGCACCGGACCCAGCGGTTCATGACGTATGAAGCGCGAATAACCGGGCGGATTATTCACCGATTCGGAATCGTCGCGAATCGCCAGGTCGGCAAGACTCTGATCGGCGATGCCGATCATGTAGCGGGCGCGTTGTTCCAGCCCGCGCAGTTCGCCTGGGCTGTGTAACACCGGCCGGCCCATCATCCGGGTGATCTCTTCAGCGAGTTCCGCTGCGTTATCGCGCATGATGTCGATGGCTTTATGGCACAATGCCGCGCGTTGCTCGATACCGGTCTGTTTCCATGCGTCAAAGGCTGCGTCTGCGGCGCCAATGGCGGTTTGCATTTCCGCATCGCCGGCCAGTTCTCTTTCTGCAACGATCGAACCATCGACGGGTGAGACGAGTTGTATCTGCTTACGCATGGGGTGATGGGCTGAACAGGGTCATCGTATCGAGATTCATATCATCCGTTATTCGGAACGCGTTGTCACCGCTGGGCACACTAAATGATCTCGAAATAACGTTGCAGCTCCCAGTCGGATATGTGCTTGTTGAACTCACGCACTTCCCATTCCCGGCTTGCGGCGAAATGGTCGACGAATTCCGAGCCAAAATAGCCTCTGGCAATGTCCGATGCGCAGTAGCGTTGCGCCGCCTCCGCCAGATTCACCGGTAGTTGCAAGTGCTCCGGAAAGACCTGCTCGTAGGCGTTGCCAGTGACCATGGCCTCGATGTCGGCGTGGTTCTCGATACCCCATAGACCGGACGCGATTACCGCAGACAGGATCACATAGGGATTGGCATCGGCGGCGGCGATACGGTACTCGAGTCGTTGTGCCTTGGCGCTGCCGGGGATGATGCGCACAGCGCAGGTGCGGTTGTCGATGCCGACACTGGCCTCGGTGGGTGCCCAGAATCCCGGGACCAGGCGACGGTACGAATTGATCGTCGGTGCGATCATGGCCAGAAACTCGGGCATCATTTTCTGCAAGCCGCCGACGAACTGGCGCATTGTCTGACTGATATTGTGTGGCTGCTGCGGGTCATGAAACAGCGCTTTGCCCGCTTTGTCCCGGATCGACAGATGGATGTGGCCGCTCTGACCGGGATACTCCGGCGACCACCGCGCCATGAATGTGGCTACTTTGTTCTGTTGCTGCAACGCGACCTTGGTGAAGGTCTTGAACAGGGCCGCATCGTCCGCCGACCGCAACGCATTACGGTAGCTGATCGCGGCCTCTAGTACACCGGGCCCAGTCTCCTCGTGCAAGCCTTCGAGATTGAAATCCATCCGGCTGGCCAGATCCAGCAGCAGCTGATAGGTACCCGATTCGGCACTGTTGCGTATCACCGAATAGCCGAACTCGGATGGCGCCATCGGCTGGATATTGCGGTAGTTTTTCTCGCGCACGCTGTGTGGCGTTTCGTTGAACACGAAGAACTCGTACTCAAACGCGGAAAACACTTCGATACCCATATCGCTGGCTTTGGCCAGCACGCGTTTTAACAGATTGCGTGGACAGATCTGCGCCGCCTGCTGCACGAACTCACCCAGGAACAGCAGGCCATCGCCTTCGAGGGGAAGATTGCGGCAGGAGTCAGGCACGATATGCACGATCGCATCCGGATAACCGGTGTGCCAGCCGGTGTAGCTGACGTTATCGTAGAGCTGGTCCTTGACATCCCAGCCCAACACTACATCACAGAAGCCAAAGCCGTTATCCAGCGCCGAGAAAAACTTCTCTCTGGAGATGTATTTACCGCGAAGTACACCATCCACATCGAACACACCAACCTTGACGTGGTTGAGTTCACGCTCGATCACCAGCTGGCGCGCCAGCCCGGCATCGATGACATCTTTGGCATCCATCGTGACCCCTGTTTTTTTATGTAATACTAGATTCCGCAGTTGACCGCTACTACCGCTACATAACTCTATGATTTTTCGAAGAGTTTTACAGTAGGTAATACTTACCCAACCGGTGAGTCGCTACATAGTTTATTGCCACCCCTCAAGCGCCATGGCGGCGTTGCAACTTTTGCTAAGGACTACGGCCATTAGCTGCAAGCCGCGCCTTGCCCTAACACTTGAGGAACAGCACTAAATCTGTGTTCAACTGCGGAATCTAGGATAATTCTAGCTCAACTCTCCAGCGCATAGTCACAATAAGGGAAATAAGACTAATTAAACAGGGCTAAACTACTCGCCTGCCTAGGAGCCTGCGCGGTAGAAATACCCGTAGCGAAAAAGTGACACGGCGAGGACAGTTTTCTGTTCTTTTGAGGCGCATAGTGGGCACTACGCAACGAAAAAGAACAGAAAAATGGACCGCTGTGGCGCTTTTGCAGTAGGGATACTTTCTACCGCGCAGACTCCTAGTCTGCATTTCTCACCAGGATCACGGGAGCGGGCGCGAGGCGGAGCCCGATACAGCTTACAATCACCTTTGATTTAGCATTTTTTTACAAGCAAACCGTCGCTTTTAACTATAATCAGACCATCAGGAATCGGACCTTCAGGCAGGCAACAGGGTCGGCGTTGATGGGTGCAACGTAAGTCGCTGATTGCGCTGTACAACCAACCTTACTGGATAGCTGGATAATTTCAGGGGTCCTGCCTTTCGCCGTTCTGGCCGTATCTCGTGCAATCACAATCGATGCGGGCATTTTCATCGCAGAAATGGCGCGCACATGTGACAGCAGTGCTGTTTCACACGGTATTAATACAGTTCCAGGCCATTATCGCTTTATGGTCTGCTGAGAATAGAGGATTATGATGTATAGACTACTCTGGGCTTTAATTTTTTTAGCCTCTTCCTGGGCGCGAGCGGACTCTGAACCACAGCAGATTCCAATGCAAACATACGGCGCCCACACGTATTACATTAAATCCGAGATTCCGGGTGCCGGGCATTTTCCCATGCTGGTAGATACCGGATCGGCCTACTCCGTTATTAACGAAGAGACACTTGCCAGCCTGAGCAACGACGGCCGGGCACACTTTGTCAAAAACTTACGTGGCACAATGGCCGACGGCTCAGAAAGAGTTATTGCCTTATACCGTATTTCAGCGATTAATCTGGGTGGAAACTGCTTGATCAAGGATGTTCATGCAGCAATTTTTCCCGGTAAGACTCGGCAAATCATCGGCATCTCTACTCTGATGCGGGCGGCACCGTTTGCGATGTCATTCGAGCCGCCGATGCTGTCGCTGAATCAGTGTGTGCCTCAAGTGCAACAAGCCAGCCTTGAGATTGTTGAAATAACAGATGGCGCGACACACTAGGCTCAGCGGACACAATTTTTCAGAAAACCATTCTGAGCTGGGCTTGATCATAAACTCTCCAGTTGGACAGAAAAGGTAGGAAGCCCGCTAACGGGCTTCCTCAGAGCAATGCTACTGACTCAAGCAATCTACTTAGGAGGCATTTGCATGACGTCCTGCGGTTGGTTTTGATTCATTTCTCGAACTTCCATTTTGGCGAATTCTGCTCGATCGACCATGCCGTCAGCATTCGCGTCCAACCTAGTCCACTGACTTGTCAACTCCGGCGATACCGCTGCTTCGTCTGCGCTGATTACGCCGTTCTGATCGGCGTCCAGATGTTTGTACAAGTTTTGGTCACCTGCGACAGCAACACCGGAAACTAGTAAAGCTAGCGAGGCAAGGGCTAATTTTTTATACATGTAAACTCTCCTAAATAATTGAGTAAATAAATTCCGGACAAGTCCTTTGAACTCGTCACCGTAGCTGTTAAAGCACAACCTGTGCCAACCACGTTCTGCTCATGCATATCAGTGCCTTAGGTGCCTCACTTGGTAAAAGCCGTCGTCAGACTGTCGCTGTAAAGAGACACCAAAAACGCGGTTATCCGCCAGAAGCCCGCCATGACGGGTCTTTTGCACTGTCGCAATTTGACGACAGTTACTACCAGTCCACATGTCTCACTAGGGGGCTAGATATTTGGGCTAACCCAAGGTGCATCAGCAGGGCAAAAATGTTGATAAAAAACGTCAGCGTTACGATAAACTGAACGCTTTTGGATAACCCAATCACCAGCGAGTTGGCAATGTGCGCTTCACTGTAGCAACTTCAGTCAGACAATTGATACTGATAGGCTATTTGCTAGTTGCGTTGCCGTTAACGATAGCGTTGATCAGTACCTTTTACCAGGTCGACTCCCTATCCAGACAAATGCAGGAAACGTTATCTGAAACATCGTCAGCCACCGAATCTAGCCGCATCATCATCTCCCAGGTGCTGAATCTGGAACGAACCGCAGGGCAATACTGGGTATTGCGTGAAACGGAGCTATTACAACGTTACCAGACTCAGCGTGAGCAGTTACTGAGCACCATACAAGGCTTTCGCGAGAACCAGTTGAGTCCAGTTATTCTGGAGCGTACAGTGAGCCTGATTACAGCTGAAAAACACCTGTACGAAAAATTGCAGCAAGCCACCAAAGAAAAGGACGGAACTACTGAACCGAATAAACTGTCAAATATTTCTGATTTAGTTCGCGAACTGCCCGAAGATGTCGACCGCATCATCAGCGAAAATAGCAAGGCGATGAGCGAGCGCATACAAAGTGTTGAACAGTTGTTATTGTTTCAGGTGGTGGCACTAATACCGCTGGCGCTGGTGATCGCCACTGTATTCAGTGTTTTAATCACCCGCCCGTTACGCCAGTTGGGCCAAATAATCAACAAGCTGGGTAGCGCCGACTTCGCAAGTCCTGTGAGTGTTGTTGGACCACATGATATACAACAGCTGGGTCGCAGGCTGGATTGGTTAAGACAACAACTGGCTGAACTGGATCAGCAAAAGCTGATCTTTCTGCAACATGTCTCACACGAACTGAAGACGCCGTTAACGGCAATACGCGAAGGCATCGCCTTGTTACAGGATCGCATTGCAGGCCCGTTGACTTCCGACCAAGCTGAAATCGTCGATATACTCCGCACGAACGACCTGCAGCTACAAAAAGAAGTTGAAGCATTACTGGATTTTAATTTAGCCTTGAATCAGGAAAAACCGAACAATGCAGAGCTGATAGTATTTGATCAACTAGTCCAAGATACCATTGCCAAGCACCATCTGGAGTTCATGTCCAGGTCCATTACAGTACACACCGCCCTGGCGAAAATAAGTCTCAAGGGGGATAAAATTCAATTGACGAGCGTAATCGACAACCTGCTATCCAATGCGATTAAACACTCGCCAAAAGACTCTCGCATTAATATTTCCTTAATAGAAATCAAACAGAACGCTCAGCTGGACGTCATAGACGATGGACCAGGTATAGATAAGGATGATGAAAAGCGGATATTTGAGCCCTTTTATCAAGGCAGCCATGCACAACAAGGCGCCGTTTCAGGCACAGGCCTTGGATTGGCGATCGTTCATCGCTATGTGCTGCTGCATCATGGATCGATCCACGTGATCAATTCAACAAACGGCGCCCATTTTCGAGTATATCTACCTCTTCAAGCACCGGATCTTGCTAATGCTCTTGAATAAAGATTTGGCTGTGTACGGAATAGTAGTCTGCATTTCGATTCTGCAGTCAAGCTGCGCGCCGAGCACCCTAAAAGACGACCGAATGCACGCTGAAGTAGCCGCCTCAAACGATCACCTACCAAGCTGTGGTGACCCTTTAATTTACTATTGCGGATTAGCCGCGCGGACCAATGAAGAAATATCTACAGTTGACACGACGACTTTGTCCGGGGAGCACGCAACAGATGCCTGCCCTAAGCTGCGCAAGGCCATTTTTCTCAGCCTGCCAGGCAATAACCAGCAGAATGATCAAGACGCGCTTGAGCTATTAAAAGATCTGAAACGTACCGGTATGCTGTCTGGTAGTGATCTGCGATTTAGTAGTATGTTGTTACAGCACGTTTCCCAGCGACAGGATCTACGCGAACATATTACTGCTCAACAGAAACGTCTGGTAGAAGTCGAGACGCAAAATACTGTATTACGTAACCAGCTCACGACCTTACAGTCGCAACTCGATCAGCTGAAAAATATCGAGGTTGAAATCGATAAAAAAGAGCGCTCACTAACCAGTCCAACCAACGAGTAACAGACGATGGCGTTACAAAAAATCCTATTGGTCGATGACGATGTTAGCCTGTTGAAGCTGCTATCAATACGATTAAAAAGCGCTGGTTACGAAATCGAAGTTGCCGAAAACGCACATCAGGCACTAGCTCGTTTAGCTTTCTTCCAACCACACCTGGTGATTACAGACCTACGCATGGGGGACATGAACGGACTAGCGTTGTTTGATCGTATCCATCAACAATACCCCTCACTACCTGTGATATTATTAACCGCTCACGGTACGATCGCCGGTGCTGTCGATGCGACTCGCAAAGGTGTCTTCAGTTATTTGACCAAACCGTTTGACAGCCAGCAGCTGCTCACCGAAATACAGCAGGCCTTACAGCACACTCCCGCTCTCAGTAGTAACGAAGAAGATCCCAGTGACCGCTCCTGGCGCGCGAATATCATCACCCAAAGCCGGCTCATGGAGGAACTGCTAAAGCAAGCGCAGCGACTTGCAAAGTCTGATGTAAGTATTCTGATTCAAGGCGCTAGCGGAACGGGCAAGGAACTTCTCGCACAGGCCATTCACAAAGCCAGCACCCGCAACAAGCATCCTTTTGTCGCGATTAACTGTGCCGCGATTCCGTGCAACCTGTTGGAGTCGGAGCTATTCGGCCACAAGAAAGGAGCTTTTACCGGGGCTGATAAGAACCACACTGGTATGATCGAAACAGCCAACAAGGGCAGCTTGTTTCTGGATGAAATTGGCGACATGCCGCTCGATTTTCAAGTCAAATTATTACGTGTATTAGAACAGAGAACCATACGCCCGGTTGGTTCCAGTCAAACAGTTGACGTCGATGTCCGAATAGTTTCAGCGACGCATATCAATCTCGAACAGGCCGTAGAAAACAAAACTTTTCGAGAGGATTTGTATTATCGCCTGAATATCGTAATACTAGAAATCCCTTCTCTGCACGAACGTCGTGAAGACATCGCATTACTCGCAAGGCACTTTTTACAGAAGATACTGAAAAAAACCACTCATTGCATTGCAAAGTCTTTTTCGCCCGAAGCTTTACAACGCATGATGACTGCACCGTGGCCAGGCAATATCAGGCAACTACTGAATGTAGTCGAACAAGTGGCGGTGCTTAGCAGCACTCCAGTAATTTCCGAACAGCTAGTAATCCGCGCCTTACGCGGAAAAACAGCTGCAATACCGCCTTTGGCAAAAGCACAACAGGAATTTGAACAGGAATATCTGACTCGCTTATTGCAAGTAACAGAAGGCAATGTTACGCGCGCCGCCGCGCTCGCAAAACGTAATCGTACGGAGTTCTACAAGCTGTTAAATAAACACCATCTCGAAGCCGCTGCGTTCCGTCAAAGTGATTGAGCATACGCTGTCGTTTCCGTACTGTTTTCATTTTTCTTTGCAGAATCAAGGAAAATGCGATATCGCTGATCTGGCATATGTCGACATACTGGGCGTTTCAGAACAGAAGTAACCTTTCACCGATTTAGCTACACAACGAGCGAATCCAATTAACGAGTGATAACGCCCCCCTTTCTCTCGTAGCCGGTTCAACGACAAGCATCTATTTTTACTGTTTTACTAATGCAATGATCTGTAAAATCACCAATATGTCACGATAATACTGCAATCATATTGACTCACGCCAGATCACTTGTCGTTCAAGACATCAACTAACTCATATGGAGCGTAACCGATGCCCGATCACAAGATCACCTTCACCTATCTGTCCCAGGAGGATCTGTTAGAGGCCGGCTGCTTCGATATTCGTATGGCCATGGAAGTGGCCGAAAAAACGCTGTTGTCTTACAAGGAAAGCCGCATCCTGTTTCCTGAGAAAATTGTACAAATCTTCGATCAGTCCGCGCAGGATCGAATCAACTGCCTACCTGCCACCCTACTGGACGACAAGATATGCGGTGTGAAATGGGTATCCGTGTTTCCACGAAATCCATCTCTGCATAACACACAGAACCTGTCTGCAATCTTTCTTCTATCCGAAATCGAAAAAGGCCTTCCTGTTGCGGTGATGGAAGGCACGCTGGCGTCCAACTTGCGTGTTGCGGCCATGGGCGGCCTTGCGGCCAGATATCTGTCTCGTGAGGACAGTGAAATCATCGGATTCATCGGCGCTGGTGAACAGGCGAAGATGCATTTGCTGTCGATGAAAGTTGTTAGGCCAAGTCTTAAAGAATGCCGGGTCGCGGCGAAAACCATCGAAGAAGAACAAAAGTACATTGACGAATTGTCACCGCTGTTCCCGGACATGACATTTGTCGGAGCAAAGACCAATGGTCGGAGCGCCATGGAGGATGCGGATATTCTGGTGACTGCAACGAGCGCTCAGGCACCGCTGCTCAAGGCAAGCTGGATGAAACCAGGCGCCTTCTACAGCCATATCGGTGGTTGGGAGGATGAATATGCGGTCGTTCAGCAATGTAATAAGATTGTTTGCGACGACTGGGATTCCGTCACCCACCGTACCCAGACACTGAGCCGCATGTATGCTGAGGGTCTGATATCCGGTGCCGACATCCATGCCGATCTACACGAGCTGGTCTCCGGGCACAAGCCGGGGCGCGAATCAAGCGACGAGCGCATCTATTTCAATGCCGTTGGCTTGTCCTATATCGATGTTGCCATCGGGCTGTCGATGTTCCATCGGGCAACGAGCGTGAATGCAGGCCGGCAGCTTGACCTGCAGCAATGCATGATCTTTGAACACGGGAATATAATGCAGCAACTGCGACTGTGACGATATGTTTAAACGACTTGATAGTCATCCTGAAAAGTGCGTAACAATCACCATTGACGGCAAGCCGTTCGAAGCAGCGGCGGGCGAGACCGTTGCTGCTGCGGTTCTTCTCAGCGGCATCGGTTACACACGCACTACCCCGGTATCGGACGCACCGCGCGCACCCTTCTGCCTGATGGGCGTGTGTTACGAGTGTCTGATGGTCATCGATGGCCAGCCCAATCGGCGCGCCTGTCAGGAATACGTCGTCGAAGGCATGCGCATCGAGAGACAGCACGGCGCGGGAGATCTATCCGAGTGAGTGCTGCCGAGCTCAAATCTCACTACTCTTTGGTCATCATTGGTGCCGGCCCGGCTGGGCTGTGTGCTGCGGTTGCAGCAGCGGAACACGGTCTTGATGTTGCACTACTCGACGACCAGCGCGCTCCTGGCGGTCAGATCTATCGAGCGATCGAATCCATTCCGACTGAGCGTGCTAGACTGCTCGGCAGCGAATACCAGCGCGGCGACAAAATGGTCTCCGCAATGCGCAATGCCGATGTTGAGTATTATCCCGACACACAGGTCTGGTCATTGAGCCGCGAACGTGAGATCGGCCTGCTGTGCGGTCGAACAGCCGCGATGATCTCTGCGGATCAGGTCATATTGGCCGGCGGCGCCATCGAGCGGCCGTTACCGTTCCCCGGTTGGACCCTGCCCGGTGTTATGAATGCCGGTGCCGGGCAAATCTTGTTCAAGTCGCAGGGCATCGTTCCTGCGGACGGGGTGGTCCTGGCTGGCTCCGGGCCACTGCTGCTGTTGCTAGCATGGCAATACATGCACGCCGGCGTGCAGATAGAAGCCTTGCTTGATTTCACGCCAATGCGTAATCACCTGCGCGCGATGCCGTATTTGCCTCGCGCGCTGCTGGCGCACCATTATCTGCTCAATGGGCTGAAGTACAAGATGGATCTAAAACGCGCGGGTATCAGCACCGTGCAAAACGTCAGCAACTTACGGGCCAAAGGCGAAAAAAGCCTTGAATCTGTCAGTTACATCCATAGTGGTCAGCAGCAAACGATCGAAACCGATCTGCTGCTAACACACTTCGGCATTATTCCCCACATTCAGTTAGCCCAAGCTGCCGGATGCAGGCACAATTGGGACAAGCGTCAGCAGTGCTGGCGTCCGCAAGTGGACGACTGGGGCAATAGCAGCATCGACGGTATACTGATAGTCGGTGACGGTGTCGGCATCGGTGGCGCGCGCACTGCAGAGCATGCCGGGCGTCTGACAGCGCTGCAGGCTGTGCACAAACTCGGTCGAATAGCACGACATGAACGTGACCGCCTGGCTCGTGACGATAGAAAATGGATGCGAGATGAGCAGCACATCCGGCCGTTTCTGGAAGCGTTTTTTCACATTCCCGCTAAACTGCTCGGTGCACCCGCTGATGACACCGTGGTGTGCCGCTGTGAAGAGGTGACCGCCGGTGCCATTCGCAAGGCGATCAGCGTAGGTCATGATGACAGCAACCAGGTCAAATTTCTGACCCGTTGCGGCATGGGGCCCTGTCAGGGGCGGCAATGTGCCGAATCCGTCGCCCACATCGTTGCGACCGCGACGGGTAAAAGCCTGCCCCAAGTTGGTTTGTATCGGGCGCGACCGCCGGCCTCACCGCTAACATTGGAACAGCTCGCCCGTCTATTCCCGGATGAGAAAGAATGAATACGGATGTTCTGATCATCGGTGGCGGTCTGATGGGATTTTCAACCGCGCTGCAACTGGCCAAACGCGGTGCCCGCTGTATCATCCTGGATAAAGACAGTCCGGGACGTCATGCTTCCGGTGTTAATGCCGGCGGGCTGCGCCGTCTGAATCGAAATCCTGCGGAAATACCTTTATCGATTGCCTCGGCCGAGATGTGGCATGACATCGCATCTCTGGTCGACAGTGACTGTGATACCCGCTTTCCCGGGCAAATCCGGGTTGCAGAAAACCAGCAGGACATGCTGGCACTGGAGCAACGCGCAGCGATGGTACGCGACCTGGGTTACGATCACGAAGAGATCATCGACCGACTGGAGCTGTACAAACTGGTACCCGCACTGATGCCTGAGTGCGAGGGCGCACTGATCTGCCGATCCGACGGCTATGGCCGCCCGTTCCATGCATTGGACGCTTTCCGACGCAAAACCTGTTCACTCGGTGTCGAATGTCATGACTCAACCCGGGTCGACCAGATCGATCACGATCACAAAGGGTGGCGCCTGATCACGCCCAAGAGTGAGTACCGCGCACCGGTATTGGTCAACTGCGCTGGTGCCTGGGCAGGTCCTATCGCGGCCACTTTGGGCGAACCAGTACCTTTGAAAGCAGGTGCGCCCATGCTGATGATCACTGAACGCTTGCCCCGTTTCATCGAACCCGTCATCGGTGCCGCGAGTCGCAAGCTCTCGTTCAAACAAATGCAGAATGGCACGCTACTGATCGGTGGTGCTCATATGGCGGAGCTGGATTTCAAACGACAATCGACCGAAATGAACTGGGCCAAACTTGCCGTCAGCGCACAAACCGTGATGGCGCTGTTCCCACAACTGAAAAACGTGCGTATTGTGCGAACCTGGGCCGGCATCGAAGCCTTCATGCCGGATCATCTTCCTGTCATCAGCAGAAGCAGTACGTCACCTCACGCCTATCATGCGTTTGGCTTCTCGGCACATGGGTTCCAGATGTCACCGATTGTAGGCAAGATTCTGTCTCAACTGATTCTCGACGATCAGACCGAATTACCGATCGAGCCTTTCGATATCAAGCGATTCCGAAATGACATGTGAAACGATTTGAAAACAAAAAAACACGACACCTCGTTATGATCGCAAGAAATTGCGCCCATCCTCGTCAATTTCCGAAAAACTTACAACACAAAGACCGTATGCGGGCTAGATAACTCCAGATTGCCTCTCGGGACAAGCATATTAATAGATGACATATATTCAGCCACTTATCGGAATCGTTACGATCATTACAGCCGCGTGGTTGATCGGTGGACGTAAACCCATTGACAAGAAAGTCGTGCTTGGCGGATTAGGACTACAGCTTGTGTTTGTTGTACTGTTTTTAAAAGTCCCCCTGGCAAACGAAGTATTGGCCGCTTTCAACCAGCTTGTCATTCTGCTCGATGAGGCAACAACGACCGGTACTTCGTTTGTATTTGGTTATCTGGGTGGCGGTGAGCTGCCTTTCGAAGCTACGAGCCCGGAAAACGTGTTTATTCTTGCATTTAAAGCCTTACCACTTGTCATCGTTGTTAGCGCCTTGTCTGCGTTATTATTCCACTGGCGAATTTTACCGTGGCTAATCGGCCAGTTTTCTAGGTTACTAAATAAAAGCATGGGCATCAGCGGCGCGCTAGGGCTGGGTGCGGCAGCTAATATCTTTGTCGGCATGATTGAAGCACCGTTACTGGTACGCCCCTACCTGATGCGCTTGAGTCGCGGCGAGTTGTTTGCCTTAATGACCTCAGGCATGGCGACAGTTGCTGGAACAATGATGGTGTTGTACGCGAGTGTATTGACGCCGGTAAGATCAGATGCGTTGACACATATTCTCGCAGCTTCCGTAATGAGCGTTCCAGCTGCCTTGATGATCGCTGCGATCATAATACCTTTTGGTGATACACAGACTGAACAGCAATTTGAAATCCGCAGCGAGGATCAGGGTGCATTCGATGCCTTAACGCGCGGTACACTCGACGGAGTGAAACTGCTCATTAATATCCTGGCAATGTTAATCGTTTTCGTTGCACTGGTTGCGTTGATAAACATGCTGCTGGAACTATTGCCTGATGTCGCTGGTAGTGCGCTGACGCTACAAAGACTACTCGGTTATTTGTTCGCACCCTTGGTATGGCTGATGGGCATTCCTGTTGATGAGCTCGTTTTCGCGGGTTCGCTCATGGGAACAAAAACAGTGCTTAATGAGTTTCTTGCCTACCTGTCGCTTATATCCGCACCCGAGGGCAGTCTGTCTGAGCGTAGTGAAATCATTATGATTTATGCCATGTGTGGTTTCGCCAATTTTGGCAGCCTCGGAATCATGATAGGCGGTATCGGCACCATGGCGCCGGAACGGCGTGCCGAGGTTGCCGAGCTCGGTTTGCTTTCGATTGTAGCCGGAACGTTCGCCACAATGTTAACAGGTACTGTGGTGGGAATGTTTTACTAGGGCCTGAGGTTTCCCTAATAGAACGCACGTTTTAATCGCAGACACGCTTCTGTCCGCTATCGGGCCACAAAGCATGTGATGAACTGGCTGGCGCGTATTTCTTCGCTATTAGCCGCCAGTCGTTTGTCAAAACGCTGTGGATCCTGCAGGGCGCCATGGTTTTCTCTGTCTTTGCGATGCTGGCCTGTAAGCACTTCGACTACCTGCGTGCGCATCTGTTCGACGTCGAACTGCAGCGACTGTTTGTGCAGATGCTTACCTTTACGTTGTTTTTTCTACCGTTCTTCGTCGCCTATGGACTGAGCGAGTATCTCGGTTACCAGATTGGCCGCAGAACCCTCAAAGGTCGCATGCCTGTCGTATACGCCATTTATTTGTTTGGCGCCGCGGGTGCTTATCTTTTTGCAGAGTTCATGTTCCCGCTGCTCGGCGCCACGCGTCTTCTAGGTATTCCATTTCACATTCCATCGGCATGCTTCCGATCGAGCTGGCGCCGCCAGGCGGACGTATCGCTATTATCGGTGCAGGCGCCGGATTCGTGTTCGTAAGCGCCGATTT
>JABDQW010000119.1 GCA_013042055.1 Gammaproteobacteria bacterium | reverse complement strand
CAGTCCACAGAGTGCATCCTGGATGGACCGTGTAAAATCGTTCTTCGATGAATTGACATCGTAAAGTATACTGACTCGCATCTATAAGTCGCTAGCCCGCATTTCTCACCAGGCGGCGGAGAGTGCTAATAACGTATTGCATTTTTTTGGAAGACTAGAATGATCAAAACTACAGTGTGTAATTCAAGCATGCCTATCACGGTTCAGGCTGGTCTTCGTGTCCGTAAGCTTGCTCTTCACTCAAACCGTCGCTATTGCTATGCTTTTCGCTCCAGTGCGGCGCTTACGAACACCAGTCCGCGATCCTGGTGAGAAGTGCGGGCTAGTCATTGCGTATAGGCTAGCTGCCTATCCAATAGTTTTTAAGCTAAATAATCGGGAGATGGCAGTGTTAAACATTGCTGTAACAGGAGCGGCCGGCCGTATGGGCCGTGCTTTGATAACCGCCAGTGACCTTCACGGCGATACGCGACTCGCGGCTGCGATCGAGAGGCCTGGCAATACACTGGTTGGCAGCGATGCCGGTGACCTTGCCGGTCTTGGTCCATTGAATGTGCGAGTGGCGGATACCTTGAGTGATGTCGTCGACGCGTTCGACACGCTGATCGATTTCACCACACCGGCGTCGACCCTGCAGAACCTTGAAACCTGTGTACGACACCGCAAGAACATCATTATCGGAACCACCGGCATCGACGAAGCTGGTCAGCAAGCGATCCGCGCGGCTGCCGAATCGATCGGTATTGTATTCGCACCCAATATGAGCGTTGGCGTCAACCTCTGCCTCAAGTTGCTGGATACGGCTGCGCGAATTCTGGGCGATGATGTCGATATCGAAGTGATCGAGGCGCACCACCGACACAAAGTGGATGCACCATCCGGCACTGCCTTGCGCATGGGTGAAGTCGTCGCCAGTGCGCTTGGCAGGGATCTGTCAGCCTGTGCCGTCTACGGTCGTGAAGGTATTACCGGTGCCCGCGATCGTAACACCATCGGGTTTGAGACCATACGCGGCGGTGATATCGTCGGTGACCATACCGTGTTGTTTGCTGGTGAAGGCGAACGCGTCGAGATCACCCATAAGGCTTCTAGCCGAATGACGTTTGCCAATGGTGCAATCCGTGCTGCAATCTGGTTACGACAACGGGACGCAGGATTGTATGATATGCAGGACGTACTGGGCCTGTGAGGTTGGGCCTGGCGGTATAGTAGACCCTATCAACGAGAGTAAGAAAAATGCTGACATTCAATATCGCTGTTGTTTTTCCCGGTCAGGGCTCGCAATCGATCGGCATGCTCAAGCAGTATGCTGAGACCTCGGATCATGTTGAGCAGACGTTTCAACAGGCTGCTGATGTGCTGGGTTATGATCTATGGGACATTGTTGCTAATGGACCGCAAGAAAAACTCAATCATACCGAAATAACCCAACCTGCCATGCTGGCAGCCGATGTCGCGGTGATGCGCATCATGACGGAAATGTGTATGAATAAACCATACGCGCTAGCCGGGCACAGTCTGGGTGAATACGCTGCCTTGGTCGCTTCCGGTGTGCTCGATTTCCAAGATGCGATCAAGCTGGTTGCTCAGCGTGGTCGTTTAATGCAGAACGCCGTACCGGAAGGCGAGGGTGCCATGGCGGCCATCATCGGCCCGATGGATGAGCAGGTCATCAAAGTGTGCGAGAGCGCCACGGCTGAAATAGGACAACCGGTCGAGGCGGTAAATTTCAATTCACCGGGTCAGATCGTGATAGCTGGTGCCACCGCAGCCGTCGACCGGGCAATCGAGCTGTTAGTCGAAGAAGGTGCTAAGCGTGCGCTGAAACTGCCGGTGAGTGTGCCATCGCATAGCTCGCTGATGAAGCCGGCGGCCGATGAAATGGCCAAGGTGCTCGAAACTGTAAACTTCAACGAACCACAGATACAGGTGATCCACAACTGCGATGCCAAGTCACATGAAGATCCGGCGTCTATTCGTGAAGCACTGACGAAACAAATCTGCAACCCGGTTCGCTGGGTGCAGACGATCAAGATCATCACAGAAGATGCCGACGCGATCATCGAGTGCGGCCCCGGCCGGGTGTTGACCGGCTTGAACAAGCGCATCGATAAGGAGATCAAATCATTCGCACTCGATACACCGGCGTCGATGGAGAAATTTCTCGATTCTATGTCATAAAACCAACCACAGAGGCACAGAGTAAAGAACAACTAAACGCAGAGGCGCTGAAACGCCAAGACAAACGATCAGGAAATCATTTTATTTTAAAAGAAAGAAGATGCCTTTTCTGGCTTTCGTAACGCTTAATTCGGTAAATGAAAAACCTCAGCGTCTCTGCGCCTATGCGGTAAAAAAAACAGGAAATAAAAAATGAGTAATTCACTACAAGGGGAAATCGCGCTGGTCACTGGCGCCAGCCGTGGTATCGGCAAGGCGATTGCCGAGCGACTGGCGGCTGATGGTGCGACCGTGATCGGAACGGCGACGACTGACAACGGCGCGGAGGCGATCAGTTCAAATTTGAACGCATCGGGCGGCAAGGGCATGTGCCTCAACGTCACCGACGATGCCTCCGTCGCTGCCGTGATCAAGCAAATAACGCAAGAGTTCGGTGCGGTTAGCATTCTGGTCAACAATGCCGGTATTACCAGGGACAACCTGCTAATGTTGATGAAGCAGGATCAGTGGGAAGATGTGATCAACACCAATCTGACGTCGCTGTATCGCACGACGAAATCGGTATTGCGCAGCATGATGAAAGCCCGCAAAGGGCGCATCATCAATATCGCCTCGGTGGTGGGCTCGACCGGTAATGCTGGTCAGACAAACTATTCCGCCACCAAGGCCGGCTTGCTCGGATTCACCAAATCACTGGCACGAGAAATCGGTTCGCGCAACATTACCGTCAACGCGGTGGCGCCGGGTTTTATTGATACCGACATGACACGTGAACTGGGTGACGAACAACGCGATGCATTGATCGCGCAGATACCCTTGAACAAACTCGGTGATCCGGCCGATATAGCCAATGCTGTTGCTTTTCTGGCCAGCCCGCAGGCGGCCTATATCACCGGCGAAACCCTGCACGTCAATGGCGGGATGCACATGGCATAGCAAAAAATCATGGAGTTAGGCATTGCCTTTAGGTGATAAAAAAGATTAAATTATTAGTGTAACTAACTGTTATAAAAGTAAAATAATATAATTTTTTAGTTTGTTAATAATTATAAAACTTACTGGAAAGCTGGGCGTTAATTCACTACAATACCGCGCAGCTCGAGACTGATCATAACAAGAGGACAAACTAGATGAGCACAGCTGAAGAACGCGTTCGCAAGATTGTAATCGAACAGTTAGGTGTGACCGAAGAGCAGGCGACTAACGCAGCATCATTCGTTGACGATCTTGGCGCTGATTCACTCGACACGGTCGAGCTCGTGATGGCTCTGGAAGAAGAATTTGAATGTGAAATTCCGGATGAAGAGGCCGAGAAGATCACGACAATCCAGCAGGCTATCGATTACGTTAACGAGCACAGCGAATAATCGGGCCAATTTTCTGCAGCCTGTTGAGCAGGCTGTGATCACCACAGCGCAGAGTTAATTGTGTCAGGACGTCGCGTAGTCGTTACTGGATTAGGTATAGTTTCCCCGGTTGGCCTTAACCTGAAGGAATCCTGGGACAATATCGTTGCCGGTACCAATGGTGTTGGTCCCATCACCGAGTACGATGCCTCCTCGTTCCCGGTACGCATCGCCGCAACGGTAAAGGATTTCGATGCGTCGCGCGTCATTCCGGTGAAGGATCAACGAAAAATGGATATTTTCATCCATTACGGCCTGGTTGCAGCGGGAGAAGCACTTGAGGATTCTGGCATCGTAGTCAACGAGGCCAATGCCGACCGGATCGGCGTTGCCATCGGTTCCGGCATCGGTGGTCTACCGATGATCGAGGCCAGCCACATCAAGATGCTGAAGGGTGGCCCGCGCAAGGTCTCGCCTTTTTTCGTTCCCGGTTCCATTATCAATATGATCTCCGGTAATTTTTCCATCATGCACGGTACCAAAGGGCCTAATATTGCCCTGGTCACGGCCTGCTCCACGGGTACCCACAGCATCGGCCAGGCAGCTCGGATGATCGCCTACGGCGACGCCGATGTAATGATCGCAGGCGGGTCTGAAAAGGCATCATCGCCTCTGGGCATGAACGGTTTTGCAGCTGCGCGCGCGTTGTCAACGCGTAATGACGATCCGGCCCACGCCAGCCGGCCGTGGGACAAAGACCGTGATGGTTTTATTCTTGGTGATGGTGCTGGTGTGCTCGTGCTGGAAGAGTACGAAATGGCCAAAGCCCGTGGGGCGAATATTTACGCGGAAGTGGCTGGTTTTGGTTTGAACAGCGATGCCCATCATATGACACAACCTGTCGCGGATGGTGCCGGCGCTGCACGCTGCATGAATAACGCCCTAGCCGATGCCGGTCTCAATCCTGACGATGTCGATTACATCAATGCCCATGGCACCTCGACGCCCGCAGGGGATATCGCAGAAACCAATGCAATCAAGGCCGCTTTTGGACCCAAGGCGAATAAGCTGGCTGTGAGCTCGACCAAATCCATGGTCGGTCATCTGCTCGGTGCGGCTGGTGGTGTCGAAGCTATATTCTCGGTGATGGCTATTCGCGATCAGGTAGCGCCACCGACGATCAATCTTGAAAAGCCCGGCGAGGGCTGTGATCTCGACTATGTGCCGAACACGGCGCGAGAAATGAAGATCGATGTGGCATTGTCCAATTCGTTTGGCTTTGGCGGTACCAACGGCACTCTGATCTTCAAGAAAGTTAGCTAACCCGGATTTTTGCGCAACGCTGACCGTTGGCTAAAACAGGCCCTAGCATCGATGCATTATCAGACCCGAGCACTCGTCGGCCCGGATACGGATCGATCCAGAATCAGCAATCTGTATCAGCTCAAGCCTGAGAGCTATCCTTACCTACTGGCCAGTACCGCCAGGAGCGAGAATAACCGGTTCGATATCCTGCTGGCCCACCCGCAAGAGACGCTCGAACTCTATCATCGTGACATGACATCCGGTGCTCCCGGCTTTCTGGATGCGCTGCAAGCTAAGTGGTTACGGGAGAAAATCGAGGCAACGGGATCCAACGAGCAAGACTTGCCGTTCACCGGTGGTTGGTTCGTTTATTTTTCCTATGAACTGGCTGCGGAAATCGAACCCGTGCTCGAACTGCCGGCACCGGACGACGATGATCCCATCGCGCTGGCGGCACGCTGCCCAAGTGCCGTGATCTACGACCATGAACGCAAACAGCACATTGCGCTTGCAGAGACGGAATACAGTGACTTGCTGGATACGATCGAAGACGATTTCAATACAGCTCTGCAGGCATCGTCGACAGCGTTTGACCCAGACGAGAAGGTGCGTTTACGCAAGATAACCGAAGCGGACGCTGAGCCTTATTTGCAGCAGGTTGCGCGCATCCAGCAATACATCATCGACGGTGATATCTTCCAGGCAAATCTGTCGCGTCTGTGGCAGTTGGAAATCGAGTACAGCTCGAATGATGTCGCCATCTTCAACAGCCTGGCGCATGCCAACCCCGGTTGTTTCGCTGTACTCGCTCGCTTACCACAGGCATGCGTGATCAGCTCGTCACCGGAACGCCTGGTCCGTGTCCGTGACGGGATCATCGAAACGCGTCCGATCGCCGGCACACGTCCGCGTTCGGACGATGAAACCGCCGATACGCAACTGGCTGCGGAGTTGATGGCGCACCCCAAGGAACAGGCGGAACACATCATGCTGATCGATCTTGAGCGCAATGATCTGGGACGCATCTGTGTCCCCGGTAGTATCAAGGTCAACGAGCTGATGAGCTTAGAAAGCTACCAGCATGTGCACCACATCGTCTCTAATATCATCGGCCGACTGCGCGCTGAAATCACGCCGACCGACATCGTTCGCGCGGTATTTCCCGGTGGCACGATTACCGGCTGCCCCAAGGTCCGCTGTATGGAAATCTTAGCCGAGATGGAGCAACAGGCGCGAGGTGCCTACACCGGTTCGATTGGCTACATCAATAGGGATGGCGATATGGACATCAATATTCTGATCCGCACGCTGGTGCGCAA
>JABDQW010000112.1 GCA_013042055.1 Gammaproteobacteria bacterium | reverse complement strand
ATTTTCTGGAAAAACATACATAATCTAGAGTATTAATGCGGAGGATGTCTAGATGAACAGATCCAAACACTCGGGCTATACACTCGTCGAGCTAATGGTAACCGTAGGTATTATCGGCGTACTGGCCGCTATCGCCATGCCCGCCTATGAAGGTTACATCGAACTCGGTGAGCGTACAGCGACTCAGGAGAACACCGAACAATTGGCGTTGTTTCTTGACAACTATTTCTACGAGAATGGTGTCTACATCGCCGGCACCTATGACCCCAGCGGTGATACGACGACCTTACCCAATGCTCTGGGGTGGCGTCCCGATGGCGACAACGACGCCTTCCGCTACAATATCGCGGCCTGTGGTGCAGGTACCATCAACGAATGCTACACGATCACAGTGACTTACTTGATGGATCCAACAATTCAACAGAGCATTACCAAGCTGCCCCCTCCCTAGATCTGGGTAGTGACGCTCCGCATCAACACCACGACTCGATGCACTGTCATCGAGTCGTGGTGTTGTCTGTATTCAATCCATGAGCACCTGATTCAAACTATCCGAAACACTGGTTTTAAGCCATATCCTTCCTATACTCAGCATAATTACGCGAACTTTTTGTGAACAGCGGCATCGTGCGCGCTGAAATCAGGGCTTAACCATCGGAGTACGGGGACATTAATGAGCGCCGAACCAAAACTGAGCGGGCTTTCTCGCAAGCTTGTCAATGACGGTTTGCTTGAAGAAGAAAAAGCGATCTCCGCTTTGAAAAGCGCCCATGCAGAAAAAATCAGCTTTACTCAGTACCTAGTCAATAATAACGTGCTCTCGGCGAGCAAGATCGCCATCGAAGCCTCGAATGAGTTCGGCTTGCCGGTAATCGATCTCGATTCATTGGACAAAGAGTCCGTACCCCGTGAGATCGTCGATGACAAACTGATTGTCAAACACCATGCGGTTCCCCTGTACAAACGGGGTAACCGGCTCTACGTCGGCATCTCTGATCCCACCAACCTTGCTGCGATCGACGACATTAAATTCCAGACGGGTACCAATACCGAAGCGGTGTTGGTCGAAGAAAACAAACTGAGCAAGTTTATCGAGCTGCTGCTCGACGAAGAGGACGATCTCGATGACGGCCTAGACGACGATCTCGAGGACGTAGAATTTGCTGATACCGATGAAGCACCACCCGAAGCCGCTGAAGCCGAGAATGCAGCAAATGACACCCCTGTCGTTAAATTTGTCAACAAGGTTCTGCTCGATGCGATCAAAAAGGGCGCGTCGGATATCCATTTCGAGCCCTATGAGAAAAAGTATCGAGTCCGACTGCGCGTCGACGGCGTGTTACGCGAGGTATCCAAGCCACCCACGATGATGGGGCTCAAGTTGGCCGCACGCCTCAAAGTTATGTCAAAAATGGACACCGCGGAAAGGCGTGTTCCACAAGACGGCCGTATCAAACTAAAGATATCGAAGAACAAGGCCATTGATTTTCGTGTTAACACCTGTCCGACCCTGTTTGGAGAGAAGGTCGTGCTGCGTATTCTGGACCCCTCCAGCGCCCAGCTGGGTATCGATGCACTCGGCTATGAACCTGAGCAGAAGCAGCTTTATCTGAATGCATTAGCCAATCCCTATGGCATGATTCTGGTCACTGGCCCGACCGGTAGCGGTAAAACGGTATCGTTGTATACCGGTCTGAATATTCTCAATACCGAGGACAGAAACATCTCGACCGCAGAGGATCCGGCAGAAATCAACCTCGAGGGTATCAACCAGGTCAACGTCAATAACAAGGTTGGACTCGATTTCGCTTCCGCACTGCGCTCCTTCCTGCGTCAAGACCCCGACATCATCATGGTCGGTGAGATTCGTGACCTGGAAACGGCAGAGATCGCCATCAAAGCGGCGCAAACCGGTCACATGGTGCTTTCCACCCTGCACACCAATGACGCCCCGCAAACCTTGGCCCGCCTGGTCAACATGGGCGTGCCACCGTTCAACATCGCCTCGGCGGTTTCGCTGATCATCGCCCAGCGTCTGGCGCGGCGACTGTGCGAGAAATGTAAAACATCCGAGGACATTCCACGCGCGGCGCTGATCGAGGAAGGCTTTACCGAAGAACAAATCGATCAGGGTTTCACGACCTACAAACCAGTTGGCTGCGATCAGTGCTCCGAAGGCTATAAAGGCCGCGTCGGTATCTACCAGGTCATGAAAATCTCGGAAGAGATGGGCCGCATCATCATGGATAACGGCACCGCGTTGGATCTAGCCGATCAGGCGCAAAAAGAAGGCGTGAGCGATCTGCGCCAGTCAGGCCTGCTCAAAGTCGTTCAAGGCGTTACCAGCCTTGAAGAAATCAACCGCGTAACCAAAGACTAATTAGGAATATATCATGGCACAAGCAGCAACCTACGCCTGGGAGGGCAAGAACAAGCAAGGAAAAGTTATCAGGGGAGAAACAACGGCGACCAGCATCGATGCTGTCAAGGCCGAGCTGCGTAAGCGCGGCGTTACCCCTAAACCCGGTAAAGTCAAACGCAAAGGCAAATCATTGCTGGGCGGCAAAGGTAAAAAAATCACACCCAGTGATATTGCCGTTTTCAGCCGCCAGATGGCGACCATGATGAAAGCCGGTGTACCGCTGGTGCAAGCGTTCGATATCGTCGGCCAGGGACACTCGAATAAAAACATGACCGAGATGATCATGCAGGTCAAGGCCGACGTCGAGGCCGGCGGTACCTTCGCCAATGCCTTGTCCAAACACCCACTGCATTTTGACGACCTATTCGTCAACCTGGTGGATGCCGGTGAGGCATCCGGTGCGCTCGAAGAGCTGTTGGACAAGATCGCTACCTACAAGGAAAAAACTGAAGCGCTGAAATCGAAGATCAAGAAAGCCCTGACTTACCCGATAGCGGTGCTGGTGGTTGCGATCGTGGTAACGGCGATTCTATTGATTTTTGTGGTGCCAACGTTCGCCGGTTTGTTCGAAGGCTTTGGTGCTGAACTGCCCGCATTTACCCAAATGGTCGTGAACCTGTCCGATTTCATGATCGAATCCGGCTGGCTAGTGGCTCTGGGTATTGGCGCGGTGTTTACAGCATTCATTCAGACTAAGAAACGTTCGCGTAAATTCAGGGAAAAACTCGACGTGATCGTGTTGAAGATCCCTGCATTTGGCGCGCTGATTTATAATTCAGCCATCGCGCGTTTCTCGAGAACCTTATCAACGATGTTCTCAGCGGGTGTACCGCTGGTAGACGCGATGTCATCGGTCGCGGGTTCAGCCGGTAACAGCGTATTCAGCAAGGAGATCTTGCGGGTGCGCGACGATATCGCATCCGGTACGACGCTGCAGGCCAGTTTGGCGCAGAACAAGGCCCTGTTCCCCAATATGTTGGTCCAGATGGTCGGCATTGGTGAAGAATCCGGTGCACTCGATGATATGCTTGCCAAAGTTGCCGATTACTACGAGGATGCCGTTGACGATGCCGTTGATAATTTGACTGCACTGATGGAACCTTTGATAATGTCGTTTCTCGCAGTTGTGATTGGTGGCTTGGTTATCGCCATGTATCTACCCGTCTTCAAGATGGGCGAAGTTGTCGCACAATAATAGACAAATCCGTTGGAACTACTCGACGTCTTCAGGAATGAACAATGGCTGTTTTATACAGCCATTGTTTTATTCGGCCTTTGTGTTGGCAGTTTTCTGAATGTCGTGGTCTATCGCCTGCCTGTTATTCTGGAACATGACTGGCGCCGACAATGTCAGGAGTTTCTCGAAATTGAATCCACGGAGAAACAACCGGTAGAAAAATTCAACCTTGCAGTGCCGGCATCGACCTGTCCTCATTGCGGCCATAGAATCCGCATCTGGGAAAATATCCCAGTACTCAGTTATATCGTTCTGCGCGGCAAATGCTCTGCCTGCAAAACAGCCATTTCGATACAATACCCGACGATAGAGGCGGTCACAGCGATCATGTCAGTTGCCGTGGCCTGGAATTTTGGCGTCACTATCGAAACCGTCGGTGCCCTGGTGTTTACCTGGACACTTATTGCACTGACCATGATCGACTTGCACAAACAGCTGCTACCCGATAACCTGACCTTGCCGTTGCTATGGTTAGGCTTGATATTTGCCTTGTTCGATACCTTTGCGTCACTGCACGCCAGCGTCATCGGTGCTATTGCAGGTTACCTGGTGTTGTGGACGGTATTCCAAATCTTCAGGTTAGTCACCGGCAAGGAGGGCATGGGATTTGGCGACTTTAAATTACTGGCCGCCCTTGGCGCCTGGATGGGCTGGACCATGCTGCCACAGATCGTGCTGCTGTCGTCCGTCGTCGGCGCTATCACCGGATCTATCATGCTGGTTATCGGCAAAACACGCAGACAACAACCGATACCGTTTGGCCCTTACCTTGCCGTGGCAGGCTGGATTGCGTTACTCTGGGGCAACGATATCAACCAAGCTTACTTAACACATTTACAGTGATGCTGACAATTGGCCTGACTGGTGGCATCGGCAGTGGAAAATCTGAAGCAGCAAAACTGTTCCAGCAATTGGGTGTACCGGTTATCGATGCCGACAAGATTGCTCATCAACTGGTTGAGCCGGGTACAGACACACTGAGCGAAGTTGCGCGCGCGTTTGGCGAGGCCATACTCACTGCAGAGGGCCGGCTAGACAGGGCCTGTCTCGCTGGAATCGTTTTCAACGATCCAACCAAGAAAAAACGGCTTGAAAACATTATTCACCCACGTGTCCGTGAACAAATTCGGCTCAATAAACACCAATACAAGGACGAGCCCTACATCGTCGTGGTTATCCCGCTGTTAGTTGAATCAGGGCAGCTTGATCTGGTCGATAGAGTGTTGCTCGTGCAGGCTCCTGAAAGCACCAGAATTCAGCGTGTTAGCATCAGAGATAGGCGCCACGAAGAACAAATCCGCGCCATCATTCAAGGCCAGGCCGATGATGCGGTACGTCAAGCTGCAGCGGACGACATGCTAGATAATACCGGCACGCTTGATGATTTGCAGCCACTGGTGCTGCAGTTGCATCAACAGTACCTGACGTTAGCGCGAATCAAGCACAACGCTGAAACACCTGCTGTAAGTTAATATTTACGCCATAATGCTGTAACACCGGGTACGAGTGGATTGCTTGCCTTGTTGTCGGATGATATCAACTCAAGGTGCGCCTTATGCAGGGCTGAATCGTTCAAAACGCGAATCCTGCGTCTGCCCTCGTGATAGGCCCTTGTTTAACCGCGGAGGCGCAG
>JABDQW010000105.1 GCA_013042055.1 Gammaproteobacteria bacterium | reverse complement strand
TAATGGACCGCTCAAGATCACACTGAATTCGTAACGTCATGTTTTCATAGCGATGACTCAACGCCTGTAACACGGCAACCGTCTGCGTTAAATGTCCATAGCCATGTGCCGAGATAGCAACATTAATGCGAGGTGAAGAGAGATCCATGATGCAACAATCCTGTAAAGGGTACTGACAAGTTAAACTTAGGAACTCGTAAACTCCCGCCTAGCTCCCTACTATCGTGCGGTCACGGAGTTCCAACATGCAAAGGCGCCCTGCCGCAAATCCCGATAATGGCTAGCCGACACCAGGTGCCGCCGGACCCTAGATGTCGTTCTTTCAATCTCTTGGCATACGTCGGCCCGAACTTGTTGCACCAGAGGCGAATCGACTTATAAATTACCGCAATACCGCTTTCTGCCAGCAAATCTCCGATATCTCGGTGGCTGAGATTGAATCGGTTGTAGAGCCAAATCGCATACTGAATGATTTCATGGGGAAACCGATGCCGTTTGTATAGACTTGTTACTTTATTCATTCAGCTATTGTGGCTCAGAGGCACTTAAATTGACAGTACCTAAAATATTGATAATTATCAATGCCTTTCAGCAAATAATCCAATAGTATTCTCGTAGTAACAGCTTTCATCGTTGTCAACCCAGTAAGGAACAGTATGACGAACAGGACCATTCCGATCTTATCCATTGATCTCATCATTGCAGGGTCAAACCATTGTGCGTCTCATAACTACCCCGTACTTCTCACAGTTTCTACCAGGAGATGGTTAGATTCCGCAGTTGATCGCTATTGCTTCTAGTCAACTCTATGATTATACGAAAAGTTATGCAGTATTTGACGTTCACCCAACGGCTGAGTCGCGACACAGATTATCACCGCCCCGCTAGCGCCATGGCGGCGTTGCAACTTTTGCCAAGGAAGACGGCCATTCGCTGCAAGTCGCGCCTTGCCCTGGCACTAGAGGTGCAGCGCTAATTCTGTGTTCAACTGCGGAATCTAGGTTAAATGACGCATAGAACTTGGATCTCAACTATTTTCACTCTGTTTGTCATGAGTTTGTATCTAAGTGGTTGCGCAACCAATTGTGTATACACTACTGCTTGCTGAGATCACTCTTCAAGCTGCACTCGATGTATCGGCAAGCAAGGGCACTGACGGTGTCCTCGGTTACCGAAACCTGACCCGTTGTTTGAGTTTCAAAGGAAAATTACAGTGAAGACAGCCAACATTGTATTAGTTCTTATACTGCCGATATTTGTATTGAGTTGCGTAAGTGCGCCGACGTCGACCGATGCATTGATCAGTGGCCAATCTCGTGCCGATGCCGAACTGCAACAAAACACTATGGATATCATCTCGGTTTATGTCATGGCTAGTGGCTGCAATCGTATCGATTATATTGATACTGCTGTGCTGCAGTACGACACAAGAACAGGAGAAAAGGGTCACGTCTGGAGCAAAGAACAATGGATGGTTACGGGCTGTTCGAGAGCCTCCCCGTTCCTGGTTACCTACGCTGAGGATGGAGGCGTTGGATCATTCATAAAAGTAGCGGAGAGGGGTACCGAAGGTGGGCAAGACAGTTCTAAAGTAAACGATGCTGAAGAGGCTGCATTGCAGGAAGCGGAGTCGGCGTTTAAATCCGGAGATTACCCCAAGGCGCTAGCTTTGCTCACACCTTTGGCTGAGCGAGGAAACCCACGCGCCCAGAATGGCCTCGCTATTATGTACGCCCGCGGCCTGGGCGTTTCGACAAATCTTGAACAGGCATTTGAATGGCACGAAAAGTCGGCCTTGCAAGGATACGCACTGGCGCAATTTCTTCTGGGACTGATGCACGCTGACGGTCAAGCTGTACCGAAAGACGCTGCTAAAGGGGCCAAGTGGCTACGTGCTGCAGCAGAGCAAGGGCTCGCCGTTGCCCAGTTCAACCTCGGAGCGATGTACGCAAGAGGCGAGGGTGTCGTGAAAGATAGCTGTCAGGCCGCAGAATGGTATCGCAAAGCAGCTGAACTGGGATACGCTCTTGCTCAACACAATCTCGCGTTGCAGTACCTCAGCGGTGATGGCGTAACGCAGAATCACGCTGAAGCATTCCGGTGGGAACAAGAAGCCGCGGAGCAAGGGGATGCAAATGCTCAGTTTGGTCTGGGTATTTTGTATGCGAAAGGTCGCGACGGCGTACCACAGAATTACAACAAAGCTTTTAAGTGGATAGCCAAGGCGGCCGAGCAAGGACAGCCGCTGCATTTCAAGTTCGAGCCTGGATGGAAGATCGGGCGCTACGTTGAACGCCCTAACCAACACGCGCTTGAGTTTATCCGTGAAGGGGATGATATCGACAACTGGAAGGAACTGCTATCCATCCAGATATTACCACCATTCTGGGGTGGTCCTTCAGCACAAGATGCACTTGAAAAATTGAAGGCATTACAGGAACAGATATGCCCGGGTGTTACGATATGGAATGTGATTGATAAAGACGAAAAAAGTATATTATACGAATGGCAAGCGCGGCCATGTCGTAGTTGGCCTGACCAGCATGAGGTTGCAAGGATCATGTTTGGAAAAGATAAAACGTATAAGCTTCGCTACGTACAAAAAACATACCAGATGCCAACAGAATTGCGGGATAAATGGATAAATAAATTTATGGATGCCGGCTAATCGCCTTACACCTACAACAGTACGGACCAGCATGGATACAACGTTTTTCCGGCACAGTTTCTCGCATTCAGCCGGTGTTTGTTTCAAAGAAGACTTGAATCGGGATCAGAACTGACCGTGAGTTCTTCACGCTCATATAGCTCAATAATTGTCTATCGAAGGAGGTTGTCATGAAGTACAAAATACTAATAGTCATACTTGTTCAGCTGTTGATCGCAACAGCATGCTCGACGACTGAGCAGAAACCACAGGCGGCAGATGAAAAGCCTGTCGAAGAAGGGCTCAACTGGTCGATTCCGGTCCTTGGCAGGGAATGGGTCACAGGTTTCTCCCAAGAGAAAGCGGGGGAGTTCAGTATAGTTGAACTGGTACTCAAGGGCGAAACCGTACATAACTGGTCTGAACTGATTACGATCCAAAACTTTGCAAATACCAGGAGGAACCCGCGCGCTTTTTTCGAAGGATTAAAAGCTTTACGTGAAAAGGAATGCCCGGACACAACAACCTGGAATGTCATCGAACAAGATGAGCGCAGTATCCTGTACGAATGGAGAGCAAAACCGTGTGCGGGTTTCCCCGAACAGCATGAAATTTCCAGGATTATCGATGGTAAATGGAACCGCTTCAGAATTGCTTATACCGCCAAGGTCAGCGAGATACCTGCAGAGACAAGACAAGCATTTGTTAAGAGCATGTCCAACGCTGCCATTGTGATAAAACGAAAATAAAACGCATGCCATGTTAATAGTCGTTCATGTTAATCCATGTTAATCCATGTTAACATGTTAATAGGGTCGGACCATCGCAACCCATTGAATACCCGAAAGAATCGATTACAATCAACCACTGATTACGGCTTAAACGCCACTTTTAATGGATTAAAACGCTGCTTTAAGGAGAAAGCCCTGCCTCGCGCTCATCGCCATTTTCTGTCCGGCCATGTCTGGCACATTACACACCGCTGCCACCAAAAAGAATTCCTGCTCGAGTTTGCTGAAGACCGCCATCATTGGCGTTACTGGCTATTTGAAGCCAGAAAACGCTGCGGCCTTTGTGTTCTTAACTACATCATTACCTCGAATTACATACACTTGCTTGTTCGTGATCGTGGAAACGGAGAAATATCCAAAAGCCTACAGTTAATCGCAGGCCGCACCGCGCAGGCATATAACCGCAGAGAAAATCGCAACGGTGCTTTTTGGGAAGACCGCTACCATGCAACTGCAGTGGACACGGGCATTCATCTGGCACGTTGCATGGTGTATCGATCTGAACATGGTACGTGCAGGTGTCGTTAAACAACCGGCAGGTTGGGCCTGGAGCGGGTATGTTGAAATCCAGTCACCACCAAAACGTTACCGCGTAATTGATCAACGGAGCTTGATGGAATTGCTGGATATCGGTCACTATGAACAGCTGCAACAAGACCGTAAAGACTGGGTAGAGAGCTTGCTCGTATCCCCCCAACATGCGCGAGACCCGGCTTGGTCAAACAGCATTGCAGTGGGTTCGTGTGAGTATGTCGAATACATTAAAGATGTACTGGGCATTGCTGGCAAATACAAACAGACCGCTGAAGAGCATGGATCGTGTGTATTGCGAGAACCTCTGGCACCTTACACCTGGCTTTTTATAGCCGAAAAGATGCTTTTAAGCCTTGTCAGCAGCTTCTTTCATAGGCTATTGTTCATGTAATCAATTGCTTGCGCTGGTCCGACCCCGACTAACGAACCCTAACCTCCCGGGGCAGGTTAAGCGCGGTAGATCCAGCAAAATGCAAGAGATTGGTTAAAAAATAGCCCCTCCGGTACCTTCTACTGGATTCTGATACATGTACAATGACTATGAAATATCAGAGATGAAGCAAGGTATTGATATGTCAGAGGCCATCCTCACAGACAAACAGGCAAACAAAGAGCGGCGGGGTACGCCCGGCGAGCTCCGGCGCCTGGCTGACCGTGACCTGGTTGTTACCCTGAATCGGAAACTCCAGTTCCAGAAGCTGTTTTCTCAGATCTCCACCGCTTTCGCCAGTGTTGCCGCTGAGCAGATGGACGGCAAGATCACGCATTCGTTAGGACTTCTGGCCGAATTTTTGCAGGCCGATCGTGCTTATCTGATCCAGATCTCGGAAGACTCGGCTACGTTGAGAACCGCGCACAATTGGTACGCGGCAGGAATAGAGCGCGATCCAATGGTCGAAGCTGGCATACCACTTGATCGTTTTCGGTTTGTTACCGAGCAAACCCTTTCAGGCTCCGATATTGTCGTCGACAGTCTGGACGATCTGCCCGAGGACGCTGCAAACGAGTACGAGTACTGCCACAGCCGTGATATCAGGTCTTTTGTGATGATTCCCATTTTCCTGGACGGTAAACCCATTGGCAATTTTGGGTTCGATGCGATAAGACAGGCGAATCGATGGAGCCCTGAACAGGTCGAAGAATTGCATCTGGTCAGCAAGATCCTGGCCACGGCACTGGATCGGAAAAGGCAGGTAGTCATCGTTGATGAGCGTCTGCGATTTGAGCAACTCATCAACCGCCTCTCGGCAACCTTCGTCAATCTTCCACACAACGAAGTGCACCATGCTATCCAGGATGCCCTTGCCGAGGTGGCCCGGTTTATGGGTGCCGATTTCGCCACATTTATTCAGCGCGAACCGGTCACGGGCACGCTGTACCACACCCATCAGTGGGTTGCGCCAGGGATCGAACTGGATATCGATTTTACCGATGTTGATATCAGGGGCGTTGCCCCCTGGTTGGCCGGACAATTATCTCAGGGTATACCTGTCGTTATCTCCCGCGGCAACGACTTTCCGCCAGAGGCTGTCGCGGAAAGAGAATTAAGCAACACGTACGGCATCAAATCCATGTTGTGGGCCCCATTCTACGTGTCGGGTGAAATCGCCGGTTACCTGGTACTGAATACGATGGAAAAGGACATCGAATGGCCGAAAGCGCTGATAGAAGAATTGAAATTAATTGGTGAGATCTTTGTGAATGCCTTGATGCGCAAGCGCAGTTCTGAAAACTTGAACGAGCGCCTGTGTTTTGAAAGCATGCTCTCTTCGCTATCGGCTTCTTTTATCAACGCCCCTAATGCCGAGGTCGACGATAAAATCTGTGCGGCGCTGCAACAGATCGGTGAATATGCGGGCGTCGACGAGGCATTTTTGTTTCAATTCAGGGCGTCTCCCACAGAGACGGGCATAACGCACAGCTGGTTCCGGTCCGAACAGGTGCGTGAGCTGAGTTTTGATGCGGATCAATTGCTTGAATTATTTCCGTGGGCTGCAGGCAAGCTGGAGCAGCAGAAAACCATTGTTTTTGGCGGGCTGGATGAATTGCCGGTCGAAGCCGACGCAGAACGCGCTTACCTGCAAGGCGTCGGCCTTAAGACGTCACTCCTGATTCCTTTGTTCCAGGATAACCGGTTACGGGCTATCCTTTTTGTACAAGGCTACAATGAAAAACAGTGGCAAGCGCATTTTATCGATCAAATACACCTAGCTGCGCAGGTGTTTTTCGGCGCACTGCAACGCAAAGCGACCGATCAGAAGTTTCAGTCGGCGTTGATCGACATCAGCGAACTGAAGGACCAGCTGGAGGCCGAAAACATCCTGTTGCAGAAGGAGATAGACACCCACACAGTCCATGAAGAAATCGTCGGCTCGAGTCCGGTGATGAAGCAGCTAGTAGCACTGGCGGAACAGGTGGCTCCGCTGGATTCGACGGTTCTGACCCTGGGTGAAACCGGAACCGGCAAGGAAGTGCTGGCCAACCTAGTGCACAAATTGAGTCAACGTTCGGACAGGGCAATGGTCAGGGTTAACTGCGCGGCACTTCCCGCAGCCCTGATCGAGGCCGAACTGTTTGGCCGCGAGAAAGGCGCCTATACCGGCGCTGCATCAAAACAGATCGGGCGCTTTGAGCTGGCCAACGGCTCGACAATATTTCTCGATGAAATCGGCGAATTGCCGCTGGAGCTGCAGGCCAAGCTGCTGCGGGTGTTGCAGGATGGCGCGTTCGAGCGCCTAGGTAGTGCGCAGACCGTGCACGTCGATGTCCGCGTGATTGCGGCAACTAACCAGGATCTCCGTTCACTGGTCGAGAAGGGGCGGTTTCGGGAAGACCTGTACTATCGCCTGAACGTCTTTCCTATCACGGTGCCGCCGCTGCGCGAACGCCGCATGGATATACCCGCCCTGGTCTGGTCGTTCGTCAGGGAGTACGGCGACAACATGGGCAAGTCCATCGACTTGATCAGAAAAAGCACGATGAAGCATCTGCAAGCCTATGCCTGGCCGGGCAATGTGCGCGAGTTACGCAATGTCATCGAACGGGCGATGATCCTGAGTCAGGGCGGGACGCTGGTTATCCAACTCGATGATCGTGACAGTCTAGGAAGTACCGGCCAGACACTGGCGGAAGTCGAAACCGGTCATATCAGAACCGTACTCGGGCAGGCGGGCTGGCGTATCCGGGGAGAGGGCGGCGCCGCACAGATTCTCGATATGAACCCATGCACGCTGGAATCGCGCATGAAAAAACTCGGCATCAGGCGGCCAAAATAATTATTTCGACCAGCGTGTTTTCAGACTGACACGGCTGCCCGCTCTCAATCAAAATGTCGTTGTCAGAGACGAGCCCTCGTGTCTATAAGGACGTTGTCCCTCATGTAAAGAGTTGTGCCTGAAATAAACATTGCAATCACATACGAAGATGCCATTCCCCTTTCAAGATGTCATCCCCACCAAAGCGCACAGTTTTCCGGAATAGTAATCGCCAAATTTGTGCGGACTACAACACAATACAGCGTTTCTCATGGTTCAACAACGATGTGACTCACTTTCAGGCAGTCGCTCGACTATCGTCATCCCGGCATGCTTTTGGCCGGGATCCAGTGGCTGAAGAAGCT
>JABDQW010000103.1 GCA_013042055.1 Gammaproteobacteria bacterium | reverse complement strand
GGGTGAAATCAAGAAAATCGACAAAACTTGACAAAAACTGACTAAATTTTTTCCATACCCTTCAAACAATTACGGGTAGCCCGCCGCTTGCGTGAAGGCGGACGCACACGTCGCAGGATGAGCTTTTTGCAATCACCTGAAGAGAATCAGCCGGTGTTGGCACCATAAGCGCCGCTTTGAGCGAAGATCAAGCTTACTGACACGAACATACCATTAGACAATAATCCACTAACACTTCATTGTTGTTATGTTATAAATCCATGGTGGCAGAGTAGTAATTATTGTGTTTGATATCGTAGAGCGCTCACTGTTAAACATAACTCGACAGTGTCGTCGACGAACATCTGCAGTCTGTCCATACCGAAATCCGATCGCCGTATCTTTGCTTTCGCAATGACAACGATCTCCTGTTCATGCTCTGCACGCGAACCTAGAATGTTCGTTACTTCCACTCTAAATTTAACCGGTTTGCTCGTGCCATGCATTGTTAGCATCCCATACAAGTCGGCAGTGGTGTCACTGTGCCACTTGAGCGCGGAACTCACAAACAATATCTTTGGATATCTTCTTGCATGTAAAAACCGTTCGCTCTGCATCATGTCTTTGATGAACTGACGATCGGTTTTTAGGCTCTCTGAATCAATCATTACCAGCATTTGCGAATCATCGCCCCAAACCTCACGCCGCAACGCGAAACCACCACGAAAACCCTTAAATTCTGCTTCAACGCGTCCGATTAAACTATCTACGCAAAATCCGACACGGGAAGTGGTCGAGTGAATTCGATAAAGATGCCCATCTTTTGCCGCTTTAAGCATCTCCGCAACCAGGGTCTTGTCAACCACCCCATCCCTGAACGGCGCACAAAGACGATTGTCGTCTGCATTTGCAAAGCCAGACAGGAGTAATAGCAATGGGAGAATGAATTTCAGCATTGACTCTAGCCCGCATTTCTCACCAGGATCACGGGAGCAGGCGCAGGAAGCGCCGCCCTGGAGCGAAAAGCGTAGCATTAGCTACGGTTTGAGTGAAGAGCAAGCTTACGGACACGAAGACCAGTCTGAATCGTGATAGGCACGCTTGAATAACACACCGTATTGTTAATCATCCGGGGTTTCTCTAAAAAGACCAATGCCTTATCAGATTCCTTCGCCGTCTGGTGAGAAATGCGGGCTATGCCTTCTCAGTTTTCGACGCCGCCTGGTGAGAAATACGGGCCAGGAGTCTGCGCGCTAGAAATACCCGTAGCGAAAAAATGGACCGCTGTGGCGCTTTTGCAGTAGGGATACTTTCTACCGCGCAGACTCCTAGGACCCATATCTAACTGCATCAACGCTCATACACAAACTAACAGAATCACTCACCATGGGTGATAGCGCTGTCAAACCAAATTCAGAGCGATGTATCAAGGTCGTGGCTTTTACGACAATTCGCTGCTCATGTTCGCCTGGCTGTTCAACCATTTCAACATGAAAACCTACGGCTTTAGTGACACCATGCATTGTCAGATCTCCTTTCAGAATCGCTTCGGTGTCGCTAACCCATTTAAATCCGGTACTGACAAACAGGATCTCAGGGAAGTTCTTGACATCAAAAAATTTTTTCCCTTTGAGCATATTTTCAATTAGCACCCCATCCGTCTCCAGACTAGCCGCTTTAACCATCACAAGCGCATGCTCATCGTCCCCAACGTTTTCTTGGAAAAATGTCAGACCACCGGTAAAGTCCTTGAACTCGCCTTCGATCAGACCCACAGGGCTTTCGACGCAAAAACCGACTTTTGACGATGAAGTTTCAATCCTGTAGAGGTGGCCGTCGCCGGCAGCATCCAACATTGTTGACACGATGGATTGATCAACGACGCCGTCCGTGAATGGCGCACAAACATCAACCTCTGCAGCATTGGCAGCCGTTCCTAATGACAACAATAAACCAGCTAACATGCCATGTAATGCTTTCATAGTTCAATCCACATACATAGTTGCGAGAGTAATATTAGAAAATTCTAATATATCAGCGCACTTATGTCAATTTACGCGAAGCTGATTGAAATATCGGTTCATCCACAATATTGCATGTCCGCCTTCGGGCAACATGCGGGCTAATGATTTTATTGCAACCCAACCCGGCACGAGTCTATGACGGCGGGCAGGCGGTTTTTGTCCGTAAATCCGCGCAGGCATGGATTAGAAAAACAAAAACCCCGCAAGACGGGTGTCTAACGGGGTTCGTGCGTGCTGGTCGTATTGCAACTATAGCGCGATTACATTCTCAGCTTGGGGACCTTTTTGCCCCTGCGTGATCGTAAATTCGACTTTTTGACCTTCAGACAGCGTCTTGAAACCTTCAGACTTTATAGCACTAAAATGTACAAAAACATCGGGACCAGATTCTTGTTCGATAAATCCGAAACCCTTGGTGTCATTGAAAAATTTAACGGTTCCTGTAACGGTGTTTGACATGGTGATTACCTGTATAAATGTAGTTGTTCTATCGGGGTTATTGCTGAGAAATACAGGTATTACTTATGAATTGTATGACGTATTCCATTGAAAGATCGTCGTTATGATGTACATAAATACTGCCATATATTTCAGGCTCATCTGATTATACACCGGGATCTGATCCCGTCAATGAATTTTATTGATGCTAAAACAATTATTACTGAGCGCTTTCGGAACGAGTAAGGCTGATGGCCTTAACCTATTCTAAGCCGCTGAGCGTTAGGCAAGTGTACCACTAAGGGCGTTACTGAGCCGACGTTTACTGACTAGTCAACAACAATATGCTACCCAGATGGTTGGCGGAATACGATCTAAATACTCTCCTTGACGATCCAATCAGCGCCTAAGGTCCCCTGCAACTGGTCATAGTAATCCTGACTGCATAGCCGCTCAATCATCTTATCAGCCTGCCCCAATCGCAACTGTAAATCAGCTTGTTTTTCGGTCTCTTCCTCACCGGTTTCACGCATCTTTTGTTCAATATAATCTCGATTTATTTGCCAAAACGCAGTGTCCCGTTGTTGCTTGATAGTCAGGCGCTGCCTATACCAATCACTTTGCAGAAGATAATCGCGAGTGAACATGTTGCGTATTGAGGGATCCTCGATAGTCTTGCCCATGTAGTTGCCCCTAGCCATGATATGCAGCAACGCTTGCAGTGGTGGACAGGCAATATCAATGGAACCATCTTCGAAATAAGCCATGGCAACTTTTTGCTGTGCCTCGGTAATATTATTGATACCGTCAACGTATGCATCAAGATCTTGTGTTTCTGGGCGTAACATCGCTTCATCAAACACAATACTCGGACTGTCGAACACTTTGCCGAAATAGGTATGAACAAACTGACTGGTTATACGATATCCAAGCCTGGCAGCATGTACCGTTTGCCCGCGAAACTTAAAATCGTCGATTTTCTCTAGATATCCATGTTTGATCAGGAATTCAGGATCTCTGTCCTTTACCGAAAGGCGACACCAGATTTCCGGTATAAGCATGCTTATGTCATGATCTATACGCCGGCGAGCACCGATATAACCAGCGGCGGTAGAGAAGCCATCGTGTCCACAAAGAATGAATGATACTAATGCGTTATTTAGATCAGACGTTGTTGACAGCGCATTGAATGGTCCCTTAGTGAGCGCTCCCTCAGATCCCGCACCGGTAGTCGAAGGTGATTTACCGGTAAGACTGCAAACGAGGTCCATGAATAACTCAGGCAATTCCTGGAAATGGATCGGATTATACACAGCCAATGGTCTTATACCCGCGGCTTTATCTGGCGGATTATTACGCCGACCTTGCAAGACCGCATTAACAGGAAAATAGACTGGCTGGTCGAGCGATAGACCTCGCGCTAAACGCGTGCTCACCGTAGCCAGATATTTGTCTCGCGGATTTGCCAAATCCGGGCGCTTCTGCAGATATCGAACGTTTAAACTGGGTTTGCCATCAACGACGCGTGGGTGTGCTGACGAAACGAAGTATTCATTTTCCGAAATACTAGCAGCAGCACGGATCCTTCGCTGCATAGGTTTCGAATACTCCTGGAAATGTACAACATCTTCTACTAATTCACGGGCATCATTTCCGGTCAAAGGCTGAAAGTTGGAAATAAAATTATCATGACCAGCCAGATCCGACTCTGTCTGCGTGTCCAATCCGCGATTAATCGCGTCGTCGGGACGCTGAAACAGGTGGTTTTCACAGTTAACAACCAGCTTTACGCTGTCGCCGTTATAGTCGGTATTTAAGCCGCTCAAATTTTCTGATGGCACAACCACTGAAGCAGAAATATCATCTTCGGTTTGTACTTTTTTTGCTGCCACAAAATCCTGGCGAAGTTTGTAAACTCGCCAGGTACCGTCGCTGTGAGTCCCGACGCGCAAATAACTGGATATCAGTTGGCGACCGTCGTATTTGAGCTCATGACCAGGATGACCGTTGACCTCGTCTACTGAAAAATGCCTGCGCCAGTTCGTACCCCACTCAGGATGATAGAATCGTTTGATCATAAAAACCAAAGCAAAAACATGTTGTGGCATGGTCTTAAGCCAGCTGTTGTACTCGTCTGTGAAATCAGGCGATGGCGTCAATAATTTTATGACTGAGCCCAGGCTGCGCTTGCTGCTGAGAAGACTTCGCGTGTCCTGTGTGGATGATTCACGAAAGCGGTCAGAATAATCCCTGCTAAATATCGTATCGACTTGATCGAAATCTTTTTCATAGTCGCCAACATAGATCGGACCACATAACATTGAGTCTTGTATAGATTTTGAAATTTCAGATTTACCACCACCCGATACAGTGCTGGGCTTATGACAGAAAGTGCCTTCACCGAGAGTACCGATCAAGCGCCAACTAGGCGCTTTCGGGTGTTTCTCCATGTGTACGGTGAATCCACTGGGATAAACGTACGATTGCTTTGCGAGCAGTTTGATCTTTTGCATTTCACCATCCCTGTGCCAGCTGATACACTGTTGCTGCATATCGATCTGAGCATTCTCGGGGATGTATAGAATGTCGTCATATTTCGAGTCGACTGCATAACCTTGCTGTCTGACAGTACTACCGCCTTCGAGCTGTTTGCATAGACGCTCAAACGTATGCTTGCTCATTTCTTCCGATATCTGTGGCAGATAGGTCTCGCCCAAGTTAAACCTGGGGAAGGCGAGGGCGCCACCAGCATGCTCTTCTTCAACTCCGCCGAACAAATTGGCTGAATAGCTAATCTGTGACTTTATTTCTTTTTTACTGTATCCGAAATAGTTATCGGCAATAATAGTAACAATGACGCCAGACATATCGCGGCAAACAATCTTGAACGCTTGGCCGTCGTTGTACAGTTCTTCTTCGTCTGTCCAGCACATGCCGTCCTTGAGCTGACGCTCGCTGGCCTCATCAACGTGAGGCAATCCTAATGCTTTTTTGTTTAGCTTGGTCAAGTGTGGCGCCAGAATGATGCAGCCGCTATGTCCGGTCCAGTGATCTATGTCTAGCGCAGCATCATTCTCGGAAAGAAAAGGATCACCCGCATTACCGAAAATTGATTCAACGAAATCGAGGTTTGCTACCAGTCCACCTGGTGCGAACACGCGTGTTTCCAGACTCTTTGCTGGCATCACATTGGCCACTTCCGGCTGCACAGTAGGTCTCAGCAGTAATGATACCCATATATCGATTGACTGCGGTATATGGCTGGTAACTGGTAAACTCATCAACTCTGATGGCGGCGTCAAAGCAGCCTGAAATAAGTTGGCGTAAACATCAACCGGAACGGCCTTCTTATCTGCAGGAACCGGTAGCCCGCCTTCAACAATATGAAATACACCTGCAGTGGTGCGTCTATCACTTCGTGGGTTATGCAACACGCCTTGCTGAACACGATATGATTCGAGAAGCGACGATTTGTATTCGTTTTTACCAAATGGCAGCGATAACTCTCGCGCTATCTTAGGTGCATTTAAGGTAAATGTTTCACCTGGCAAACTGACAGCGACATCGACACCGTTGCGCGCGAAGTAGCCGTTAAGATAATCTTGAATCCGTTGATCAGCTGGACAGCGGTAATCTGATAATAGACGCCGATGTTCAGAATAGTTTTTCAACAGACTGTCAGCTATAGATAAGTAACTGCGGTCGGTATTGAGTTCACAACGGTGTCCCATCGCCGCCAGCTGAAGACAGATATGCTGCAAAGTTACTTGTCGTTGGTCAACCGCTCTTCTCTCTGGAAGCGTGTATTCC
>JABDQW010000196.1 GCA_013042055.1 Gammaproteobacteria bacterium | reverse complement strand
GCAAACGCAGGACTAGCCTGAACCGTGATAGGTATTCTTGAAATACACACTGTATTTTGATCATCCAGGTTTTCTTCAGAAGGACCAATGCTTTACCAGTATCCTACGCCGCCTGGTGAGAAATTCGCGCTAGGTGTAACGCTTAACAGTGAAATCATTCATATTGAGCTTGGTCTTATCAGCATAGTGTTAACAGGCCCTAATATAAGTTCGAATCGCAGGTATTCTGAGCATCAGGCGGTATAATGGCTGAAATCCATTCGGTGGCGCTGAAGATAAAAAATCGCCGGCTGGGTATCAAATGGAAAAAATACCAACCTAGTTCATGACTAAACACCACAGATGTCAGTATTGGTTACTGCAGTTACTGCTTCTAGTGCCGCTGCTTTTTTCTGCTTCCACCCAGGCGGAGACGAAGTGGGACACGGAGTCGTCGCGTTATTTAGAGCAATTACTGAAAAATAATCCTGGACGGCTACGAGAGCTGAATCAGGCAGCCATCACTGATTTCTACCGTCAGCGCCAATATAGACTACTGTGGTCGGACGATACGGATCGCCTGGACCGCGCTTATGATCTATTGCAAGTCATAATCCATGCGCAGGACGAGGGTCTAGAGCCGTCCGATTATTATCTTGACGCAATCCGTGGCTATTGGAATTCCGTGCAACTAGGTGATAGCGTACAACTCGACCTGTTACTGTCTGCAGCTTTGTACCGATATGCCGATGATGTGTACGCCGGTAGATTCGACCCAGGTAAAGTGGATACCGAGTGGAATATTCAAAATGACCCTATCGATATCCCCGGGCTTTTTGTGAAAGTCGCTCGACGCACATCGATAGAAGACATACTGAAACAACTATCGCCACAACATGCTGGTTACCAGCGCTTGAAAGAACAGTTGCGTCACTATCGCGAACTCGAGCAGCAAGGTGGGTGGCAGCGTCTGCCGTGGGGGCCGGTTTTGGAGCTCGGTGTACAGCATGAACAGGTCCTCGCGTTAAAGCGACGACTCGAAGTATCGGGTGACCTGGTAGATCACCCGTTTCCCGAGATGGACCTATTCGATCGCTGGCTCGAACAAGCAGTGGTGCATTTTCAGCAAAGACATGGCCTCAAAGCCGATGGTAGGGTCGGGCCACAAACACGGCGTTCATTGAATATCAGCGTGAGTGATAGAATCCGTCAAATCCGGATCAACTTGGAGCGCTGGCGCTGGTTGCCACGTGATTTGGGAAAACGTTATCTGATGGTCAATATGACCGGATTTGAGTTGTACATCATCGAGAATGAAGCTGTCGTTTTTTCCATGCCGGTCATCATTGGCAAGACCTATCGGGCGACACCGGCGTTCTCTGGCCTGGTCAGTTATATGGAATACAATCCGTACTGGACAATTCCGATCAACCTGGTCTTTGAGGATATTATTCCAAGACAAATCGACGATCCAAGCTATTTGGAACGGAAATCCATCAAGCTCTATCGAGGCTGGACCAAGCCACGTGAAGTCGATCCACAAACGGTTGACTGGCGTAGGCTCAACGAAAAGCGGTTTCCATACTGGTTACGGCAGGAACCGGGGCCAAAAAATGCCTTGGGTAGAATTAAGTTCATTGTCTCCAATCCATATGAGATTTATCTGCACGGCACACCTGACACGCATCTGTTCGATCGTGTGATTCGGAGCTTTAGCTCAGGCTGTATACGCGTCAAGGACCCGGTTGCGTTGGCGGCATTCCTGTTGAATGACGGCAGCCGACAGCAGCAGGAGGAGGTGCTGGAAAATATTCATCAGGGTACCAATCAGGGCGTGATCTTGCCGATTGCCGTACCGATATATCTGGTCTATTGGACTTCCTGGGTGGATCAGGATGGCACACTCAACTTCAGAAAAGATATTTATAATCGTGATACCCTGCTAAATGAACTATTTAGCAGATAGCTTGTCCGACAAGCGGTCTGATTTTTGAGCTGTAATGTAATCAGAAAAGCTTTAAAATCAATAACAATACGCTATATTCCTATAATTGATCTATTTGATATTTTTTCTGTGTTGTAATGCTAGCCGAATCGAAAGTACAAAGCGCACTTAAGCTAAGCCGTAGAGATTTCCTTACATCATTGACAGGCGTTGCCGTGGCATTTGCCGTACCTGGCGGTGCGATAGCATCTGCCACGCTGCCGGTACGTGACCGTGAATTGTCTTTTTACAATACGCATACCGGTGAACAGCTGGCTGCCACCTTCTGGTCTGACGGCAAATACCTCGATGATGGCATCGAAGCGATCAGTTGGTTGCTGAGAGACCACCGCGCCGGGGTGGCGGGACCGATGGATCCGAAGTTGCTCGATTTGCTCTATCAGCTTCAGACCAGCGTTGATCAGAAGGGGCAATTTCACGTGATTTCGGGCTACCGTTCGCCGAAGACCAATGAGATGTTAGCCAAGCGCAGTTCGGCTGTGGCTAAGCGTAGCTATCACATGCAGGGCAAAGCGATCGACGTACGCTTACCGGGTTTTGATACTCAACAGCTTCGCAAAGCAGCGCTCAATCTGAAGGCGGGCGGGGTCGGTTACTATTCCAAGTCAGACTTTGTTCATCTGGATGTCGGTCGGGTTCGCTACTGGTAATATACGCACGCGCGCTCGCCCTAGCCCGGTGCTGTAGCTTCGAAACCACACTAGCGGCGCCAGCAGTACCAAAAGCCATAGGTCCAGTGCACCGCTGGCATCATTAAATCCCGGTCGAGGCTGTGCAAACATGGGCTTGTTCGTGTCTGCGCGATGAGAAACGATAGGCCGGTTCGCTCGGAGTTGTCGGGCGTTTCGTTCGTTGTTAGAGCGTTGTTGGTTTGTCCGCTTGATGCCGTATGCGTCGAACATTTCATCACGCACAATCAACATCGAGGTGTAATCGGTGACCAATCCGTACTCTAAAGCAGTCTCCGTGACAGCTTGCTTGATGTCTGCCTTTTCGCCGAAGTTGTGGATGTCCTCCATCAACTCTTCAATGGCTGCGTAGGCCCAAAGACGTTCAATTTCCGGATTGTTTTCGTTATTGGCGGGAAATTCGATCTGGGTGCGATAACTTTTTTCTCCGCCTGAGATTTGGCCGCTGAGAGTCAGTTCCGCGGTACCGTTTCCGAAATAATGGCCGAACACGATTAGTTGTTGTCCCCGATACAGATTGCCAATCGTCTTTGGCGTCAGATCGCCGGTTTTAACGCCGCTGATCGCCAGTTCGACGCCGTGGAATGCTGCGTGTGTCACCTTGTTGCTGGCCTGTAGAATCTTACCAACGATATCATCACTGTTGGATATATTCAGTGCGAAGCCAAGCGTTTCAGCCTTTGCAGAAAAAGTCTCGTTCGCTCGAACACGGTAATGAATGAGCCAGATACACGCTATTGATCATAGCAGCTGTTCCTCTGTTATCGCTTTCCTGCTAAGGCACCGACCCGGTTTAAAACTTGCCGGAATGATGCGTAAGCATGAAAATCAAGTATTCGTGGCCGTTAGCATGGTAGAGTGTCGGCAGTTCAGTTGATCAACAGGTAAGCACATGAAAATAAAATCATTATCAGCAGCATTCACCAGCAATAAGGTGGCTGAGAGCAGGGACTTCTACGTCAAATATTTCGATGCAAAAGTGACTTTCGATTGTGGCTGGTACGTAAATCTCGCGTTTGGTAATGAATCGACCACTCTCCAGTTCATGTCTCCCCAGCAGCCTGAGCATCAACTCAGCAGCGGTGCCGGACTGCTATTCAATTTTTCTGTAGACGATGTGGACGAGGAATATCAGAAGCTGACGCAGGCGGGACTGGCGGTCGTTGTTCCACTCGAAGATCATCCGTGGGGTGATCGGGGTTTCGCGATTCAGGATCCCAATGGCATCAGCTTATATATTTATTCCGAGCGTGAACCGACTGAGGAATTCAAGAACTATTTCAAGTGAGCGCGCAATCGTGCTTTCAACATTGAGACAAACTACGGAATCATAGTGGCTTCAGCCATCGAGTTAGCAACGGTGTGGCAGGGATTTGGTCGGACGGGTCCACGATGAAAAAGTTGTATTTGCCGCAGAGACGCGGAGCACCTGAGCAAAGCAAAGACAATCCGGAAACATACGATCCGAGGGAACTAGCCCGTGATTCTGGTGAGAAATGCGGGCTAGAAGCAACGACAGCCGAGATATCTACCTACATCGCATTCAGTATTTATCTGTGACTCTGCGTCGCTACGATTAAACAGCAGTCCTGCGTTTTCAATGCAGTGACGTCATTGAAATACTTACAAATATAGTAGTGATGGCAGCAGATATTCGCGACTAAAGCCGCTCCTAGTGTGGCACATACAGCAATGCCGGCGGCATCCACCTTATGCTTGAGTAAGCACCATTTGGTCAAGCTACCGATTCTCCCAAGTTTGCTTTTTCCTAAAGCGTCATTTTTTTTATATCCATTGACCACCGAGCCTGCCCATATTGACTAATATTAAATAACTGCCTAGTTTAGGCATCTTACAGCTACATTGGAGCTTGAAATGTCGATACGTCTGGTGGCCGATCCGGTCGAGTGTCTATGCGATTTTCTCCGGGAGCACCCGGCAGATGCACATAAACTGATGCATCAGTTCCTGTCCCTGGGGCGGCCTCTGTTGTTGCGCACTGACCTGATCGATGCCTATAAGGCGTTGTGTCAAGTAGCCGATGACAGACAGCGGTTGTCGGCGATCGCCGACTGCTTTCATCTATGCCAGGAGGCGGTGCTCAACCACGCTTGGGTTATTTTTGCCTTTCGCCGCCGTGTCGCGCGGTGGAGCTACCTGCGCATCCATGTCGAAACCATGGGTGTCGAAGAAGTTCAGGTCAACGAGTTTCTGCGCTTTAAGGAGCACCTGATCGCACACCAGCCCGAAGACGCGTTTATGCTGGAGATTGACCTCGCACCCTTCGATCGTGAATTTTTCAAGTTGCACGAGCCGGATTCTATAGGGCGCGGCGTCGAGTTTCTCAATCGCCGTTTGTCCAGCCACCTGTTTGAAGCGATGGGGAAGAGGGCAGAGCATGTCCTCGAGTTCCTCAGTGTGCACCGCTATCGCAACCAGCAACTGATGCTGAATGACGATATCAGGGACCTGCAAGCACTGCGTGATGCTCTGCGTATTGCCATGCAGTTGCTTAGCGAGCTACCAGAAGACACGCCTTGGGAACAGACGGTGCATGATCTCAGATCGCTGGGTTTTGAACCAGGCTGGGGCCGTGATGTGGAGCGAACACGCGAGACCATGGGCCTGTTGCTGGAAATACTCGAAGCCCCGTCGCCAGACCACCTCGAAGCGTTTCTTGGACGGGTACCAATGATCTTTTCACTGGCGATCATTTCGCCCCATGGATACTTCGGCCAGTCGAATGTACTCGGTCGACCCGATACCGGTGGACAGGTGGTCTATATACTAGACCAGGTTCGCGCGCTGGAGCAGGAGATGTACGACCGATTGTATGCACAGGGCCTGGACATCAATCCGCAAATCATGGTGATCACCCGACTGATACCGGATGCCGACGGTACCACCTGTGACCAGCGCATCGAGCATATCGCCGGTACCCGTAATGCTCGCATTCTGCGGGTACCGTTTCACAGTGCATCGGGAGAGAGAATACGCCCGTGGATTTCGCGCTTCGAAATCTGGCCTTACCTGGAACGTTTCGCCAACGATGCCGAGCGTGAAATACTGGCCGAGTTGGGCGGGCGACCGGACCTGATCATCGGCAATTACTCCGATGGCAACCTGGTGGCGTCATTGATGTCGCGGCGTCTGGGTGTGACGCAGTGCAACATCGCCCATGCCTTGGAAAAAACCAAGTACCTCTACTCCGATCTCTACTGGAAAGAGAACGAGCCTCAATACCATTTCTCCTGCCAGTTTACCGCCGACCTGATCGCAATGAACACGGCGGATTTCATCATAACCAGCACGTACCAGGAGATAGCCGGTACTCGAGAGAACCTGGGCCAGTACGAAAGCTATGCCAGTTTCACGATGCCAGGTTTGTATCGCGTACGACAGGGCATCGATGTTTACGATCCCAAATTCAACATCGTGTCACCGGGCGCCGATCCCGAGGTGTATTTTTCTTACACCGAGTCGGATCGTCGCTTCGCACATTTACACGACGAGATTGAGACACTGATCTACGGCGACAATGAAGTGATCCCGAGCCGTGGTGTGCTGATTGACAGGGACAAACCGCCCATTTTTACACTGGCCCGCATGGATCGAATCAAGAACGTCACTGGACTAGTGGAGTGGTACGGAAGAGATCAGGCGCTGCGAACCGCGGCTAACCTGTTGATCGCCTCGGGACACATCGATCCCGAGGATTCCGAGGATGAGGAAGAGCGTAGCCAGATCAAACGCATGCACGAGTTGATGGACGAGTATGAACTCGACGGGCAGGTACGCTGGATAGAACGGCAGGTGGACAAGGAGCGCAATAGCGAGATTTATCGATATGTCGCCGATCGACGTGGTATTTTCGTCCAGCCGGCGTTGTTTGAAGCGTTCGGCTTGACGGTGATCGAGGCCATGGGTTGCGGTCTACCTACGTTTGCCACCTGCTACGGTGGTCCGGCCGAGATCATTGAAGATGGGAAGTCGGGTTTTCACATCGATCCCAATCACGGTGAGCTTGCGGCGCAGCGCATCGCCAGATTTCTGGAGCTCTGCCGGGAAGAGAATTACCATTGGGAACATGTTTCCCAGGGTGGTCTAGAACGGGTCAACACGCGCTATACTTGGCGGCTCTACGCTGAAAGAATGATGACGCTTTCGCGCATATACGGTTTCTGGAAGCACGTCCGTGGTCTCAAGCGTATCGCGACGCGTCGTCACCTGGATATGTTCTATGCCCTGCAATTTCGTCCACTGGCCGCTACACTGGAACAGGATTAAAACACAGATGTGTCTCGCTACACCCGGTGATAGCGCCTATCGTCTTTGATCGGCATCGCATTCACCCTGACCTTCGGTAAAATGGGGCTATGACTATGGTTAACGCCGCGCATTCGCGAAGAATTCTATTGCTTGCCTATCTACTGTTTGCTGCTAGCATGGTATTGCCAACCATGTCGGTCGACCTGGGTAACAATGGCGGCCCTGCTCAGCCGGGTTTCAGGGTGTTTCTCGGAGGCCCGGTCGCTGCTATTGGTATTATTCTCGAACCCGGAGGTCAACAACGTAACCGCTACATGGGTATTTACTACCTGATGACCTGGTTTGCCAATCTGGCGCTGTTGCTGCCACTACTTTCTGTCTCATCTCAAGCGTTACGGCGCGTGCTTGCTGTAATGTTCCCGGTTTTGGCGTGGTCGGTATTAGCCGTTTTTCTAGTGATTCCTGATAATCATATACGAGAGATCGGCATCGGTTATTATCTGTGGGCTGCGTCGATCACGCTGATCTTGTTATTTATTCGTGTCAATACCAACACCGTTGCACGCGTATAATTATCATCAGGGTCTCGCTGATTCGGCGGTGCTGGCGCGGCAATATAATGCTGAGTGATCTAAACATAGGGGTAGCGACCGCCCTTGATGAGGAGCATCATCGGGGGGACGATAGCGGTTGCTAGAGCATTTTACCTCGTTATATTGAATGATTATTTATGCGTTTTCCGATACGAGTACAACTGACCCGACGATGTCAACGCTGTGGTCTGCGATATCCACGCGAACAAATGAACTGCCCACACTGCCGCGGGCTTACTGATGAACAAGTGCTAAAAATAAGGGCACGGCATAGACGTGAGCTGATGGGTAACGATCAACTCGGACGCTTGTTGTTCTATATCGCCGGTTTGCTGGTTGTATTGTTAGTGATATTCTCGTTGAACAGGGGCTGACTTATCCGCGCCGATAGGCTCAGATGCATTGATCTGAGGGCGCGCGTCACATCGATGAGTTGAATAAACCGTGCGGATAATCGCGGCTTGACTGACCACAGCCTGGCAACAACCAAGAACAAATGGGAATGCATAGACCAGGATCGATTCACTAATAGCTGTTGTTGACATGCTAATCACGCAGACGCCTTCATGACATCAGACCAATTGATAATACTCGCGGTGCTCGTGGCCGTTATGGCCATGTTTTTGTGGGGTCGATGGCGACACGACTTGGTTGCGATGGGTGCCTTGCTCATCTGTGTGGTAACAGGGCTGGTGCCGAGCAACGAGGCCTTTAGTGGCTTTGGTCATCCGGCGGTGATTACCGTCGCTTGTGTCCTCGTGCTGGGGCACGGACTACAGCTTTCCGGTGCGATCGATGCATTGACCGCGCGATTGCTGCCCACGTCAGCGGGACCGCCAGTCAGTGTTCTGGCCTTGATTGGCCTGGCTGCGCTGTTGTCGGGTTTCATGAACAACGTCGGTGCGCTGGCCTTGTTGATGCCGGTCGCTATTCAACTGGCGGCCAAACTGGAGCTTCCTCCTGGCAAGATACTGATGCCGTTGGCGTTTGGTTCGATTCTCGGCGGTATGATGACACTGATCGGGACACCGCCTAACTTGGTTGTCTCGGAGTTTCGCGCCAATACCGGCATGGGTGTCTTCAATATGTTCGATTTCACCCCGGTTGGTCTGGTGGTCACGGTTGTCGGCATCGCCTTTATTGGTCTGATCGGGTGGCGCTTGGTGCCCACGCGAGAGCGGGTTGATACCAGCAGTTTTGATAGCGGGGTATACCTGAGTGAAGTTCGTATCGTTGCCGGCAGCAAGGCGGAAAACAAGCGATTACGCGAAGCTGAACAATTGCTGGATGAGGCCGATGCCCAGGTCGTCGGCATGATCCGCCAGGGTGTAAGAATTTCGGCTCCAAATCCGTGGCGTGTCCTCAATGAGGGGGATATCCTCATTATTGAGGTGGAGCCTGAATCGCTGGCTAAGGCGCTTTCGAGCCTGGGCCTCAAACTGGAAGAAGATGTGCCTACAGAGCAAGAGAGCGACAATGGCGGGCAGGGTGCAGCTACAACGCAAGTGAAAAGTGAGGGTACACAGAGCAACGCCGGAGCGGCCGAGCAGGATGACAAGAATACGTCTAAACAGAGCGAGGTAGAAGTCCAGGAATTCGTCGTCATGCCGAATGCGCTTTTAATCGGGCGTTCCGCCAAAGCCATCAATCTGCGAAGCCAATACAGTATCAATCTGCTAGCGATTTCGCGACAGGGACGTCGCTCGGTCCGTCGCCTGCGCTCGACACCGATCGAGGCCGGCGATGTCCTGCTGATGCAAGGCACGCCCGAATCACTCTCCGGTTTTGCCTCACTATTTGATTGTCTGCCACTGGCCCAACGCGACATCCACGTCCCTAAAAAAGGGCAGTCACTGACCGCCGCATTGATCATGGCCGTAGCCGTTATTGCCGCAGCCGTCGGATTATTTCCTGTCGCCATTTTGTTTGCCATTGCAGTGGCAGCGTATGTCTTGCTCAACATCGTCCCGTTGCGTGCGGTTTATACGACGATTGATTGGCCGGTCATTGTGTTGCTGGCAGCGATGCTCCCGGTAGCGGATGCCGTGGCCACAACCGGCACCGCAGATATGATCGCGCAGTTCATGATGGATCATGTCACGCAAGACCAGGCCATTATTGGTTTGATTGCACTCATGGTGGTCACCATGTTCCTCTCCGACCTGGTGAACAATACGGCCACTGCAGCGGTAATGTGCCCGATCGCAGTCAGCAGCGCCACTCAACTCGGCGTCAATGCCGATGCCTTTCTAATGGCCATCGCGATAGGCGCCTCGTGTGCATTCCTGACGCCGATCGGTCATCAGAACAACACCTTGATTCTAGGGCCGGGTGGCTTCCGCTTCGGTGATTATTGGCGCTTGGGTATCGTGCTCGAGATCATCGTGGTTTGTGTGAGCATACCGGTCATACTGTGGGTTTGGCC
>JABDQW010000097.1 GCA_013042055.1 Gammaproteobacteria bacterium | reverse complement strand
CCGCTGCACCTCTTCGTTCAACACATCCATGTCCAGTTGATTGAGCTTCATAGCGTGAAAGGTATACCCGACAGCAAAATAGCCTGATACCACAAACGCCACGATCATTAGAAACTTAGTGCCTATTTTCATATTTACAACGGCGCTTCTAGGTAGATCCCAGTAGCGAAATAAGCCTTTTGATAGTGCATTGTTCATATCTTACTCACCTATATTGATCTTATCCGGTCATTTGCCTCAGATCTGTTTCTGGTTGGATCGCCGTCACGTGGTTACCACCGGTATTGTTTTCAGGCTCTTGCTCACAAATTCCTGTATCCAATATGCGCCTGCACATAGATAACTGGATGCTTCAAATCCGTTTCATCGGTTTTTTTTCACATGATTTTTTACATTTTGCGAAGTTCACCTTCCGGGCGATTTCTGCTTTCGACTAAAGACCACTTGTTCGTTGTAATCGTTAACATCAGTTTTTGTATTGTTCTGCTGTTAGCACCTGATTCAGTTCATTCCTGTTCTGAGGCATTGAGTATCTGCTCGACTCCATTATTCATCAGCGCATCGATCTCCAATATAATCAGCATTTTTTCGTCTCTAGTCGCCAATCCCTTGATTGCATCCGTATTCAATGCCCCGCCAAACTCGGGTGCTGGTTTCATATCGGTCGAAGCAATATTGTGGACCTCGGAAACAGCATCAACGACTATACCCATTGTACGCTCGCTCTGCTCATCTGCATCAGTAATCCTGGCCACAATGACAACGGTCGTTTTCCCGAACGGAATACTTTCCAGTTTCAGATACTTGCGTAAATCGATAACGGGGACCACTGTACCCCTTAGATTCATTACTCCGAGGATAAAATCCGGCATATTGGGTATAGGCGTGGCTCCGCTCCAGCCTCTAATCTCCTGTACACGTAGGATATCAATACCGTATTCCTCGCCTGCCAGCAGAAAGGTAAGATATTGATCAAGTCTGTTATCAGTTTCTATTGCGGAGCCGGTAGTTTTTTCTGCAGCCTGTGTTTGTGTTGTGTTCATGGTTTTGGCAACCCTCGTTATGAAACCGCGCCGAGCAGACATTCGTTCTGTTGGCATTGTTTGGAATAACGTTGTATTAGGCCTGGTATATCGATTATTAGCGCCACCTTTCCATCACCGAGAATAGTAGCGCCGGCTATACCCTGTATATGTGTAAAATTTGATTCCAGGCTCTTGATGACGACTTGTTGCTGCCCCAGCAGCTCGTCAACAAACAGTCCATGATGTTGTCCATCTGCCTCAACGACGATAAGCAGGCCATCTTCAAGATTCTTTTTACCTGACTTTGTGCCGAACAATTCGCTTAGCCTGATAATGGGGATATATTCATCTCTCAATCTATACAGTTCGGACTGCCCAGTGAAGCTGCTGATACTCTCCTTTTGCATCTGTAAGGTTTCAACGATAGAAACCAGCGAAATAATATAGGTTTCCTCGCCTATGCGCGCCAGTTGACCATCGAGAATAGCAAGCGTGAGTGGCAGACGAATGGTAACTGTACTACCTGCACCGTCGTTAGAATTGATGCTCACGTTACCACCGAGGTCGCGTACGTTGCGTCGAACCACATCCATGCCGACACCGCGCCCGGACACATCACTGACCTGTTCGGCCGTGGAAAATCCGGGAGCGAATATCAGATTGTACACACGTTCATCGGTCAGATCTTCGGTCTCACCGATCAGGCCTTTCTCCATCGCCTTTGTTATTATATTTTCGCGGTTCAAACCTGCACCGTCGTCAATAACCTTTATTATGATGTCGCCACCTTCATGGTAAGCGAGTAATTCAAGCCGGCCTGTTTCCGGCTTACCCGCAGCCTTGCGAACTTCAGGCGTTTCTATGCCATGATCGAGTGAATTTCGCACCAGATGTATCAGCGGATCACCTATTTTTTCTAACACAGTCTTGTCAACTTCTGTTTGCTCCCCAGTCATTGTCAGTTCGACCTGCTTGCCAATTTTGCTGCTCAGGTCACGTACTAGCCGCGGAAAACGACTGAATGAGAAACTAATAGGTAACATACGGATCTGCAATACGCTTTCTTGCAGCTCACGTGTGTTGCGCTCGAGCTGTGTAAGGCCATCGCGTAACTTATCGAAATGGCCGGCTTCTGAATTGGCTAGATCAACGCCTGTCTGGCTCAGCATAGATTGTGTTATAACTAGTTCGCCAACAAGGTTAATTAGCTCGTCGACTTTATCAATAGCTACGCGGATTGAACCGGATTCTTTACCTGATCCACTACTTACTGATTTGTTTTTCGTCGCTTCGGCAACTTTAGTAACCTGACTGGTGTTGGCCTTCTCGGCAGGCTGGTCTTGTACATTAGGAGTTACATCAGCAGACGCTTCAACCAGCACTTCACCAGGTGTCTCAGCAGATACTATTGGTGCTTGTTTTCCTGTTCCCGGTTCAACATCCGTATCCGGCAGCTTCTGCCTCGTCGCTGCACAGGCTATTTCCAGATCGCTTTCATCAGCAACCCAACTGAATAATTCTTCGATTTCCTCTCTACTGGCGCTAGTTTCCAGTGACAATGACCAACCGATATAGCAGTTCTCAGGATCAATCTCCGACAGCGGCGGTATTGCCGAAACATCCGCTTCCACAGTTAATTCACCCAGTCTCATCAGTTCGCGGAAAATCCGTGAAGGTTCGTTTCCAGCCCGGAGCAAGGATGCATCAGGTTTGAAGTTAATTGACCAGCTGGTAATACGTTGATCAGCTTCTCTCGGTACATTTGCTTTTTCGCAGATCTGCACGGTTTCTGACGCAGTATCTTCTTTTTGTTCTGCAATACCAGTATCAACCTTGGTTTGAGTCACCAGCATCGATTCGAGCTTCTGGTGTACTTCATCGATTACAGGCTGATCATACGCCTGCTCATCGCGGGCGGCAGCCACCATACCACGCAGTACATCAACAGAAGCCAGTAACAAATCAATGCCATCACGCGTTATATCCCGGCGACCATCTCGTATTTCATCCAGCAATGTTTCCATCACGTGGGTGAAGCTGGATATCTCCATAAACCCGAATGATGCGCTGCCGCCTTTGATCGAGTGGGCCGCTCGAAATATTGCATTTATATCTTCACTGTCAGTTGTATGATCCAGTTCGAGAAGACCCGATTCCATAACATCCAGCCCTTCGGAACATTCTTCGAAAAAGACATCATGGAATTCTGAAAGATCGATAGACATTTTTATACTCGTGTTTATATAAAGCTAGTCAAGCACTCGACGCAAAGTGGAAACCAGTTTGTCAGGGTCGAAAGGCTTCACAAGCCACCCTGTTGCACCCGCTTCCTTACCCAGTGTCTTTTTTTCCGCAGTGGACTCTGTTGTGAGTATTAAAATAGGTTTAAATCGGTAAGCATGTAATTCGCGTAATTTCTTTACCAGCGTAATGCCATCCATTTTCGGCATGTTTACATCAGTTATAACCAGATCGACTTCGGTATCATGTGCAATATCCAAAGCCTCCTTACCGTCATTAGCCAGAATAACCCCATATCCTGCTTTTTCGAGCGTATAAGAAACCATTTGCCGCATTGAAGGCGAATCATCGACTGCTAGAATACTTGCCATTTACATTTCCCCATATCTAAATGATGTATAGCACTCTATTTTTTGTTATGTGCTGTCTGCGGTGGTTTTTACCCACTCAGTTATATATCGTTCCTGGAATTGAAAGCTTTACCGTGATTCACACCTTTATTTTGCGGATTATGAACTTGCCCGAATTCAGACAATAGCTATTAGCTTAATGAATCGCGTCAGGTATATGAAAGATGATAGCCAGGACACATATTGATAAGGAAATGTAATACCATCGCTTTGTTAGCTCGCGAAAATCTTAAATCAACTAATGTCGCAATGGTTTTGATCATCAGCTAGTATTGTTCGACTGTAAAAAAGCGTCAACTGGGTGACCGATGCTCGGTTGAGTACCAACATCGACGCCAGGCTTATATTGAATTTTCCCTATATGCATTGATCGCTGTACGGCCTGTTGTTATCGAATTGATTATAGACATGGCATCGTCTCTGGCTGCTGCTGAAAGTTTTTCTAGCTTCTTGTTGACCTCAAGCAGCTCCTGTATAGCCGCAGCGATGAATGGCTCGGTAGAGGTATTTAACGGTTTGGAAAAATAATCACCAATCAATCGGCGACGGATAATCTCTTCTTCAGCAACAATATCCCACTCGCCGTCCTCTGCGTGCCTTAACATGGCCTGGCTATACCTGATGATTTCCGCGATGTTCCCGTTGCACTGATCTGGTCCCATATTAGATTCCATCCTTTCTACGCTTGCCCAACATCACAGAGATACTGTTGAAGACAACAAGATCACACGCTAGCCGTAGCGATATCCGGTTTAACCCGCTGCTCATGCGGAATAGCTTCCCATGCTGCCTTGATTTCGCGCAATAGGGACACGCTCTCGTCGAGAATGGAAATATCGTTTTTCAGGTTCGCTTCCAACAGGCGACGCTCGATGTATTCATAGAGGTTATCAAGATTAGCAGCGATCTCACCGCCTGCTTCCATATCCAGACTGACGCGCAAGCCACTGACGATTGCAATGGCCTGACCGATGATCTCGCCTTTGCTTGCCATATCATTCCGTTTTATCAATCCTTTTACGACAGACAGCTTTTCAAGCGCACCATCGAGTAACATCTGGATCAGCTGATGAGGGTCCGCTTCTACCACTCCCGTATAACTATCGACATTTTTATAGTGATTTACGCTATGTTGAGATGTTGTATAACTCACCG
>JABDQW010000094.1 GCA_013042055.1 Gammaproteobacteria bacterium | reverse complement strand
CAATAACGTAAGCTCCAAAAGCCCCAAGAATAAGCCAGTTGGCCAGAACAATGCCGATGCTGAGTTCATTGCCTGCAAAAACAATCAGAAGCTCCCTTAAAAGGAGTATCTGGGCAACCAGTCCGCTGAAGCCCTTGACCAATAGGGCTACAGAAAAGCGCTTTTTCATTAATCCGGGCCTTTTGGCACTCCCTGTCCGCAATGTAATTGAGGATTCCTGGTTAGCCTATCATGCGCCTGGCCACTAGAAAATGTGGTCTATCCCACTACCGTCTCACTTTATCGTTATCCCGACATGTTTTTGACCGGATTAAATCGGCCTGGAGCCGGTTTAACAGCCGGCTGTATTCTTGATCATCCGAGCTTTTGTCCAAAATCCACTACTATATCGGTATTCGACGCCGCCTGGTGAGAAATGCGGGCTAGCACTACTTGATTTTGTGCGCGAGCTTGTTAATTGGCTGAACTACTCCCATACCAGAAACCAGGTATCTTCCGCGTATGGCCATCATGAGCATATGTGGAAAGGGTATTCAGCAGCCGTTTGTATTCCTGAGCACCATAGTCAAGCAGAACAGCCACACCCTCCTCTGTTGACCGAATAACTGTGGCGCTCAAACGCAAGGGGGTTTGTTCGTTATCATGAACATGAAAATGGAGTTCCAGGCTTTCATTCGGATGAAGCGTTTGTGTGCAACATTCAAGGAAGGCGCCATCGAGGTTGATATCCCTGGTCTGGGTGCGGCCCAGATGTTCGTCGTGACTGTATACTTCGACGGAGAAAACCAGGGGCTTGCGAATGCTGCTTCGGCTATCGACTTTCATTTTTTTTATCCTCCCGTTTATTATATAGTCCAATTTATGCCGTCTCGAAAGCTCAGTGGCTACATTATGACCCGGATTGAACCCAATCTGCAGAGACTGAACTGACCATAACTCCATTAGAGGCGCGCGATCATAGTTGTTCCCAGTATTCCCGAAAACAGTGCGTCGACCCAATCTAATTTCATCTGGCCAGCTATGCATCTATCAGCGTAAGGGTCGCTTTCAAAAAGCCAAACACGGGTGTGATGGAATGCTTACACTTGATTACATACGGCAATCCTGTCGAACCAACGATATCTCCGCTCGTTGCCCAGTTTGTTGTTTGTGTAAAATGCACGGCTTAAAGACGAGTACCGACCACTGCCGACAACCTTCGAGACTGCCGCTATGAATTGGAAGACCGCCTACCGTTCGTTTTATTACGAGGCTGCACCGGAGCCTGAAGACCCGGCGCTGCCGCCCACTGACACAGCCCTGTTATGCATTGATGTACAGAACTACGGTCTGGCACCCAAACCCACCGCCGAAGAACAGGCACGCTGGGCGCCGTTCTATGATCGCATGCACGAGACCGTGATTCCGAATCTGCGTGCGCTGCAACAAACGTTTCGTGATCACAAAATCGACGTAATACATGCGCGCATCGCCTGCTTGCTCGATGACGGCCGCGACCGTTCCCTGAGTCAGAAAATGCCGGGATGGAACAATCTGCTGATGCCAAGAAACAGCGAAGAATCGCAGATCATTACCGAACTTGCACCAACTGCCGACGAGATCGTCGTCACCAAGACCACGGACAGCGCGCTGACCGGCACCAATTTGCGCTTGATACTGCGTAACATGGGTATTCGAAACGTCATCGTGACCGGCATCTATACCGATCAGTGCGTATCATCGACCGTACGCAGCCTGGCCGACGAAAGCTTCAACGTCGTCTTGGTCGAAGACTGCTGCGCAGCCGGAACCCTCGAACTCCACCAACGCGAGCTCGAGATCATCAACAGGATCTACTGCCATGTGCTGAGCAGTGCGGAGCTTCGAGCGATTATGGAGCTTAATTGACCTTGATCGCGGTCCGCAACACAACCAAACGTTCTATAAAAAGGTGACGCCCACGTGAAAACGTGCCGTAGGGATTATTTTTTAACCAATTCGCGTCACAGGGCAAGGCTAAACTTCCCCCACTTTAACAGACGCTTTTAAAAACAAGTTGGACTTCCCCCGGTACTTTTTACTCAACTAAACATACAATGGTCTCGTGACAGTGACCAACTAAAATTTGAAGGAAAAAAATTCCGGCTCAGATAGAAATGGCACTTACTTAACAGCTATCGTCGGGCAATCGACCCGCCGACACGGGTTACTTCTTGCGGAAAACGCCGTGAATACGTCCTTGTAGGCTCGACGGCGGCTTCCCTGCCGCCGACATTTCCTCCAGAAACAACCCGCATCGGCTTAAGTAAGTGCCATTCGGCTCAGAGAGCAGTTGTGTCTGATGTTGTATAGGTAATAATTAGGGGCAGGCTGAACCTCAACACCATGCTGAACCAAATACTGAGCTCAAATGTCTATCAGAATGACTCGGCTTCCAGTTCGGTTATCAACTGGCTGATGTAGGGGCCAATTTGCCGATCAAAACCACTCCATTGCTGGTATTCCGCCAGCTCGGCAATCACCTTGGGTTTCATCTCGTAATCCATCAGCCCCTGCTCGTAGTATTTACCTACCACCGCGCGCAGCTGCTGATAAATCTGGCCAAACTCGTTGATCAGCTCAGGTTTGCCGCTGCGGCCATGACCGACCACCACATAGTCCGCCTTCAGGGCGAGCGCCTTTTGGGTGGCCTCATAGGCACCCTTGAAATTGCCATGACCCATAAAAGAGAAATGTTGATTATTGACGATATCACCGGTGAACAGTACACCCTCTTCCAACACATACACCATCAAATCCGTGGCCGTGTGTGCCTTGTCAAACAACATCACCTGGAAGGTAATACCGCCAATCGGATAGACCCGGTTTTGCGCCGGGGTGTTGGGGATCACCGCTTGGGTGCCGGCAAATGCCTGTTCCCCCAGGCGCCTGGCAAAGGTGTTGACCCAGAACTGGTCATCACCACCTTTCAATAAGGCAATCAATTCGGGATGGGCGATCGTCAACGCAGCCGGATAGGCCTCGACCAGAGCCTTGTTTGCCAGCCAGTGATCACCGTGAAAATGCGTGGTGAAGATATGAGTAATCGGCTTGTTCGTCACGCTGGCAATCTTGCGCAGGATCATCTTGCCGATTTCATAGCTGCTGCCGGTATCCACCACCACGACACCCGCGTCCGTCACCACAAAGCCCGGATTGTTGTGAAAGCCATGACTCACCCTTGGATCTTCATCATGCAGCCCATGTTCGATGACATAGGTATGCGGGCCAATCTGTTTAGGCTGGATGTTTGGCCACGTGAGCGCATACGCCTGCGGCAAAGCAACACAAAAAAGCGTAATAAGATATAGAGCTGGGTGTTTCATATGTCACTCCTTAACTAATTTGGGTCAGAGAAAAAACCAGATAGAAGCATATTGCTTTGAAATTAGATTTTACTCTGAGGTTCCCCCAATTTTACGCCGTACCCTTTTATTACGATCCAGTCGTAAAGTGTTTAGAATTAATTAACTAACCGTGCCAATTCTATAACCACGGAGGAGATGACCATGCACATGCAAGTAAAACAGAATGACGCACTGGGGACGACCAATCGCGGCAATCCATGTGATTCAGGACTCTGCACTTTATGCACGGCTGACTGCAAAGGTAAATGCGAAACCTGGCTGGCTTCTCTACTGGGAAGAAAACTGCTCTACCCTCGAGAATTCGGCAATATAACATCCGGTTCGGCCAATGTCTCGGCAACCGGTATAGGCTATCACGCCTTGCGTATAGCCGGTTATCCCTACGGTGCCCAGGGCCTCGAAGACAAACTCTCGACCGATCCGGATGATCGAATTTTTGCCAACGTGGATATCACAACCAGTTTTGGGAATGAGATATCAACGAATTGTCGTTTACCCATTATGACCGGTGCCCTTGGTTCTACCCCGATTGCGGCCAAATATTGGAACTCTTTTGCGGTCGGCGCTGCTCTATGTGGCATTCCAATCGTCATTGGTGAAAATGTGGTGGGCATAGACAAAGCCGCGGTCATCGAGGGCGGTAAAACCCGCTCAGCCCCCGAGCTGGACCGGCGCATCGAGACCTATCTTCGCTATTACGACGGCTATGGCGCCATCTTCGTACAGATGAATGTGGAGGACACCCGCAACGGCGTGGCCGAGTATGTCATCGACAAATACGGCGACAAAGTCATCATCGAACTGAAATGGGGCCAGGGCGCCAAGGATATTGGGGGCGAGATTCAGGTCACTGACATCAACTACGCACGCTATCTTGCGGCTCGAGGCTACCTTGTCGATCCGGATCCAACCGATCCGGCGGTGATCAAGGCTTTTGAGAATGGTGCCATTACCAGCTTTGCCCGTCACAGCCGCCTCGGTGCAACCGACCTGAACGATACCGACCAGGTTCGTGAGTCCTTTATGGGGGAAGTCGCCCGGCTCAGACAACTGGGGTTTAAACGGATTTCGCTGAAAACCGGCTCTTACGGTATGGAGGCGTTGGCCATGGCGATTCGTTATGCTGCTGACGCCAGGTTGGATTTACTAACCGTCGATGGCTCCGGCGGAGGGACCGGTATGAGTCCATGGAACATGATGGACCATTGGGGTATTCCATCGCTGCCGCTGCACGCCAGGACCTATGAGTATTGCAAGGTTCTGCAGGAACGCGGCATTACCCCACCGGATATCTCTTTTGCTGGCGGTTTTGCACGCGAGGATCATTTATTTAAGGCGCTCGCGCTGGGTGCGCCCTACACCCGGCTGGTATGCATGGGAAGGGCACCCATGATTCCGGGCTTTCTGGGCAGTAATATCGAAGGCGTGTTCAAGCCCGAGCGGCGCGCCGAGCTCGCGGGTCACTGGGAAAAATTACCTTCTACCGTTAATGGTCTTGGCAACAGGCCTGAGGAGATCTTTGCCGGTTGGGAGTCCGTACGGGAAAAGGTTGGTGACAACGAGATGAAGAATATACCCTTTGGTGCGGTGGCCATGTATGGCTATGCCGACAAACTCAGCTGTGGGCTGCAGCAGTTCATGGCGGGAGCACGCAAGTTCTCGATAGACCAGCTACGGCGCAGTGATCTGTTGTCAGCCAATCGTGAGACAGAGGATGTAACCGGTATCCCGTTCATAACCGATGCCCAGAATGATCAGGCACTGGCCATTTTACGCGAGGAATAATCGCTTCAACGAACAGATGCTGGTTACACGCTTTTACTAATGATCGACACATACATATCACAGGACGGACATCATGCTGAAAACATGGTCTGACGACTACTCGCTTGGCATAGAGGCAATCGATGAACAACACAAAGGTTTCTTCGACGCAAGCCATCGCCTGTATGACGCCATTCTGAATTGCGAGGGAGAGAGGATGGTCGAAGAGAGCGTGGCGTTTCTGCGGGACTATGCCAAGCGGCATTTTCAGACAGAAGAAGGCTATATGACAAAACATGCATATCCACATCTCGATCGACACAAAAAACTCCATACCGAGTTCCTTGAAGTGCTGGATGGCCTGATTGATGAACTGGCGTTATTCGGTCCAAGCCAACATCTGGCTGACCGTGCTTTGGAGATCTCCCAGGAATGGCTGATCGACCACATCATTGAAGAGGACACCCTATATGCGCAGTACATCAAGGATAAGAATAACTTGTGAACAAATGTGACGGAGGGATTATTTATTAACCAACACTTAAGTTGGTCAATATTTAATTCCGCCGTCACACTTTTACTATTTTTCAAGACTCCTTGTTCAGCATTATTGAACGGATCGTACCGGTGGCATTTTCTAATTGCCGGACACGTTTCCACAATTTGTCAGGCGCATTTTCATAAATGGCGAGCAATTCGTCTGATTGCACCCAGACTAACCTGCGCCGTTTCTTGAAACGCCCGACCTTATCGGCCACCCATGCCTGGTTCAGCTCATCCAAATCCCGGTAGGGAAATTCGATAAAGAATGTTTTCCATTGTTTGGGCCGAGCCGGGTTTCCCGGCGCACGCCTGCACCACCATTCAGGATGGGCCTCCAGCGTCTCTGCAAACAGTTTCTCGACGATTGGGATCTGGTGGTTGATTGTCTCGTTGGTGCGTCGAGCCAGCCGCACATCATCAGAGAAATACATGGTTTCCGTCTCTTCGACAAACTCCCGAATAGCGGTCTCTCGGTAGCCCTCGCTCTCCCCCAGGCCACCACCAAAATCGATCAGATAACCAACCTTCCTTCCGGTAAAGGTATGTTGAAACAGGAAATTGACCTTGTGTTCGTGTACAGCAAAAGGTATTACACCAGCACCCATCTTTAACTCCTCCTGCACCAGGTTTTCATATCTGGTTCGCTGACTAGATATAAATAAGAGGCAGCAAAATCATAAACGCGCGTTTCATCTATCCGTCTGTTTTACTGGTTCCTGGAGATTATTTTCATGATGGCATCGTCTACTACCACAAGATTGACCCTCCGTCGCAGCATGTGTCAACAAAATACCCATAAATATCGAAATCACTTGCTAAACACCTACTGACTGCAACTCCCAAACTTCTAAAACTCAGCGTAACAGGGTCAGACCCTCGTCCCATGAACCTCATCCAGCGGGCTGTCTTCCTCGATCGAAACGGGGGAAACGTCCGGTAGTTTGTTGGCGAGTTTCCTCGTACAGTGTATGACCATGTTTATCCCACACCAGCGGTTAATGGGGTCTGAAAAACGGACCCGGGCTGCTCGATTGTCTTCCCGCTCAGTGCGCTGCCCTCTTCAACCATCATCTCGACCGTGTATTCACGGGCATCGTCAAAACGGCAAATGGCCGGCATTCGCTCGGGTAGCAGCCATCGGCTGCCGATGAGAATAAATGCAAATACAATCATCGTCACTGGAATACCGATCCACGAAAGCTCCATCAATTAGGAAATATAAATAGGTATACTGTCCCAAGATATCCGCGCAGATGACACTACTCGATCAAGGTCGACAACCAAAGACGTAACCGCAGACCTGCTTCCGTTGTATAACCCGTTTCAACGTACGCTATTTCGCCATTCGGCGATAGTATGAAACTGGCGGGCACGCCCTTCAAACCGAAAGACTGGGCAAGCTGCCCACTATCATCCAGCATGACTGGAAACGTCAAACCGTTATCGTGCATATATTTTTTTACTGCTGCCTCACCTTCGGACCACGAAGCTATAGTGACTACCGGATAGTCTTGTGCAATCGACTCCACACTGCCTTCCTGGAGACCACAAACAGGACACCAGGTTGCCCAAAAATGAAGCAAAACAGGTTTTCCTGAAAATTCCGAGATTTCGAATCGCGCACCATCCAGCAATTCAACATTGAACCCGGATAGATTTCCCGTTTGTGCACCACGGGATTGCCACCAACTTATCCCTTGTGAAATCACAATAAAGATTATGAGATAAGACAGCCCCGTCAAAAAATATTTTCTGGTTTTTGCACTTATAGACATGGTTTTAACCGGCCAGCAACGAGGCCGTGATCGACCGATGAAAGGTGTTGTTTGGGGACAGATGAATGACCATCACCAGCTATTATTACTCTGAACCCAAATAATTGAAACAAGCAGATGCGCTGCTACGACCGGCAGGCTCGCCGCTCAGTAATCAGGGAAAAGTACGATATAGATTACGAACGCGACCCAGCTGACCACCAGCAACAACCATGGAAGCCAATGCTGCCGGTAAACGACGGTAGCAGACGGCTTCTGCTCGCCCTGTTGGGCCTTCTGGTCAGCCCGATGCCCGTGGCGTTTGTCCAGTTCCCTGGCTTTCGCCTTCTGCTGTTTCTTGTACTGGTCGATACCCTTCTGAATGCCCTGAGCGATCAGTTTCGTCTGCTCTTTCGTCTGCCCCGGCCGTTGCGTCCCGCGCGCAATTTTCATCGCCTCTTCTCGGGTCTCCGGGGATGGCTTCGGGTGTTTCGTGTAACGGGGCATCGGTTTGCCGGCATTATTTCAGTATGGTTCCGTCGATTTTACCTTGAAAAGCCAGCAATGCTGAGCAGTTTGACAGGACCGCATCAAGACGGTAAGAGAGAAATCTCCCTGAATCTCAGCCATCCATCTTTCCATGATGGTTGCTATAAATCTTGCATTACCCCAGGTGTGGGATAATTTTCAGTAGTACAAGATGTTAATCTGAATGCGTCTCATTTGTCACCGAACCGAATTTTGTTCAGCAAGCGAATAAAGTTGACGGAGGGATTATTTTTCAAACAACTTAAGCGCTGGTCAAAACATAATCCCTCCGTCAACTTTTGTATTATGTTAACCTTTTTTGACAATGAACCGTATCAACCCCAACAAGCTACTCAATTCGAAATGGACCGCTGTTCAACCCGTGAACAGGCAGCGTCATTTCATCGTCACAAAGGTCCTCAAGGTTGATGATGGATCGGTCACTGCCTGTGTAATTGAGGCGCTGCTGACACGCGAAGTGACAAAGATAGATTGGCGAAAGCTTAAAGATTCCAGTCAGTGGGCGATGGGGTGGAAATGATCAAAATAAAAACTGTGTCACAGGGCGGTATCCTCGAATATTAGAAACATTCATTCTCAAGGCGCCACCAGTTCAACCAAACGTTGGGTAAATACCGTATCCCCACTGGATGTAATCAGCAGCTGAGATTTAGCGCGGGTCATGCCGACATACAGCAACCTCACCTGATCCACCAATTCTTCAGCGACAAATTGAATCTTGCCGATACCGGCCAATACGACCGTCTCAAACTCTAATCCCTTACTGCTGTGAATGGTGAGCACTGTCACTAATGAACAAATGTGACGGAGGTATTTATTAACCAACACTTAAGTTGGCCAATAAATAATCCCTCCGTCACCTATTTACGCGTTGCAGTATGGCCCGAAAGGGTGAGTGTCTCGATAATGCCGTGGCAGAAAGTTTCTTTGGAACGCTGAAGAATGAACTGGTATATCATGAGGATTACCACAGTCGAGCCATAGCACGACAAAGTATATTTGAGTACATCGAGGTTTTTTACAACTGACAACGCAGGCATGCTTCTTTAAACTACCTGACACCGGTAGACTACGAGGCGAAGCATGCCTGCGATTAAACCGTCCGTTTTATTGGGGGAACCTCAGACCCCATTTTCCTGTAAATCAAACCCATCAGTTTCCGCCAGTTTCCTTTTACGATAGCAGTGGATCTGAACCCTTTTAATCCTATGTCTCGTGAAAATTCCGGGCCTTCGACGGAGAATGACTTCCATGGTAATCTCATCAATGATGGACAAACAGCAACCACTGCTCTCAATCGGCCTGATACTGCTTGGTGCATTACTTGGCACCACCGCACATGTCTCGGCAGCGCAAATGTCGGAATATGTATGGCAGAACCGACCCCTGCTCCTGTTTGCACCGTCCATTGCAGATTCCCGCTTGCAGCAGACCAGACACAACCTGCAACGGCGACGTTGTGAGCTGGATGACAGGAACATGATCATCGGCGTCATCCTCGAGCAGGGTCAAAGTCGTCTGGATGATCAGACCATCTCACCGTCCGATGCCACTACCCTGCGAAAACGTTATGCTATCGATCGCGATCAATTCGCCGCCATTCTGATCGGCAAGGATGGAAGCGAAAAATATCGCCGCTATGATGTGCCTGAACTCGATGGCATCTTTGCGCTCATCGACGGCATGCCGATGCGCCAGGATGAAATGTCGCAAAACCCCGTTGACTGCAGCGAGCAACCACAATGATTCACTCTGCCCGAAAGTGAGAACCAAAAGGGAGAACCAAAAGGGTCAGGGTCTATTGAAATATAGCGCTTGGCAGAAATCAAAAGAACCAAAAGAGAAATCAAACGACTCAGACCCTTTTGGTTCGCCCCTTGCCCTGGTTCTACTTGTTGACGGGTGATTCCGGGTCTAACAGGTAGGCCATTATGTGACTGATTTGTTCACTGGTCAGGATCCCGTTGGCGCCTAGGCGCGGCATGTGGGTGCAGGCAAAGTACGCGTGGGGGTTGTAGATCACTTCGTAGGTGTACTTGAGTATCGGTTCGCTGGTACCACGCAGCTTACCGTAACCGGTCAGCGGTGGACCGATGTTCCCGCCGGTACGGTCCGTAGCCAGCTGGTGGCAGTTATAACAATTGCCGCCGGGCCCGTTCTCGGCAAGGCTGTGATCGTCGGTCTTGTGACCGACGCGATAACCAAAGCCCGACCAGGCAAGCTCGCGGCCGATCTTCCAGTCGCCAAGCTGGATGCCGCCTTCCGGGTAGCGGATGC